>NZ_JARBAE010000006.1:0-253062 GCF_033795305.1 Streptomyces sp. AK02-01A
CGATGCGGGCGGGGCCCCAGCGGCGCAGGACGCGGACCTTGATGATTCTGCGTTCGGTGCGGGTCGGGGTCCGGCGGGGGCTGTGGTGGGGGCGCGAGGTGTTTGTGACAGGTTCCGTTGGCCCCACCTCGGCACTCTGGTCTGGCCCCAGTTGACCGACATTTGATTTGGCTCCACCTGTGCCGCTCTGTGTCGACATGCCCTCGTCCGAGTGAATGGTCTGCGCTGTCTGCCCGATCCCGACAGGGTGTGTCCGTCGTTCACGGTCATGTCGGAGGCCGTGCTGTTGGTCATGGCCGTGTCGGGAGGCCGGATTTGCGTCTGTCGCGTGTCGAGTTGTTCGAAAACATCCGTCGGGACGTGCGTCTCGATCCGCAGATCTCGCTGAGGACGTTGGCGACGAAGTACGGCGTCCACCGCCGGACCGTGCGGCAGGCGATGGCATCGGCGATCCCGCCGCCGCGCAAGTCCGGCCAGCGGCAGTTCCGCATCCTGGACCCGGCCATTCACTGGATCGACGCGATGCTGCGGGCCGACCTGAAGGCGCCGCGGAAGCAGAAACACACCGTTGAGCGGATCCACAAGTGCCTGGCCGACGAGCACGACTTCGACGCGGCGTCGTACTCGACGCTGCGCAACTACGTCCGCAAGCGGCGGCCCGAGATCGTGGCGGAGGACCGTGAGGGCCGCCAGCATTTGGAGGGAATGGTGCCCCAGGACCACCTGCCCGGCGAGGAGGCCGAGGTCGATTTCGCGGACGTGTGGGTGCGGGTGGCCGGCGAGGCGGTCAAATGTCACCTGTTCACGCTGCGGCTGTCGCACTCGGGCAAGGCCGTCCACCGGGTGTTTCTCTGCACTATCGAGGGTGCCTGAGCGGATCCCGGTCAGAGCGCGATCGGGAGCTCCTCGATCCAGCAGTCGACTGACTTCGCGGTGATCACGGCCTGGGCGTCATCGGCGTCGGCTCTGGTCAGGAAGACACCCGCTCCGGTGACGTCGGGTCCCTCGGGGCGGATCATCCGTGTCATGACGACGTAGACGTGGCGGTGACGCTCTCGTCGGATCATGGCGTTCTCTTCAGCCGACAGTGCCTCGATGAGTTCTTGGGCCGAGGCGATGTTGAGGCCGGCATCGACTCCGGAAAGAGGCTGGCTGGGCCAGATGATCGGCCTAGCGGGGTAGAAGTTGTTGAAGAAGCTCTGCTGAGTGCGGCCGAGCACTCCTTCTGTCCAGCCGACGGCCATGGCAACCACGTAGTCGGAATCGCCTTGGCTCTCCAGAACGAAGACGCGATCGTCCCGGCCGAAGGACATGCTGGCGTGGTCGGCCTTGACCTGCTCGCTCTCGGCCTCGGTCGCGCATCTGATCGCCAAACCGCGGTAGTCGGTACTGATCTTCACCACGGCGGCGGGCTTGAACAGCAGGTCAATCGTCGTCTCGGGCTCGCCAGCTTCGTCGGGTTGCCCGACACTCCGCATCAGGAGCTGACTGTGGCTCGCCGTGTAGGCCAAGAGGTGGAACCTGCGCTCACTGCGAAAGAGCTCCTTGCCGGGGATAAGCTGGTGATCGCGGTTGAGCCAGGTGCTGTCCGTCATGGGCATACGATCTCTGTCCCGCCCATGCTGGTCAATGTGATTGTTCAGCTGAGGGAACCGGCTCGGTTCTCTCCCTGCCCTGCTTGTGCCCTTAGGCGTTCGGCCTGCTGCTTCTTGACGGCGATGTGCCGTAGGCTCTCCTGCAGTCCGGCGACCTCACCGAGCCACTGCATCCGCTGGGCCTCCCCGAGGCGCTCGCGAGTGTTGGCTTCGATCTCCAGCAGCCGGGGCTCCTGGGCCAGGTCCAGGCGGAGCATGGGGCACCTGACGCAGGCGTTTTCATGCTGGCAAGGGGTCCCATAGGGCCGGTCGCAGGTGCCGAGGGCGACCTTGCGGAGGCTGAAGTGGTCACGGAAATCCTGCCACTCCGTGTCGCTGGGCTCGCGGTATTCCTCGCTGGGACGGTGGGTCCGGCGCTGGTCGACGAACTGCCGGTAGTGGCGGATGACCTCCTCGGGATAGACCGCGACGTAAGCCTGAGTGGTGTTGAGATCGAGATGGCCGAGGAGCTTCGCGGCGATGTGGATCGGCAGGCCGCCATTGACCGTCTCGGTCGAGAAGATTCTGCGGAAGTCGTGCGGGGTGAATCTCAGCGGTGTGCCGTCGACGTCGACGATGCCGGCCCGCAGCGCATGGTCGGTGAGGAGCTCGCGGATCCGGTTGGGGGAGATGACCTGCAGCCGGTGCTGGGAGGCGCACTGGAACAGGTGTGGCATCGGTGGGCCGAAGACCCGTTCGTAGCCGTCGTACCGAGTCAGCAGTGGCACCCGTTCGCCGGTGCCCTTGATGCGGCGAATGATCCGGGCGAGGACCGCGACCAGGTCCGGGTCGGCGGGGATGACGCGCTCGCGGTCGGTCTTGGACGGGCTGATCTGCAGCAGCGGGACTGTCTCGCCGGTCGGCGCCTGGTACTGACGCAGGCTCAGGTGGGTGAGCTCCAGGAGCTCCTCGATCCTGGCCCCGGTGCGTCGCAGGACCTCGATGATCGCCCAGGTCCAAAACGCGTTGTTCTCCTCGCATTCGGCATCGAATCGGGGGCCAGACTCGTCGACAGGGGCGAGGAACAATGCAGTGGGGCGCCAGTTGCTGCCGTCGCGGCCGGTGCGTCGATAGCGCGAGCCCTCGACGGTGAACTCCTCTCCTGGTGCCGCCGAGCGGGCTGCCTGCAGCAGGAGCGTGGCGCGTTGGAGTCGGGCCTCGGCAGCGCGGACGAGTTGTGGCAGGACGGGGACCAGGGTGCGGGTACGCTGCTGCATCCGTGCCTGCCGGTGCCGGGTCTCCTTGATGTAGCCGCGGATGTCGGCCTCGCTGATCGGGCAGGGTGCGGCCCAGGCCGCCCAGCGGGCCGGGTCTTCCATCGACCACTGCGAGAGGTCCAGGTAGAAGGAGCGGACGGCCAGGAACACGGCGTGGGCGGTGCGGCGTGGGCGCCCGTCGGGCAGGACCCGGACGCGTTGCTTCCATGCCTGGGCCACCTCGTCGGGCAGATTGAGCGAGGAGATCGCGGGGTGGTGGCGTTGCAGGTCGCCCCAGAACAGGTCGGCCAGCATCTGGGCGTGGTTGACCAGGGAGCCGTAGTCCAGGACGGCGGATCGCTCGGCGATGTAGTGGACGAGCACGTCGCGGACCGCGCGGTTGGCGATCGGGTGGCGGTCGATCAGCTCGGCGGGGGTGAGCTGGCCGCGGGCCTGGGCCTCGCGCAGGGTCGGTGGCGAGTCCTTGAGACCGCCGACGGCGTGAAGGATGTCGTAGGCAAGGGGCAGGGCCGTCACCGTGCGGCCGTTGGCCCGACGGGCCCGGGCGTAGTCGGTGAGGTCCTCCAGGTTGAAGGCCAGCAGGTCCTTGCCGGTGACGATGCTCATGCGGGTGAGCACGTTCAGGGCCTCGGTCGCGTGCTCCTCGCAGCGCTGTCCGCCGGCGCGCTGTGTGAGTTCGGCGAACAGCGACGGCTGGTTGTGGCGACGGTACGCGTCGTAGACGCCCAGGAGGCGGCTGCCGAAGAGCCAACCGTAGGAGGGCCGGATCGCCTGGAGGACGATCAAGGTGCCCAGACCGGCGGTGAACCGCGACCGGGTGCCCGCGCTGAGCCCCTGCGGTCCCCAGCCCGAGCCAAGGTCGTCGGCACCGCTCAGCAGCCATCGGTCCTGCCAGGTGTCGGCGGGGAATCCCTCCAGCCAGTCGAAGATGCGCGTCAATGAGAGCTGTTGGCGCCACAGGTTGCGGACGGTCGGCTCGCTCAACAAGCTCTCGGCCAGGTGGGCCAGTTCATCGCGATGCGCGGTCTCCCGTCCGCTGCCACAGGTCGTGCTCCTCGGTTCGGGCAGCGCGGCGGTGAGGAGGGCGGGGTCGCGTGGGCTGACCGGCGTGCGGGCGACGCGCCCGTGCCGGGTCATCAGCGGTTCCCGAAGACGTCGGCGAGGTCGTCCGGGTCATATGTCCAGCCGGTCAGCGGCCGCGGCGGCGGCTTGGGGCGCGTGTAGTGCTCGTGGACCTTGGTGATGACCTCGTCGATCCTGGGCCGCAGGTAGGTGCTGGTCGTGGTGATGCGCCGGTGGCGCATCACCTGCTGGGCATCGACCAGGGTGATGGCCGGGTCTTCGATCAGGCGCAGACACAGGGTGTGCCGCAGGTCGTGCAGCGTGATGTTCGCCCCGATCCGGGCGTTGATCCGGTTGAGTACCGCTCGCAGGGCGGTGTAGGTCAGCGGGCGCGTCGGTCCGCGCAGGGTCCACCACACCGGCTCGTCCGGGGCGGGCCGATGGCCGTCCTGGGCCAGGTCGCCGAGGTAGAGGGCCAGCCAGGCGAAGGCTTCCGGGGAGGCCGGGCATGCTTCCTTCGCCCCGCCCAGGCCCTTGGTCTGCACATAGATCCGGCCCTCGCCCGGGTGGATGTCGCCGATCGTCATACCCAGCATCTCGGCGGCTCGTGCGCCGCTGGACAAGAACATGGAGAACAGTGCCCGGTCGCGGTGGCAGCCCAGGGAGGTGAACAGGTCCTCGACGACATCGTTGGGGACAGCGCGGGGCTCGCGGTCGACCTGCTTCTGCCGGTAGGCGCCCCGACGGTGCAGTCGGAACGGCTCCAACGGGTTGTGATGCGCCTCCAGCCGGCGCCCGTCACGGGACTGCGGTGGCACAGGAGAGACCAGAGGACCCTGCCCAGTCTGCAGATGGTGGTCGTAGAACGCCGCCAGCACCGACACGGCGTGGTTGATGGTTGCCGAGGCATAGCCCGACCCTCAGGTACGGCTTGCCGGTGCGCGCGTTCAGCGATCCCGGAGCGGGCGCGTCCGGGCGGCGCCGGTCCCGCGCCGGGTTGTGGCACGTTCGCAGCCACAGGACGAAGTCGCGTACGTCCGCACGCTTCGCACGGCTCCATTCAATGTCCACCGCGGCGAGGAACCGGAACCAGCGCAGCAGGTCAAAGGCGTAGGAGCGGCAGGAGGCCGGAGTGTTGCCGCAGGCCAGCAACTCCCGCAGGAACTCGCTTGCCGGCTTGATCGCCCGCCCCGCGCCGTCGAGCACTACCCAGGGCAGCGTGGCGGCAGTGGTCGCCTCCACCCTGCCCACCCGGGCCACCACCAGGCCGGACACCTCGCGTTCGGCTATCACCACACGGTGATCCATCGCGCCTCCGTCTCATCGGGAACATCCCGAACGGAGACTCCTCGCCCTCACCATGCCGACACGTAGGACACGCCGATAGTGCGGTCAACGGGTCTCGCTTCGCAGGCCCAGGAGTCGTTCATGGAGGGCCATGTCGAGGCTTTCCGGGCGCTGGGCGGTGTCCCGACCAGGCATATCCGTTACGACAACCTCAAGCCCGCAGTCCGGCAGGTCTGCACCGGCCGCAACCGGGTCGAGTCCGAGCGGTGGACCACTTTCCGCTCGCACTACGGGTTCGACGCGTTCTACTGCATTCCCGGCGAGGAAGGCGCCCACGAGAAAGGCGGGGTCGAGCAGGAGGGCGGTCGTTTCCGCCGGGCCCACCTGGTCCCGGTTCCCGACGTTCCCTCGCTGGAGGAGCTGAACGGCCGGCTCGCCATCATCGACGAGGCGGAGGACGAACGGATCCTGCGCGGGAAACTGACCTCGATCGGCTTCAACTTCCTTATCGAGTCAGAGGAGTTGGCTCCGCTGCCGTCCGAGGACTTCGAGTGCGGGCTGACGCTGAAGGTCGACCGGACCAGCCGGATCAGTGTCCGCCAGTGCCACTACTCGGTGCCGGCCCGCTTCATCGGAGAACGGGTACGCGTTCTTCTGCGGGGCAACGAACTGTTGGTCTTCGAGCGGCGGAACGTCGTCGCCCGTCATCCGCGGCTGACCCAACGCTATGGATATCGCGACGTGCTGGATCACTACCTGGAGATCTTGCTGGTCAAGCCCGGCGCCATGGCCGGGTCGACTGCGCTGGCCGCCGCGCGGGCCGAGGGCACCTTCACGGCCGTCCATGAGGCGTTCTGGGCTTCCGCCCTCAAAACGCATGGGGACGCGGCCGGCACCCGGGTTCTGATCGAGGTTCTGCTGCTGCACCGGCGGATGCCCGCCGATGCGGTCCTGGCCGGCATCAAGGCGGCGATCAAGGCGGGGTCGATCAGCCCGGACGTGGTGGCCATTGAGGCCCGCAAGGCCGAGTCCACCACCCTGATTCCCGAGCCGGAGGACGACGAGAACGATCCTCCGCCCTGGGCGGACATTCCCGGCGGACAGTTGCTGTCGCTTCCCGCCCGCCGGGCCGAACTGCCCCAGGACAACCGTCCCCCGCCGTCGGTGGACGTCTATGACCAGCTGCTGACCCGCCTTCCGAAAGGTTCCGCATGAACGACAACACCGCCCTCTTCGACGTCGGTCAGCGGGTTCCGGGGCAACGCAAGGACTCCAACGCCCAGGGCGCCGTCGAAACGGTGATCGACGAAGCCTGTCGGACCCTGCACTTGCCCACGATCCGCTCCCGCTTCGAGGACATCGCGGCCACCGCGCTGAAGGAGCGGTCCAGCTACAAGGACTTCCTGGCCGATCTGCTGGAGGCTGAGTGCCACCAGCGCGAGGAGCGGAAGAAGACCCGGCTGGTCAGGGAGGCGAACTTCCCCCGCCCTAAGCGGCTGGAGGACTTCGAGTTCGAGAAGAACCCGAACGTCACCCCAGAGCAGGTCAGCACCCTGGCCGACCCGGCCTGGGTGAAGGCGGGCCTGCCGCTGTGTCTGATCGGTGACTCCGGCACCGGCAAGTCGCACCTGCTGATCGGGATCGGAACGGCGATCGCCGAGGCGGGCATGAAGGTCTGCTACACGACCACGGCGAACCTGGTGAACGAGCTGGCCGAGGCAGCCGACGAAAAGAAACTTGGCCGCACCCTCGCCCGCTACGGACGCGTTGACCTGCTGTGTCTGGACGAGTTCGGTTATCTCGATCTCGACAAGCCCGGCGCGAAGCTGCTGTTCCAGGTGTTCACCGAACGCGAGGAACGACGCGCGATCGCCATCGCCTCGAACGCCCCGTTCTCGGAGTGGAAGCAGACGTTCACCGACCCCCGGCTCTGCGCCGCGATCGTGGACCGGGTCACCTTCAACGCGCACATCATCGAGACCGGTACCGACAGCTTCCGCTTCAAGAAGACCCAGGAGAAGCACCGCAAGTCCTGACCCCCACGCGTTCAGAAACTGTCCCGTCTCGAAGGACCTGGTCTCCGTCTCAAGTGACCTGGTCTGGTTCGTCGTTGATCTCAGTTGATCTGGTTCGTCATCCTGATCGCTGGACTACTCTGTCGAGCCATGAACGCGGAACGCTGGTTGGCAGACACCCGGACCTCCTACGACACGGTCGCGGTCAGCTATGCCGACCAGCTACGCGAGGCTCTGGCCGGGTCGCCGTATCTTCGGGCGGCTCTGGCGCTGTTCGCCGACTTGGTACACGCCGCTGGTGGTGGACCGGTGGCGGACGTGGGCTGCGGACCTGGGCACGTCACCGCTCACCTGCACGAGCTGGGTGTGGACGCTTTCGGCATCGACCTTTCATCCGTGATGATCGACGTGGCTCGGCGTGACCACCCTGGTCTGCGGTTCGAGGTGGGCTCGATGACCGACCTCGACCTCGCCGGTGCTTCAGTTGTCGGCCTGCTCGCATTCTGGTCGTTGATTCACATCCCTGACGAAGCAGTGCCCACGGTCTTCGGCCACTTCCGGCGCGTGTTGAGTCCCGGCGGACCACTGCTGCTCGGCTTTCACGTCGGCGACGAGTCGAGGCTGAAGACGCAGGGCTACGGCGGTCACCCGGTGAACGTCCACGTTCACCGCCGCCAGCCTGACCAAGTGGCGGCCTGGCTACGCGATGCCGGGTTCACCGTCGAGGCCCACATGCTGATCGACCCCGACGAGAGCGTTCCAGGTGCGGTCCTCTTCGCACGCCGTCAGTCCTAGCCACGCCAGCGGTCCGGTTGCGGCCGCCGGCACAGCGAAGTCGGACCACATCAACTGAGACAGCCTCCGGCATCCGCTCGCCCGGGACCACATCACTTGAGATTCCTGGCTTCCCCACGTCTCAACTGAACCGGTCGCCGCAGGTCAGCGACCCGACTCGGAACCAGATCATTTGAGACCGGACAGAAACCGAGGCCGGCACCCCTCACGGGGCGTCGGCCTCGGCCCAGTTGGGCCCGCACCGTTCTCCGCCGGTCGTGCCAATGCCCGCCCTCGTCGTCCACCGCGGACCGGAGAGTCCGTCGGTCCCAGATCGAACACGGGTCGAGATCCGCGGTTTACCTGTCGGGGGCTCGTCGTCCAACAGATCCGATGCGTTTCACGCTACCGCTCCGACCCCGCCCAACCACCAGGGAACCCACTCGTTCGGGGTGGGGCCAAACAACTTGTCGGACCCAGGTTGACGACCTCCACACGACCCTCAACGAACCGCCGGTGGGGCCAACTTCAATGTCGAAGTGGGGCCAATTGAAGTTGTCACAAACAGCGAGGAATGGTCGGCCATGCCCGCCTCGCCCAGCTCGCGATAGCGGGCGGCCCAGCGCTGGGCCGTGGTCGGCGAGACCTGGAAGCGTTCGGCCGCCCGCCGCAGGGGCCATCGGTCCTCGACCACGCAACGGGCCAGGCGCAGACGACCGGTCTCGGTCAGGGGTGCATTACGGTGGGGCATGAGGGCCTTCTGATCGTTCGGTGGAGATGTCGCAATCCACACCGAACCCGGAAGGCCCTCACTCGTTCAAGATCACCCAGCCGTGATTGCTGTCACCAACCTCCGTGGACAGAACACCTAGCCGCCGCCAGGCCGTCGCCCCGCTGCAGCCCGTCCGCTCCGCCGGTACGTCCCGCGAGCTGACGCCCTTACGTAGGACGTACACGATCCCACGCAGTGCAGCCCTGTCATCCGCCGGCAGCCGCCCCGGATAGCGATAGCGACGCACGGGACGGGGAGGCAGCAGCGGGGCGACACGTTGCCACAGGTCATCAGGCACAAGATCCTCTGGCACGGCAGCACTCTCCCGCCAGACCGCTTCAACTGCCGAGCCCCTCAACCGATCTCCTTCTGAATCGATCAGTAAGTCCAGCCCGTGGGTGCCAGCAGCTCCTTCGCAGCGGGGTCGGTCAGCTCGGCCCAGGTGGAGAACAGCCGGACGTGGGACCAACCGCGTACCGCGGCGGCGGCCGGGCCCTGCTCCAGGACCAGCGGGGTCAGGCCGCGCTCGACCAGGTGGGCGGCTGCGGCGAGCCCGGTGCCGTCGCGGGGATTTCCTGCACCGCGCCGCATCGCGTGGTGATGCGGCACGGTGGCCGGCCTGTAGCTGGACTCCCCGGCCGGCACAACCGCCGGCGCACCAGCCGGAGTTCGGTCAGCACCATCACGACGGCGCTCTGCGCGGCGGGCCGGCCCGGCGCCCGGCGCCTTGACGCCGCGCTGCGTTTGGCGTTTTGAGGACTGCCGCCTACATTAGTAAGTAGGTAGTTACTTATTCGCGGTACGACTCACTCAGTCAAGCAAGGAGCGGAACGGCATGGCGACGGCCGAGGAAAACAAGAATGTGGTGCTGGCCTTCTTCGACGGGGTGGGGTCCGGCAACGACCCCAGCGCCCTGCTGGCCGACGATCTGACCTACCGGATCGCTGGTCGGCCGGAGCAGTTTCCGCTGGCCGGAACCCACTCCAAGGAAGGGTTCGGCCAGGTGATGTCCGTCATTGGGGCGAACATGCCCAACGGGGTGAAGGTGAAAATCAACAACGTTGTTGCCGAGGGTGACCAAGTTGTGCTTGAGACGGAGGTTCATGGGGTCTCCGCCACCGGCAAGGTGTACGACAACAGGGTGGTCGTCGTGACCACGGTGCGCGACGGCAAGCTGGTATCGGTGCACGAGTATCTCGACACCATCCACGCCAACGAGGTGCTGGCCGAGAACGTAGCCTGACCCGTGTAAAACACCGTCGGCTGCGGCGTTGACCCGCGTCGCACCCGACGGGCAGGTGTGAGTCAAGTAGGAGCGTGTGGCATGACCCAGAGGCAGGACATCGGCCGGGCGACCCGGGATGCCGCCGACACCCGCCGTCGCATCCTGGAAGCTGCCACCGAGGAGTTCGCCGCTGTGGGACTGTCCGGCGGGCGCATCGCGCGCATTGCCGACAAGGCACAGGCCAACCAGCGCATGATCTATGCCTACTACGACAATAAGGACGGTCTGTTCAACGCCGTTCTGGAGCATCACGTCCTGCGCGCCCAAGACGCCGTGACCCTCGACGCGACCAACCTGCCCGACTACGCCAGGCAGGTCTTCGACTTCTACCGAGCAAACCCCCACTTCGTCCGGCTCCTGTTGTGGCAGCACCTCGAACGCCCCGACCTCACCAACTCGCTGGTCCCAGTGCGGCGGGCCGTTGCCGACAAGATCAAGGCCATCGAACGTGCCCAAGCCGCCGGACGCGTAAGCAGTCAACTCGGCGCGCAACAGCTCCTCGACCACATCTCCGCGCTCACCCTGGGGAACATCGCCGGCCACCCGAACGACTGGACAGAGGAAGAACGCGAAGCCCTCACCCATAGCGTGACCCTGCTCGCAACACCGTCGGCCGCTCCGGAAACGACTACCCCAGCTCCTTGACCAGCGGAGTATCAAGGCGCCAACAGCTCCTTGATCGACCAGTGACCTTGGGTGGCTTCCGAGAAGTCCCAGAGATGCCGCCGCACGCCTGTCTGGCTCGCTAAGTAGCAGGTCAGACGGGATGCGGCGGCATCCGCGTATCAGATGTCGCGGAAGATCTCGATCTGGGCGCCCACCGAGTTCAGGCGCTCCGCCAGGTCCTCGTAACCGCGGTTGATGACATAGACGTTGCGCAGTACGGACGTACCTTCCGCCGCCATCATCGCCAGCAGGACGACCACCGCGGGACGCAGCGCCGGCGGGCACATCATCTCGGCCGCGCGCCAGCGGGTCGGGCCCTCCACCAGGACGCGGTGCGGGTCGAGGAGCTGAAGCCGGCCGCCGAGGCGGTTGAGGTCCGTCAGATAGATGGCGCGGTTGTCGTAGACCCAGTCATGGATCAGAGTCTGGCCCTGGGCCACCGCCGCGATGGCCGCGAAGAACGGCACATTGTCGATGTTCAGTCCCGGGAACGGCATCGGGTGGATCTTGTCGATCGGCGCCTCCAGCTTGGAGGGCCGTACGGTCAGGTCCACCAGCCGCGTACGCCCGTTGTCGGCCGAGTACTCGGTGGTGCGGTCGTGGTCGAGTCCCATCTCCTCCAGCACCGCCAGCTCGATCTCCAGGAACTCGATCGGGACCCGGCGGATCGTCAGCTCGGACTCGGTGACCACGGCGGCGGCGATCAGGCTCATCGCCTCGACCGGGTCCTCGGAAGGGGAGTAGTCCACATCCACGTCGATGGACGGCACGCCGTGCACGGTCAGGGTGGTCGTCCCGATGCCGTCGACCTGTACGCCCAGCGCCTCCAGGAAGAAGCAGAGGTCCTGGACCATGTAGTTGGACGAGGCGTTGCGGATGACGGTCGTACCGTCATGGCGCGCGGCGGCCAGCAGCGCGTTCTCGGTGACGGTGTCGCCGCGCTCGGTCAGTACGATCGGCCGGCCGGGCGAGACCGAGCGGTCCACCTGCGCGTGGTAGAGGCCCTCGGTCGCCGCGATGTCCAGACCGAAGCGGCGGAGCGCGATCATGTGGGGCTCGATGGTGCGCGTCCCGAGGTCGCAGCCGCCCGCGTACGGGAGCCGGAAGTTGTCCAGGCGGTGCAGCAGCGGGCCGAGGAACATGATGATGGAGCGGGTGCGGATCGCCGCCTCCGCGTCGATCGCCTCCATGTCCAGCTCGGCGGGCGGCACGATCTCCAGGTCCACACCGTCGTTGATCCAGCGGGTGCGCACGCCGATGGAGTTCAGGACCTCCAGAAGGCGGAAGACCTCCTCGATGCGCGCCACTCGGCGCAGCACCGTACGGCCCTTGTTGAGCAGCGAGCCGCACAGCAGTGCGACGCACGCGTTCTTGCTCGTCTTGACATCGATGGAACCGGAGAGCCGGCGGCCGCCGACCACCCGCAGATGCATGGGCCCGGCGTAGCCGAGCGACACGATCTCACTGTCGAGCGCCTCACCGATGCGCGCGATCATCTCAAGGCTGATGTTCTGGTTACCGCGCTCAATGCGGTTCACGGCGCTCTGGCTGGTGGCCAGAGCCTCGGCAAGTTGCGTCTGTGTCCAGCCCCGGTGCTGACGGGCGTCGCGGATGAGCTTGCCGATGCGTACGAGGTAGTCGTCTGCCATAGGGGCAGGTTATCTCAGATGTGAGATAGGGGCCGAGCTGGGATATGCCGTCCGGGTGACGGCCACCCGGGTGGCCGCCGAGGGCGGCCACCCATGCTCCGATCTTCTGCGCCAGGAGCCGGCCCGGCAACCGTTGCGCCGCCGTACGGGTGCCCGGTGACCTGCGAGATCGCCTGCTCAGTGGCCGGTGCGGTCACCGCTCAGTGACCGCGCCGCTTGCTCGTCGTCTTGCGCCAGCCGAACGGACCCGGCAGGTCCATGGACGTCGTCCGCCGCCCCGTACTGCTGGACGTGTGCCTCGGACCGTGCTTGCCGCCACCGGTGGTGATGGACCAGGAGTGACGGTTGATGTTCAGCCGCACCCCCGGCAGGATGGTGAAACTCTTACGGAATGTGATCGCCATCTGTGCCTCCTCTGTCAGAGGTACGGGTTTCCGCTGAACACCGATACATGTCTGCGCGCCGGCGGCCGTGGCGCGTGCGCGGCCGGTGAACCGCCGTTCCGTGACCGGGGAGTCTGTCCCGGAGGTCGTCGCCAGTCGTGGCGCAAAGGTCGTGGCGCAAAGGTCGTCGCCGGTCGTGGCGCGGAGGTCGTCGCGCCGGGATCGCCGCCGGCGAAGGGAGTCCGGCCGGTCTCTCAGGGACCGCGATCCGAGGCATCGCGCTCAGTGGACGGAGAATCCGCCGTCGACGCAGATCGACTGTCCGGTGACGTAACCGGAGGCGCGGCTCGCCAGGAAGACCGCCGCGCCGGCGAAGTCCTCGGCCAGACCGTTCCGCCCGGCCATCGTGCGTGCGGCCAGCGCGGCCACCTTCTCCGGGTCGGACGACAGGCGCTCGTTGAGAGGCGTCATCACAAACCCCGGCACCAGCGTGTTGCAGGTGACTCCGTACGGCGACCACGCCTCGGCCTGGGAACGGGCCAGCGACTCCAGCGCTCCCTTGGAGACACCGTAGGCACCGCTCCGGACGAACGCCCGATGCGCCTGCTGGGAGGTGATGTGAATGATCCGCCCGAAGCCGCGTTCGGCCATGCCGGGCCCGAACCGCTGTCCCAGCAGATACGGCGCCTCCAGGTTCACCGCCATCGTGGTGTCCCACACGTCCTCGTCCAACTCGTCCATCGGCGGACGCAGATTGACCCCGGCGCAGTTGACGAGGATGTCCGGCTCTCCGAACGCCTCGACCGCGCCTTCGGCCGCCGCGCGTGAGCCGTCGCGGGTGCTCAGATCGGCGCTCACCCAGGCCGTCCGGCAGCCGTGGCTCGCGAGTTCACCGGCCGTGGCGGCCAGCTCCGCCTCCTTGCGCGCCACCATCACCACACGCGCGCCCGCGCGTGCGAGAGCCCCGGCGACGGCCCGGCCGATGCCGGAACTCCCGCCGGTCACCACGGCGGTCCGGTCCTCCAGCGAGAACAGTTCGGACAGGTACGCTTGCGAGGTCATGCGCGCACACTACTGCGGTGGTGTGGACCTGCTGCTTGTGAGCCCTGACGCATGCCCGGCTTCGTGAGAACCCGTTGACGGTGTTCCGGAAAGTCCGAAGGCCAGGCCGCCGAGCCCGCGAAGTCGAATGCGGTGGCATTGACCGGGACGGTCGCGGCGGAGGCGGTTGCCGAAGCGCCCCAGCCCCGAAGCGCCCCAGCCCCGAAGCGCCCCAGCCCCGAAGCGCCCCAGCCCCGAAGCGCCCCAGCCCCGAAGCGCCCCAGCCCCGAAGCGCCCAAGGCCCGAAGCATCCAAGGCCCCCAAGCCCCGAAGTCCCGCGAACGCATCGCCGGAAGTCCTTGTCCCGACACCGTCCCTTCTGATGAGGAGTCAATTGTCCATGCCGACCAGCGACGCGTCCTGGGGTACGCCCGCACCTCTTCCCTCACACACCGGCAGCAGGCGCATTTCCTGGAGCAGCCTGCCGCGGTCCGTGGCGGCCGGTATCGAGGGCCTGCTCCAGGGCGCGGTGACCACGGCCATCAGCCAGCAAGGCGGTTTCTCCGACGGCCTCGCGGTCCGGCTGGAACTGTCCGACGGCCGCAAGGCGTTCGCCAAGGCCGTCGACACGGTGGCCGCTCCCGCCGTCGGAGAGTTCCATCGCCGTGAGATCGCGGTGGCCGGCGGGCTGCCGTCCGGAGTGCCCGCACCACGGCTGCTGGGATCCTTCGACGACGGCGAGTGGGTGGCACTGGTCTTCGAGGACATCGACGGCGCGCTTCCCGCGCAGCCGTGGCGCGAGGCCGAACTGCGGCGGGTCCTGGACGCCGTCACCGACCTGGCGGAAGGACTCACACCGGCACCGCCGCGCGACCTGGCCTATCCCGCGCCACGACTCGGCGGCTGGCGGCGGCTGGCGGACAATCCGCGGGCGCTGAGAAAGCTGACCGAGATCTCACCACGGACCGCCGACGAGCTGGAAGCACATCTGTCCCTGGAGGCTCATCTCGCCGAGGCGACCGCCGGAGAGACACTCACCCACGGCGACCTGTATCCGTTCAACATCCTGCTCACAGCCGACCGCGTCGTCGTCGTGGACTGGCCGCACGCCTGGGCCGGACCTCGCCACGCCGATCTGGTCATGCTGCTCGGCAGCGTGGCGCTCTCCGGTATCGATCCGGAACCCTTCGCGGCGCGTCATCCGCTGCTGACCGGCGTCGAGCGCGACGCCGTCGATGTCCTCATCTCGGCGCAGGCGGGTTTTCTGCTGGCCGCGGCCTGCTCCATGGATTCCACCGGAGACCCACGGCTGGCGCGCATGATGACGGGGCTCGGCCTGGCCTCCCTGCGCTGGCTGTCCGTACGCCACGACGGCACCGGAGCCGGTCGGGGTGGTGCTCCGGCCGGCGGACGATGACGTTCCTTCCGGCCGGGCGGCCGACTTCCGTCCCCGGCGTCACGCGGGACACGGCTGTCCCACCCAGCGCGCGCTTTCCGGCCCTCGTGGAACAGAACAAGCGCGCGGGCCTGGACATGACCGCGCAGGGGTCATGTACTAGAGTTATCTCGACATCGAGATATCTGCGAAGGCGTACCGCGGCCGCCACTCGGTAAGGGTTACCTAACTAAGCCTTACCTTAGCGCATCGACGACGAGTCGTGACGGCAAGATCGCGGTAGTACGCGCACATTGATGAAGGAGACTGTCGTGTCGGCGAACAGCTTCGACGCCCGCAGCACGCTGCGCGTGGGCGACGAGTCGTACGAGATCTTCAAGCTGGACAAGGTCGAGGGCTCCGCGCGCCTCCCTTACAGCCTGAAGGTGCTGCTGGAGAACCTGCTCCGCACCGAGGACGGCGCGAACATCACCGCCGACCACATCCGCGCCGTCGGCGGCTGGGACTCCCAGGCGCAGCCGAGCCAGGAGATCCAGTTCACCCCGGCCCGCGTGATCATGCAGGACTTCACCGGTGTGCCGTGTGTCGTGGACCTCGCGACCATGCGTGAGGCCGTGAAGGAGCTGGGCGGCGACCCGGCCAAGATCAACCCGCTGGCCCCGGCCGAGCTGGTCATCGACCACTCCGTCATCGCCGACAAGTTCGGCACGCCGGAGGCCTTCACGCAGAACGTGGAGCTGGAGTACGGCCGCAACAAGGAGCGTTACCAGTTCCTGCGCTGGGGCCAGACCGCCTTCGACGAGTTCAAGGTCGTCCCGCCCGGCACCGGCATCGTCCACCAGGTGAACATCGAGCACCTCGCCCGGACGGTCATGGTCCGCAACGGCCAGGCGTACCCGGACACTCTCGTCGGCACCGACTCGCACACCACGATGGTCAACGGCCTCGGTGTGCTGGGCTGGGGCGTCGGCGGCATCGAGGCCGAGGCCGCGATGCTCGGTCAGCCCGTCTCGATGCTCATCCCGCGCGTCGTCGGCTTCAAGCTGACCGGCGAGCTGCCCGCCGGCACCACCGCCACCGACCTGGTCCTCACGATCACCGAGATGCTGCGCAAGCACGGCGTCGTCGGCAAGTTCGTCGAGTTCTACGGTGAGGGCGTCGCCGCGACCTCTCTCGCGAACCGCGCCACCATCGGCAATATGTCGCCGGAGTTCGGCTCGACCGCCGCGATCTTCCCGATCGACGACGAGACGCTGAAGTACCTGCGCCTGACCGGCCGCAGCGACCAGCAGGTCGCCCTGGTCGAGGCGTACGCCAAGGAGCAGGGCCTCTGGCTCGACCCGGCCGCCGAGCCCGACTTCTCCGAGAAGCTGGAGCTCGACCTCTCCACGGTCGTCCCGTCCATCGCCGGCCCGAAGCGCCCGCAGGACCGCATTATCCTGGCCGAGGCCAAGCAGAAGTTCGCGCAGGACGTCCGCAACTACGTCAGCGACGACGAGGAGGCGGGCAAGGAGTCCTTCCCGGCCTCCGACGCTCCCGCCTCCGCCAACGGCGTGCCGACCCGTCCGACCACCGTCACGGCTCCCGACGGCTCGACGTACGAGATCGACCACGGTGCCGTTACCGTCGCCGCGATCACCTCCTGCACCAACACCTCGAACCCGTATGTCATGGTCGCCGCCGCGCTGGTGGCCAAGAAGGCGGTGGAGAAGGGACTGACCCGCAAGCCGTGGGTCAAGACCACGCTGGCCCCGGGCTCCAAGGTCGTCACCGACTACTTCGACAAGGCGGGCCTCACTCCGTACCTCGACAAGGTCGGCTTCAACCTCGTCGGCTACGGCTGCACCACCTGCATCGGCAACTCGGGACCGCTGCCGGAGGAGGTCTCCAAGGCCGTCAACGAGCACGACCTGGCCGTCACCTCGGTGCTCTCCGGCAACCGTAACTTCGAGGGCCGGATCAACCCGGACGTCAAGATGAACTACCTGGCGTCTCCGCCGCTGGTCGTCGCGTACGCCCTCGCGGGCTCCATGAAGGTGGACATCACCAAGGACGCCCTCGGCATCGACCAGGACGGCAAGCCGGTCTACCTCAAGGACATCTGGCCCACCGAGGCCGAGGTCAACGATGTCGTGGCCAACGCCATCGGCGAGGACATGTTCAACAAGTCCTACCGGGACGTCTTCGCGGGCGACGCCCAGTGGCAGGCGCTGCCGATCCCCACCGGCAACACCTTCGAGTGGGACCCGCAGTCCACCTACGTCCGTAAGCCCCCGTACTTCGAGGGCATGACGATGGAGACCACTCCGGTCGCCGACATCACCGGCGCCCGGGTGCTCGCCAAGCTGGGCGACTCGGTCACCACCGACCACATCTCCCCGGCCGGCGCGATCAAGGCCGACACTCCGGCCGGCAAGTACCTCACGGAGCACGGTGTCGAGCGCCGTGACTTCAACTCGTACGGTTCCCGTCGTGGCAACCACGAGGTCATGATCCGTGGCACCTTCGCCAACATCCGCCTGCGCAACCAGATCGCGCCGGGCACCGAGGGCGGCTACACCCGCGACTTCACCGTCGAGGACGGCCCGGTCTCCTTCATCTACGACGCCTCCCAGAACTACCAGGCCGCCGGCACGCCGCTGGTCGTCCTGGCGGGCAAGGAGTACGGCTCCGGCTCGTCCCGCGACTGGGCCGCGAAGGGCACCGCGCTGCTCGGTGTGAAGGCCGTCATCGCCGAGTCGTACGAGCGCATCCACCGCTCGAACCTGATCGGCATGGGCGTGCTTCCGCTCCAGTACCCGGAGGGCGCCTCGGCGCAGTCCCTGGGCCTGACCGGCGAGGAGGCCTTCTCCTTCACCGGTGTGACGGAGCTGAACAACGGCACCACGCCGCGCACGGTCAAGGTCACCACGGACACCGGTGTGGAGTTCGACGCGGTGGTCCGCATCGACACGCCCGGTGAGGCGGACTACTACCGCAACGGCGGCATCATGCAGTACGTGCTGCGCAGCCTGATCCGCAAGTAGCCTGACCGCTCACACGGTTGAGGGCCGTATCCCGCGTCGCGCGGGGTACGGCCCTTCGGTGTTTTCGCGCGCCGTGTCTCCCGGCGCGCGTCCGACGGCCCGGTCCGGTCCGGTGGCGGCGCGGCGCGTGACGCGCGCCGCTCGCGCGCTCGGCCGGATCTGGTGGCACGGCGGCTACAGCCGCCCGGCGGAGGACTGACCGCCTGCCTCCGCCCGGAGAGCCGGCACCGCCGGGCGTGACACCGCCGGTGCTCCCGGAAAAATCAGATCAGCGGGTCGCCGCGCCCGAGTGGTGGTGCGCCTGGCGCAGCGCGGACAGAAATGTCTCGACGGGCTGCGCGCCCGAGACGCCGTACGCACGGTCCAGTACGAAGAACGGCACGCCGGTCGCCCCGAGTGTCCGGGCCTCGCGGATGTCCGCCGCGACATCCGCCGCGTACTCGTCGCCTGCCAGGACCCGCCGCGCCTCGTCGGCGGGGACACCGACCTCGGCGCCCAGCCGGACAAGCGTCTCCGTGTCGCCGAGGGACTCACCCTCGGTCAACTGGGCGCTCAGAAGCCGCTCGTGCATCTCCGCGCCGAGGCCGTGCGCCTTGGCGAGCTGGGCCAGCCGGTGGGCGTCGAAGGTGTTGGCCATGGTGGCCCGGTCGAAGTCGTACACCAGGCCCTCCTGCTCGGCCAGCGCCGCCACCTGCGCGGTCATCGCGCGCACCTGCGCCGTCGAACCGCCGGTCTTCTCGGCGAGGGCCTCGTACACCGGCCGTCCCGGGCCCTTGGGATACGCCGGGTCGAGCTGGAAGCTGCGCCACACCACCTCGACCTCGTCGGCGTGCTCGAACCCGGCGAGGGCCTTCTCCAGCCGCCGCTTGCCGATGTAGCACCAGGGGCACACCACGTCGGACCACACCTCGACCCGTATGGAGGTCTTCTCGCTCACAGCAGGCAGCTTCCGTCGGCGCAGGCCGGGGCATCCGTGGAACCAAGCGACACCAGTACGGACGCGGCGGAGGCCGGTATCACGGCGGGCGGCTCGCCGGTCGTGAGGTCCGGCGGCGGTGCCGCCTCCTCCCGGACAGGGCCTGGTGCCGGCATCGCCGGTGAGGGTGCGCTCATCGAGACCTCCATTGGTTACTTCTTGTGCGTGACCCCATCCTGCGGCAGCCCGAACGGAACCGGAAGGAGGCACTTTGATGTCAGCCACGCACATGGATGTGCCCAAGACCCTCACGGTGACCGACGACCGCCCGGTCCGTGAGGTGTCCCGACACGAGGCCGCCGTCGCGAAAAAGCCGAAAGGGCCACCGGCGCGCGCCGATGGCCCCTTCAGCGACCGGGCGGCCTACCTGAGCAGTTCCACCTCCGCCAGTGCCGACGGTTCCGTGCTCACCAGGCGGTACGTGGCGTACGTGCCCGGCCTGGCCACCGTGAAGACCCGGGTCTGCTTGTCCCAGGCGAAGGACTGGCCGGACCGGGTGTCCAGCGTCTTCCAGGCCGAGCCGTCGGCGGAGCCCTGGAGCACCCAGCCGCTCGGCGCCCGGTCCGCCGCCGATGACGTCAGCGTGTACTGGACGGCGCGGGTCGCCGAAGCGACCGGCAGGTCCACCGACTCGACGGGCGCCTCCGTGCGGGAGGAGTTGTCGAAGAGCGGGCCCGACGCGGTCAGCGCGTCGGCGCGAGGCGCCGGGACCTGGTCGTCCTTGGTGATCGAGACCGGCGCCGCGTCCTTGCCGGTGCCCCAGGACGACGGCTTGGAGCCCATCGCGAACTCCAGCGTGCCGCCGCGTTCGAGCAGGTCGTGCGGGAGCGCCGTGGAGTTCCAGGACTTGCCGTTGACCTTCAGCCCCTGGACATAGATGTTCTTGGCGCTGTTCTTCGGCGCCTTGACGACCAGCTTGCGGCCGTTCTCCAGACGCACCGTCGCTTTGGTGAAGAGCGGTGAGCCGATCGCGTACTCACCACTGCCCATCACCAGCGGATAGAAGCCGAGCGCGGAGAAGAGGTACCAGCCGGACTGCTCGCCGTTGTCCTCGTCGCCGTGGTAGCCCTGGCCGATCTCGCTGCCGGTGTAGAGACGGGAGAGGACCTCGCGGACCTTCTCCTGGGTCTTCCAGGGCTGCGAGGCCGCGTCGTACATGTACGCGACATGGTGGGCGACCTGGTTGGAATGGCCGTACATGCCCATCCGTACGTCGCGCGCCTCGGTCATCTCATGGATGATCCCGCCGTACGAACCGGCGAACTCGGACGAGGCCGTCTCGGGCGTCGAGAAGTAGGTGTCCAGCTTCTCCGCGAGACCCGACCGGCCGCCGTAGAGGTTGGCGAGGCCGCGGCTGTCCTGGACCGCGGTGAACGCGTATCCCCATCCGTTCGTCTCGGTGTAGTCGTAGCCCCATACGCGCGGGTCGTACTGGTCCGAAGGAACCCGCCAGTCGCCCGCCAGATTCCGGCCCTGGAAGAAGCCGGCCTTCGAGTCGAAGAGCGAGACGTAGTTCTGCGCGCGGTTGAGGAAGTACTCCGACTCCTCCTTGTAGCGCTCCTTCTTGGTCTTCTTGTAGAGCGCCTGGCCCATCTTCGCCAGGCCGTAGTCGTTGAGATAGCCCTCCAGCGACCAGGACAGGCCCTCATGGGTCTCGGTGGAGGCATAGCCGGTGAAGGGCGAGGTCTCCATGCCCTTGCGGCCGACTCCCGAACTGGGCGGCGCCACCGTCGCGTTCTTCAGCGCGGCCTCGTACGCCGCCTCCGCGTCGAAGTCGACGCCCTTGACATAGGCGTCGGCGAAGGCCACGTCCGAGCTGGTGCCGGTCATCAGGTCGGCGTAGCCCGGCGAGGACCAGCGGGAGATCCAGCCGCCGTCCTTGTACTGCTGCACAAAGCCGTCAACCAGCTTGCCCGCCTTCTTCGGAGTGAGGAAGGAGTAGGCCGGCCAGGTGGTCCGGTAGGTGTCCCAGAAGCCGTTGTTGACGTACATCTCGCCGTCGACGATCTTCGCACCCGTCCGTGTCGGGGTGTCAGGACCGGTCGCCGGCGAGAACGGGCTCGCGTACTGCTGCTTCGGGCGGGACTTCGAACCGGTGTTCTCGAAACCGGAGTTGGGATACAGGTAGAGCCGGTAGAGGCTGGAGTAGAGCGTGGTGAGCTGGTCGTGGTCCGCGCCCTCGACCTCCACCTTGCCCAGCAGGTCGTCCCACGCCGTCCGCGCCTGGTTCTGGACCTGGTCGAAGCGGCGGGAGGCCGGGATCTCGTCGGCGAGGTTCTTCTTCGCCTGGTCGACGCTGATCAGCGAGGTCGCCACGCGCAGCGTGACGGTCCTGTCCTTGCCGGCGTCGAAGCGGAGATATCCCGTGACATCCTCACCGCCGCCGCCGGTGAGCCTGCCGCTCGCCGTGACGGACGCGTCGAAGACGCCGTATACGAAAAGTCGCGTCGCTCCCGTCGAAAGACCGCTCTTGACGTCCGAGAAACCGGTGAAGGAACGGCTCTCCGGATCGAGGGTCAGCCCGCCGGCGTTCGAGATGTTGTCGAATATGACGCTCGCGTCCTCACCCGGATAGGTGAAGCGCATCATCGCCGCATGGTCGGTCGGGGCCATCTCGGCCTTGAGACCGTTCTCGAACGTCACACCGTAGTAGTGCGGCTTCGCGGTCTCGTTCTCGTGCTTGAAGGGCAGTGCCCGTTCCGTACGGGAGGCGTCGGGCGTACCCGTGGCGACCGACGGCATCACCTGGAAGGTCTGCCGGTCGCCCATCCAGGGACTCGGCTCATGGCTGGCGCTGAACGCCTGCAGCGTCGGCAGGTTGTCGGCGTTGTTGGCGCGGGAGTACTCGTACAGCCAGCTGTCGGAACCGGCGTTGGTCACCGGCGTCCAGAAGTTGAAGCCGTTCGGGACCGCCGTGGCCGGGAAGGTGTTGCCGCGTGAGAAGGAGCCGCTGGAGTTGGTGCCGCGGACGGTGGACGCGTAGTCCGCGAGATGCGCGAGCCGCTTCTCCGGTGCCTTCGGCGCCAGACTGATGTCGTCGATCCAGCCCTGGAAACTCGCGGGCCCCTTCGGCGAGTCGTACGCCACCAGGATCCGGTCGACGGTCTTGCCGGCCGCGACCGAACCGATCCGGGAGTCGACCTGATTCCACTGGTTGACATAGAGCTGCTTGGCCGCGCCCTGGCCCTGCGGGGTCAGCAGCCCGCCGTGGGAGTCGACGGCCTTCAGATCGCTCAGATAGGTGCCGTCGGTGAAGGCGAGATCGACCGAGACGTTGGTGGCCGGGTAGTTCAGATCCGTCTCCGGGAGGGAGGGATAGATCCGGTACGAGAGCGCGGTGTCGCGCCGCACGGCCGTGTTCACGTCGAAGACCTTGTTGTACGAGTACGCGCGCCCGTCCGGCTTGTGCGTACCGGCGTACTTCAGCGCCTTCTTGCCGGTGAATCCGACGCTGGACTTGGCGGTGGGAGAGCCGGCCGGGCCGCGGTCCACCTGGGTGCGCATGTCCTGCGGAGCCGGTGCTCCCGTGTCACCGTTCGAGAACTGGACATCGGCCAACTGGGTCGCGTCCGTACCGCCGTTGTTCGCGGTGATGTCCAGCCGGTAGTGCTGGTAGGCGGTGGAATCGGAGATGTCGTAGGACTTGGTCTGGAAGCGCTCCCCGAAGGTCTCGCCCTTCCTGGTGTCCAGGTCCTTCCACTCCTTGCCGTCGGCGGAGCCCTGGAGCGTCCAGTCCCTGGGGTCGCGTTCCGCGTGATCGTTCGCCGAAGTCAGCGCGTACGTCACGACCTTGACCGGTTCGTCCAGGTCGAACTCGATCCAGGCGGTCCGCTCGAACGCCAGCCACTTCGTGGCCGACTGGACATCGACCAGATTCTCCTTGGTCTCGCCACCGCCCGTGTTCTCGTCGCTCGCGCGCAGATCCACGACCTTGTCGGTGACATTGCCCGGAATTCCGGCGGTGAAGCCGCCATCGACACCGGATGCCCGCTTGTCGCCGCCGGGCCCCACTTCGACGGTGTTGCGCCAGTCCGGCTGAGGTTCGTCTTCCTCGAAAGAGGAGGTGAATTCCTTTTCCGCCGGGCGCGGTTGGCTGGGCTGTGCTATAGCGGCGGACTGGGCGGTCACGACAAGCAGCGAGGCGGCCGCCACCAGGGCGGCCGTATGCCATTGTCTGCGCCGGGCGCCGGTTCTCTGCTGCATACGAGCCATTCCTCCTGCGTAATCAGTTGGACAACGTTGTCAAACGTGAGCGCAGGGTCCAGTAGGAAGCAAGTGTGCAGTGGTGTCAAGGGTGTTGGAGAGGTGTGAGTGCCAGAATCGGTCATTCCGGAGAGACCGAGGCGGTCGAATGAGTACACACCGGCTCAGATATCCGCGAGGTCTCAACTAGGGAAAGACTGCCGTCCAAACCTGCTTTCGATCTTGCTCAGTTGACGGGAAGTGGACTATACCTGTCGGCGTCAGCCCCTGGCGTTTACCGCGGCGGCGGACCGGGGGGCAGGGACGGCGGGGAGGGCTCTGCCCGCTCTCCGCCGGCTCCATTCAGGCAGTTCTCCCTGTGATCGATCAAGCGACGTATTCGAGCACGGCAATCCTGCACCACCCAGCTTCATTTGACCGCGGTGGCGGGGCCCTTCGCCTCAGGCGAGAAGGACGGGCGACCGGTACACCGCCTGAGTCCTGGAGAAGGCGAGGACTTGAGCATGGGATCCACCTCCGCTCAGAACAACGAGGGCCTTGGCCGTCGCGATGTGATCAAGCGTTCTGCCGCGATCGGCCTGATCACCGTCCCGACGATGAGCTTCCTGGCCTCGTGTGCGAGCAGTGACAGCGGGACCGACCAGAAGGTCGAAAAAGGCAAGACGTCCGAGAAGAACCCGCTCGGGGTGAACGAGACCGCGCCGCTCGACTTCGTCCTGTTCGACGGCGGATTCGGCACCGAGTACGCCACCGACGCCGTCAAGCAGTACACGAAGGCCTTCCCGAAGGCGAAGGTGAAGTTCACTCCGACCCAGAAGATCCAGTCGGAGCTCCAGCCCCGCTTCAACGGCGGCACTCCGCCGGACCTGATCGACAACTCGGGTGCCGAGCAGATGGACATGGGTGTTCTGGTCGGCAAGAAGCAGCTCGCCGATCTCACGCCGCTGATGGACGCGCCGTCCTTCGACGACCCGGGCAAGAAGGTCCGTGACACGCTGCGTCCCGGTGTCCTGGAGATGGGCCAGTTCGACGGCGACCCGGTATGGATCATGTACTACGCGTACACCGTGTACGGCGTGTGGTATTCGCAGACCGCTCTGGACAAGCTCGACGCGGAGTATCCCGAGGACTGGGACGCGATGCTGGCCCTCTGCGAGAAGGCCAAGAAGAAGGGCATCGCCGGCTGGACGTACGCGGGCAAGTACCCGTACTACATCCCGTTCTCGCTCTACCCGTTCATCGGCAAGATCGGTGGCCGCGAGGTCCTCGACGCCATCGACAACCTGGAGCCCAACGCCTGGAAGCACCCGGCGGTGAAGGCCGGCTTCGAGGCGTACTACGAGCTGTACAAGAAGGGCTACATCCTCAAGGGCACTCCCGGCATCGACCACACGCAGTCGCAGACCGCGTGGACCGAGGGCCGGGCGCTGTTCCTCCCGAACGGCTCCTGGGTGGAGAACGAGGCGGCGAAGACCACGCCGAAGGACTTCCAGATGAAGGTCGCCGCGCCGTCCAGCCTGGACAGCTCGGACAAGCTTCCGTTCGGCACCATCTGGGCGTCCGGCGGTGAGCCCTTCGTCGTCCCGGCGAACGCCAAGAACCCCGACGGCGGTATGGAGCAGCTCCGCATCATGCTGAGCGAGGCGTCGTCGAAGAACTTCACCACCAAGGTGAAGTCGCTGAGCGCCTTCAACGGCGGCACCGACGGTCTGACGCTCTCCACCGCGCTGCAGTCCGGTGTGGACGCGCTGACCAAGGCCGGTACCAATGTGCTGAACCCGAGGCTCCAGGACTGGTACGTCGCCCTCCAGAAGGAGAAGATCGGCGTCGGCGCGCTCGGCGAGATGATGGCCGGACGCATCACTCCGGCCGAGGCCATCAAGAAGTGCCAGGAGTACGCCGACGCGGCGGCCAAGGACGACTCCATCAAGCACTACAAGCACCAGTAGGAGCGGAAGTGGCCGGAAGCCCCGCCGGGGCTTCCGGTTCCCCCCAAGGCAGCGCGGCGGCACCCGCCGGAGATTCGGGGTCGGGAGACATGCAACACGGCAAGTACCGGTTCATCGTGGGGTTTCTGGTCGTCCCACTGGCGATGTACGCACTGTTCGTCATTTGGCCATTCATCCAGTCCATCTATTACTCGTTCACCGACTGGACCGGTCTCAGCCCGGACTTCAAGATGGTCGGCTTCGGCAACTACACGCGGATGCTCGATGACGACACCTTCTGGAGCTCGCTTCAGCACAGCCTGACTTTCGCGCTGCTGCTGCCCGTGGTGGTGCTCGGCCTGGCGCTGTTCTTCGCGTTCATGCTGAATGTCGGCGGTCGCCGCCGGAAGGGAGCCGCCATCGCGGGCGTCCGCGGCTCCTCCTTCTACAAGATCGTGTACTTTTTCCCGCAGGTGCTCTCGATCGCGATCGTCGCGCTGCTCTTCCAGTTCGCGTACAACCCGAACAGCGGCGCCATCAACTCCGCGCTCGGCGCGGTCGGTCTGGACAGCGTGCAGCCCGAGTGGCTGGGCGATCCGGATCTCGCGCTGTGGTGTGTGATGGCCGTCCTGGTGTGGAGCCAGGTCGGTTTCTTCGTGGTCCTCTTCTCCGCGGGCATGGCCTCCATCCCGAAGGACTTCTACGAGGCGGCGCTGCTGGACGGCGCGAGCCGCGTCACGACCTTCTTCCGTATCACTCTGCCGCTGCTGTGGGACACCGTGCAGTCCGGCTGGGTGTACATGGGCATCCTCGCGCTGGGCGCGGAGTCCTTCGCGGTCGTCCAGATCATGACCGTGGGACCGGGTGGGCCGGCCGACTCCACCAATGTCCTGATCCTGTTCGTCTACCAGAAGGCGTTCCGGGACGGTCAGGCGGCCTATGCGACCACGATCGGTGTCGCCCTCCTCGTCGTCACGCTGGCTTTCTCCGCCATCGTGATGCGGCTGGGTCGACGTGAGCGGCTGGAGTTCTGATGAAGACCACTGACACCCCTCCGCCGGCCGGCGCCGTGGAGCCACGGCCCGTCGTGGCCAGGACGGACGACTCCGCGCCGGCCGTGAAGAAGAGCGGCGGCGTCCTCAACGTCTTCTCGCACGGCGTCCTGGTCATCTGGGCCGTGCTGGTCGTGCTGCCGCTGCTGTGGGCGGTGATGACGTCGTTCAAGGACGACAGGTCCATCTTCACCTCGCCGTGGTCGCTGCCGGACACGCTGCACTTCGACAACTGGTCGCGCGCCTGGACCCAGGCGCACATGAGCGACTACTTCCTCAACACCGTGCTGGTGGTGGCCGGTTCACTGGCCGGCACGCTGCTGCTCAGCTCGATGGCCGCCTATGTGCTGGCGCGCTTCGAGTTTCCCGGGAACCGCTTCATCTACTACCTGTTCGTCGGCGGGATGAGTTTCCCGGTCATCCTGGCCCTGGTCCCGCTGTTCTACGTCATGAACAATCTGGGCCTGCTGAACTCCATCCACGGCCTGATTCTCGTCTATATCGCCTATTCACTGCCGTTCTCGGTCTTCTTCCTCACCGCGTTCTTCCGGACGCTGCCCACCTCGGTGGCGGAAGCGGCGATCATCGACGGTGCCTCGCACACCCGGACGTTCTTCCAGGTGATGCTGCCGATGGCCAAGCCCGGCCTGATCAGTGTCGGCATCTTCAACTTCCTGGGGCAGTGGAACCAGTACCTGCTGCCCACGGTGCTGAACACCGACCCGGACCACAAGGTGCTCTCGCAGGGACTGGTGCAGCTCGCCGTCAGCCAGGGCTACAAGGGCGACTGGTCCGGTCTCTTCGCCGGTCTGGTGATGGCCATGCTGCCGGTGCTCGCCGCGTACATCATCTTCCAGCGCCAGGTGGTGGCCGGTCTCACAGCCGGAGCGTTGAAGTAGCTGATTTACGCTCAATGGGCAGCTATAGCGATAAAACGGACGAACCGTCCGCCTGCTCCGGCCGGCGGACGGTTCGCCGTGTTCCGAACGCGCTGGTCCGAGGTGTGTCGAAGTCGCTCATCCGTAGCCTTACTCGCTCAAGGTCTTGACGGGGAGCTGCCCGAAAGGCTGAGCTTAGGGTTCACAAGTTGGAGAGACGTCGAGGTCTCATTGGCGCGACCTCGGCCGGGGGCGGTGGTCGTGCCGCCCGCCAAGGGCAGGAGTGGATGAGTTCGTGGAGACTCCAGGGTCGCAGTCGTCGCTGCACCGGGCCAACCTTGAGCGGGTCGTACGCGCCGTGCGCATGGCCGGTTCGCTCACCCAGGCGGAGATCGCCCGCGGCACGGGACTGTCGGCGGCCACGGTCTCCAATATCGTCCGCGAACTGAAGGACGGCGGAACCGTCCAGGTCACGCCCACCTCGGCGGGCGGACGCCGGGCCCGCAGCGTCTCGCTCAGCGCCGACGCGGGCATTGTCGTCGGAGTGGACTTCGGCCACACGCATCTGCGGGTGGCCGTCGGCAATCTCGCGCACCAGGTGCTCGTGGAGGAGTCCGAGCCCCTCGATGTGGACGCCTCGTCCGCGCAGGGCTTCGGCCGCGCCGAGGAACTGGTCGAGCGGCTGATCGTGAGCACCGGGGTCAGCCGTCAGAAGGTGATAGGTGTCGGCCTCGGCGTCCCGGGCCCGATCGATGTCGAGTCGGGCACGCTCGGCTCCACCTCGATCCTGCCTGGCTGGACCGGGATCAACCCCAGTGACGAGCTGGCCGGCCGGCTGGGCGTGCCGGTGTACGTCGACAACGATGCCAATCTCGGCGCCCTCGGCGAGCTGGTCTGGGGAAGCGGCCGCGGGGTCAGGGATCTGGCGTACATCAAGGTCGCCAGCGGTGTCGGCGCCGGTCTGGTGATAGACGGTCACATCTACCGGGGACCCGGCGGTACGGCCGGTGAGATCGGGCACATCACGCTGGACGAGTCGGGCCCGGTGTGCCGCTGTGGCAACCGCGGCTGCCTGGAGACCTTCACGGCGGCCCGCTATGTCCTGCCGCTGCTCCAGTCCAGCCACGGCGCCGATCTCTCCATGGAGCGCGTCGTGCGGCTCGCCAGGGACGGCGACCCGGGCTGCCGCAGGGTCGTCGCCGATGTCGGCCGGCACATCGGCAGTGGTGTGGCGAATCTGTGCAACCTCTTGAACCCCAGCCGGGTGGTGCTGGGCGGGGATTTGGCGGAGGCTGGTGAGCTGGTGCTCGCGCCGATACGGGAGTCTGTCTCCCGGTACGCGATCCCGAGTGCGGCGCGGCAGCTCTCGGTGCTTCCCGGAGCGCTCGGCGGACGCGCCGAAGTGCTCGGAGCGCTCGCTCTCGTACTGAGCGAAATGGGCGATTCGACCCTTTTGGACGGTGCCATTCCGGCCGCGACGCCCGCCTTCACTTAGATAACGAATGGCACCGTTGTCATCTCGTTAAGGATTTACTCCTTGACGCTGGCCCCGGAGCCGAGTTGACTTCCAGCCACCTCGGCCGCAACGACGCGGCCTCGTCAGGGAGGTTTCTGAAGTGAACGCGAACATGCGTCGTGCTGCCGTGGCCGCCGCCGCCACCGCGATGGCCGTCTCTCTTGCCGCTTGTGGCAGTGCCAAGGACTCGGGCGACAAGTCCGACGCCCCCAAGACGGTGAAGACGGACGCGATCAAGGTCGGGCTGCTCCTGCCCGAGAACCAGACCGCGCGCTACGAGAAGCTCGACAGGCCGCTGATCGAGAAGAAGATCAAGGAACTCACCAACGGCAAGGGCGAGATCGTCTACGCCAACGCGAAGCAGGACGCCTCGCTGCAGAACCAGCAGGTCGACACCATGATCACCAACAAGGTGAACGTCCTGATCGTCGACTCGGTGGACTCCAAGGCCATCGCGGGTTCGGTCCAGAAGGCCAAGGACGCCGGTATACCGGTCGTCGCCTACGACCGGCTGGCCGAGGGCCCGATCGACGCCTACACCTCCTTCGACAACGAAGAGGTCGGCAAGGTCCAGGGCCAGGCGCTGCTCGACGAGCTGGGCGACAAGGCCAAGTCCGGCGACATCGTCATGATGAACGGTGCCATCACCGACCCCAACGCCGCGCTGTTCAAGAAGGGCGCCCACTCGGTGCTCGACGGCAAGGTGAAGATCGGCAAGGAGTACGACACCAAGGAGTGGAAGCCGGAGAACGCCAACGCCAACATGGAGGCGGCGCTTTCGGCCCTCGGCAAGAACAACATCGTCGGCGTCTACTCCGCCAATGACGGCATGGCCGGCGGTATCATCACCGCCCTCCAGAGTGCCGGCCTCAAGCCGCTCCCCCCGGTGACCGGCCAGGACGCGGAACTCGCCGGCGTGCAGCGCATCGTCGCGGGCCAGCAGTTCATGAGCGTGTACAAGCCGTACGGTCAGGAAGCGGACATCGCCGCGCAGATGGCCGTCGCGCTCGCCAAGGGCGAGAAGCTGGACTCGATCGCCAAGTCCGCCGTGGACAGCCCCACCACCAAGGGCGTCCCGTCGGTGCTGGTCCCGGTCGTCTCGCTGACCAAGGCCAACATCAACGACACGGTCATCAAGGACGGGCTGTACTCGATCCAGGAGATCTGCACCACGCAGTTCAAGGCCGCCTGTGACGCGGCCGGCGTGAAGTAGGTCCTCAGCCGGGTCCGCCCGGTGACCTGCTTCCGGTAAAAGCCTGTCCGGCACCTCGCCCCACATACAGCCCCGCAGGCGGGGCGAGGTGCCGGACGGAACGGCTCACCCAGGCCGGCCGCCTCCGCGGCCGTTTTGGTCTGTTCTCTTCTGCTCGACCACCGCGCCTCCCCCAGGCGCGGCATCCCCGCCGGTCAGGCGGCGAAGGAGATGGTTCACGTGACCGCTACGCCCGTGCTGGCGTTGCGAGGGGTCTCCAAGCGATTCGGTGCCGTCCAGGCGCTCACCGACGTAGAGCTTGAGGTCCACGCCGGTGAAGTGCTCGCCCTGGTGGGCGACAACGGAGCCGGTAAATCGACACTGGTGAAGACAATCGCCGGTGTCCACCCCATCGATGAAGGTGTCATCGAGTGGGAAGGCAAGCCCGTCTCCATCGGACGGCCCAACGACGCGCAGCGTCTCGGTGTGGCGACCGTCTACCAGGACCTCTCGCTCGCCGACAACCTCGATGTCGTCGGAAACCTCTACCTCGGCCGCGAGCTGCGCCGCTGGGGAGTCCTCGACGAGGTCGAGATGGAGCGCCGTTCCCGCGAGCTGCTCCAGACCCTCTCGATCCGTATCCCGAGCGTCCGTATCCCGATCGCCTCGCTCTCCGGCGGTCAGCGCCAGACCGTGGCCATCGCCCGCTCCATGCTCGGTGAGCCCAAGCTCGTCATCCTCGACGAGCCCACGGCGGCCCTGGGCGTCGAGCAGACCGCCCAGGTGCTCGACCTGGTCGAGCGGCTGCGGGAGCGCGGCCTCGCGGTGCTGCTCATCAGTCACAACATGGCGGACGTCAAGGCCGTCGCCGACAAGGTCGCGGTGCTCAGGCTGGGCACCAACAACGGTGTCTTCGACGTCAAGACCACGTCGCAGGAAGAGATCATCGCCGCCATCACCGGTGCCACGGAGAACGCCGTGACCCGTCGTGCGTCGCGCAACGCGGAGGTTCAGAAGTGAGTATCGACAAGGCCCCCGCGCCCGCCGGCGGCACACCCGCTCCGGTCGACGCCCCCGCCGCCGCGGCCGGTGCCGTCACCGCGGTCGACCCGCGGCTGCTCGTACGCGAACAGGGCTTCGGCGGTTACATCTCCGAGTTCAAGCGCAAGATCCGCGCCGGTGACCTGGGTTCCATCCCGGTCATCGTCGGACTGATCATCATCTGCGTGGTCTTCCAGAGCCTGAACTCGGCCTTCCTTTCGGCCGGCAACCTCTCCGACATATCCGTCGCCATGGTCGGCACGGGCATGATCGCGGTCGGTATCGTCTTCGTCCTGCTGCTCGGCGAAATCGACCTCTCGGTCGGTTCGGTCAGTGGTGTGGCGGGCGCGATCGTCGCGGTGATGAGTGTCACCCATGGGGTGAACGAATGGCTGGCCGTACTGGCCGCGATCGTCAGCGGCGCGGTGATCGGCGCGGTCCACGGCTTCTTCTTCGCCCGCATCGGGGCACCGGCCTTCGCGGTCACCCTGGCCGGTCTGCTCTTCTGGCTCGGCTTCATGCTGCAGCTCCTCGGCGACAACGGCACGATCAACATCGACCGTGACGGCGTGGTCGGCAAGATGACGTCGTATTACTTCTCGGACGTCGCGGTCGCCTACGGCGTCGCCCTCGCCGCCGTGGTGGTCTACTTCGCGACCTCCTTCTTCGAGAACCGGCGCCGCGACGCGGCCGGTGTGCCGTCGCGGCCGCTCAGCGAGACCGTGGCCCGCACCGTGGTGCTCGCGATCGTGGCCTTCGCCGCGGCGTTCACGTTCAACCAGTCCAAGGGCCTGCCCCTCGCCCTGCTGATCTTCCTGATCGTGCTGGTCGCGACCGACTTCGTGCTCCGCAGGACCACGTACGGCCGCAAGATCTTCGCTCTCGGCGGCAGCGTCGAGGCGTCCCGCCGCGCCGGTATCAATGTCACGATGGTCCGGATCTCGGTGTACTCGATCGCCGGCGGCTTCGCGGCCATCGGCGGTCTGTTCCTGGCGTCCAAGGTCGCCGCCGCCAACCAGGGCGCCGGCACCGGCGACCTGCTGATGAACGCCATCGCGGCGGCCGTCATCGGTGGCACCAGCCTCTTCGGCGGCCGGGGCCGTACCTGGAACGCACTCCTCGGTGTCATGGTCATCACGTCGATCCAGTACGGACTGGCCCTCGAAGGCATCGCCACGCCCGTGGTGTACATGATCACGGGTGGCGTGCTGCTCCTCACGGTCGTCATCGACTCGATCACGCGACAGACCCAGAAGACCGCGGGTCGCGCCTGACCGCGGCTCCGCGGGCCGTGCCCGGCACCCGACCCTGGGGTGCCGGGCACGGCTGCGTCCCGGGTGGCGTCAATATGACGTACCTACAGCCGATCGGGTGACGTACAACGCACCGCCCCCTGACGAGGCGCGCGAACGGAACATTAGACTCTGCGGATCGGCAGGCTCGACGAGCTCAAACGCAAGGAGGCACGGGTGGCGTTGCTGACCCATATCAGGGGACCACGCGATCTGGACCGGCTCGGCCCGGAGCAGCTTGAGGAGCTGGCCGGTGAAATCCGGTCATTTCTCGTCGACGCGGTCTCCAAGACCGGCGGCCACCTCGGGCCCAATCTCGGTGTCGTCGAGCTGACCATCGCCCTGCACCGTGTCTTCGACTCCCCGAAGGACAAGGTCCTCTTCGACACGGGCCACCAGTCGTATGTGCACAAACTGCTCACCGGCCGTCAGGACTTCTCCAAGCTCAAGAGCAAGGGCGGCCTGTCCGGCTATCCGTCGCGTGCCGAGTCCGACCACGACATCATCGAGAACTCGCACGCCTCCACCGTGCTGGGCTGGGCCGACGGCTTCGCCAAGGCCAACCAGGTCCTGAAGAAGGACGACCACGTGGTCGCGGTGATCGGTGACGGCGCGCTGACCGGCGGAATGGCCTGGGAGGCGCTGAACAACATCGCCGCCGCCAAGGACCGCCCGCTCGTCATCGTCGTCAACGACAACGAGCGTTCGTACGCACCGACCATCGGCGGCCTCGCCAACCATCTCGCCACCCTGCGGACCACCGACGGCTATGAGCGGTTCCTGGCCCGCGGCAAGGACCTCCTGGAGCGCACGCCGGTCGTCGGCAGGCCCTTGTACGGCACCTTGCACGGCGCCAAGAAGGGCCTCAAGGACTTCATCGCTCCGCAGGGCATGTTCGAGGACCTCGGCCTGAAGTACGTCGGCCCGATCGACGGCCATGACATCGAGGCACTGGAGTCCGCGCTGCTGCGCGCCAAGCGCTTCGGCGGTCCCGTCATCGTGCACTGCCTCACCGAGAAGGGCCGCGGCTACCAGCCCGCCTTGCTGGACGAGGCGGATCGTTTCCACGCGGTCGGCAAGATCCATCCCGACACCGGACTGCCGATCGCCTCCTCGGGCGTCGACTGGACCTCCGTCTTCGGCGAGGAGATGGTCAAGCTCGGGACGGAGCGCCCGGACATCGTCGCGATCACGGCGGCCATGCTCCAGCCGGTCGGTCTCGACAAGTTCGCCAAGGCCTTCCCCGACCGGGTGTACGACGTCGGTATCGCGGAGCAGCACGGCGCGGTCTCGGCGGCGGGCCTCGCCACCGGCGGCCTGCATCCGGTCTTCGCCGTGTACGCCACCTTCCTCAACCGCGCCTTCGACCAGGTCCTGATGGATGTCGCGCTGCACCGCTGCGGTGTGACGTTCGTCCTCGACCGGGCCGGTATCACCGGCACGGACGGCGCCTCGCACAACGGCATGTGGGACATGTCCATCCTCCAGTGCGTGCCCGGCCTGCGGATCGCGGCGCCCCGCGACGCCGACCAGGTCCGCGCCCAGCTCCGCGAGGCGGTGGAGATCGACGACGCGCCGACCGTGGTCCGCTTCTCCAAGGGCGCGGTCGGCCCGGCGGTCGCCGCCGTCGGCTGCGTCGGCGGAGTCGATGTGCTGCGCAAGGCCGAGGAAGGCGCCGCGGACGTCCTGCTGGTCTCCATCGGCGCGCTCGCTCCGATGTGCCTGGAGATCGCCGATCTCCTCGACAAACAGGGCATCTCGACGACGGTCGTCGACCCGCGCTGGGTCAAGCCGGTGGACGAGGCGCTCGTACCACTCGCCGAGCAGCACCGCGTGGTCGTCACCGTCGAGGACAACAGCCGCGTCGGCGGCGTCGGTTCGGCGATCGCCCAGGCACTGCGCGACGCCGGAGTCGACGTACCGCTGCGGGACTTCGGCATCCCGCCGCGCTTCCTCGACCACGCCTCCCGCAAGGAGGTCATGGCCGAGATCGGGCTGACCGCACCGGACATCGCGCGCCAGGTCACCGGCCTGGTCTCGAAGCTGGACGGCCGGCTGATGGACGCGCCGGCCGAGGCCGCCCGCGACTGAGCCGGCCGGCGATCCGCCGATGTGCTGACGGGCCGGCCGGTCGACCTGTAAGAGGTCGCGCGACCTCTAAGGGTGGTCCGACCGGCCCATCCGTGTGAAATAAGCAGTTTCCGGTGTTCGGGGCCGCCACGCCTCCCGATCATTGCCGGAACGACGCGCACACGGAGGTACGCCGGTGAGTACGCAGCAGGACCCGGGATCAGCCGGAAACGGCTGGTTCCGGACCAAGAACGTCGAGCAGTCGATCCGGGACACCGAGGAGCCGGAGTTCCAGCTCAGGAAGACCCTCTCCGCGCTCGATCTGACGGTCTTCGGCGTCGGCGTGATCATCGGTACGGGCATCTTCGTCCTGACCGGTGTGGTGGCCAGGGACAACGCCGGGCCGGCCACCGCCATCGCCTTCGTCGTCTCCGGAATCGTCTGCGGTCTGGCCGCCCTCTGCTATGCCGAGTTCGCCTCGACGGTGCCGGTCGCCGGATCCGCGTACACCTTCTCGTACGCCTCGCTCGGCGAGCTGCCCGCCTGGATCATCGGCTGGGACCTGGTGCTGGAGCTCGCGCTCGGCTGCGCCGTCGTCGCCGTCGGCTGGTCCGGCTATGTGCGCTCGCTGCTGGAGACCGCCGGGGCCGGGCTGCCGGACTTCCTCTCCGGCACGCACGACGGGAAGTTCGGCTTCGACCTGCTCGCCTTTCTCCTGGTGCTCGTTCTGACCTGCGTCCTCATCGTCGGAGTCAAGCTGTCCTCACGGGTCACCACGGTCATCGTCGCCGTCAAGGTCACCGTCGTGCTGCTGGTCATCATCGTCGGAGCGTTCCTCATCAACGGCGCCAACTACACGCCGTTCATCCCGCCGTCCAAGCCCAGTCCGGGCGGCAACGGACTGACCGCGCCGCTGATCCAGCTCATCTTCGGTTTCACTCCGGCGAACTTCGGCGTCATGGGGATCTTCACCGCCGCCGCCGTGGTCTTCTTCGCCTTCATCGGCTTCGACATCGTCGCCACCGCGGCCGAGGAGACCCGCGACCCGCAGCGCGACGTGCCCCGGGGCATCCTCGGCTCGCTCTTCATCTGCACCGTGCTCTATGTCGCCGTCTCGATCGTCGTCACCGGGATGCAGCACTACTCCGAGCTGTCGGTGGACGCTCCGCTCGCCGACGCCTTCAAGGCGGCCGGCCATCCCTTCTGGGCCGGTCTGATCAGCTTCGGCGCGGCGGTCGGACTCACCTCGGTCAGCATGATCCTGCTGCTCGGCCAGACCCGGGTGTTCTTCGCGATGAGCCGCGACGGACTGCTGCCCAGGACCTTCTCGCATGTCCATCCCCGGTTCGGCACGCCGTACCGCTCGACCATCCTCCTCGGGCTGATCGTCGCCGTCGTCGCCGGCTTCACGTCCATCTCGGAACTCGCCGAACTCGTCAACATCGGTACGCTCTTCGCCTTCGTCGTGGTGGCGCTCGGCGTCATCCTTCTGCGCAGGCAGCGTCCCGACCTGCCGCGCGCGTTCCGCACTCCGCTGGTGCCGTATCTGCCGGTCGTCTCGGTGCTCGCCTCCCTGTGGCTGATGCTCAACCTGCCCTCCGAGACCTGGCTGCGCTTCGGCATCTGGATGGTCGTCGGCATCGTGGTGTATTTCGCGTACGGACGCGGGCACAGCAGACTCAGTGGTTACGGCGACAGCGCTTAAGGCTGTCCCGCTGACAGCGAATTGTTACGCGGCTCATTCTCCCGGCCCCGTATGTCCTGCTCCGGCACGGACGGCGGGGCCGGTTACTGTGCGGCATGCTCGTCGAGCCGCTGTCCGCCCTTCGGTACGTATCCTCCCCACGACGCACCGCCCCGCGCCGGACCCGGCGGACCGACCGCGCCGCCGGCTACTGGCGCCGGCTCCTTCCCGCCCTCGCGCTGCTGGCCCTGGTCACCCGCCTGCCGTCCTTCCTCCATCCGCTGTGGAGCCCCGACGAGGGCTATCTCGCCGTCCAGGCACGGATACTGGCCGACGGAGGAGCGCTGTACGACACGGTCGTCGACCGGAAGCCGCCCTTCCTGCCCTGGCTCTACGAGGCCACCTTCGCGCTCTTCGGCGACGAATCAGCGGGCGCGGTGAAGGCCCTCGCCGTTCTCGCGCAGCTCTGCACCGCGGCGCTGCTCGCCGCCACCGCCCGTGACCGCTGGGGCGACCGGGCCGGCCGCACCGCCGGAGTCCTCTATCCGCTGGTCTCCATCGGCCTCAACCCGGAGGACACCCAGGCCGCGACCTTCGAGGTCTTCATGCTGCCGTTCACGGCCGCGGCGATGTGGTGCGCGGGCCGGGGCCGCTGGGGCGCCGCCGGTCTCGCGGTCGCCGGCGCGCTGCTGACCAAACAGACGGGCGGCGCCGTGCTCGTCCCCGTCCTGTGGCTGCTGTGGCACGCGTCGCCCGCCCGGGCCGGCCTGTCCCGTCTCGCCGCCGGGCTCGTCCTGCCCGTGCTGGCCGCGGCGCTGGTCACCACACCGTCCGGCTTTCTCTTCTGGACGGTGACGGGCTCCGGCGCGTACGCCACCTTCACCGGCTCCGAACTCCATGTGCTCTCCCGGGGCATGGCGAACACCGCACTGCTCTGCCTCGCCTGTGCCGGGCTGCTCCCGCCGGTGCTGCGCGTGCTGCGCGGCGGCGCGAAAGGCACCGGTACGAAGGCCGTGGACGCACCGGGCGCGCGGGGCAGTTCCGGGACGGGCTCCGCCGATCTGTGGCTGTGGCTGGCCGTCTCGGCCGCCGCCGTCCTGCTCGGCTTCCATTTCTTCGGCCACTACTTCCTGCAACTCCTGCCGCCGCTCGTGCTGCTGGCGACCGCGACGCTGCGGCTGCTGCCTCGCGACCGGCTCGCGTCCGCGCTGCTGACCTCGGCCTGCACCTGTGCGCTGTTCCTCTCCTGGGGCGTTCTGGCGCCTCGTCCGGAGCTGGGCCATGTCCAGCGTCTCGCCGACGCCGTACGGGCCCGTACAGCGCCCACAGACCGGGTCCTGGTCTGGGGCATACACCCGGAGACATACTGGCTCGCGGACCGGACCCCGGCCAGCCGCTATCTGACGGCCGGTCTGCTCACCAACTACAGCGGCGGCCGGGACGGCCCCGAGGTCGGCGAGAAGTACGGCGTGGCGGGCACCTGGCCCGTGCTCGTCTCCGAACTGCGCGCCCGCCCGCCGGTTCTGATCGTCGACGACTCCCGCGGCAAACCCTTCGCCCCGGAGCGGCTGCCCACGCTGCGCGGCCTGCTGGCCCGGCACTACGAGCCGCTGACACAGACGGTCGACGGAGCGGTGCTCTACGTACGCTCGTCCGGCGACTGACGTACGGTCCCGGGGCCGACGCACTCCGCGCCATGAGCGGCCACCCGCCGGCGCAGCTCCCGGTCCGCCGTGACGACGACACAGCCGAGACCGTCCGCCGCCGCCCGCGCGGCCAGTTCCACGATCCGGTCGTCACCGCTGCCGGACGCGGGCTCGACCCGGACACCGGGCACGGACTCCACGCCCCGGGCGGCGCCCTCGACCACGAGCACGACCTCGGCCGGACCCGGATGCCCGGCCACTCCACGGTCGCCGTACGGCGCCAGGGTGTCGCGCAACCGCTCGGTGGCTCCGCGCCGGTCGCGCCACCAGCCGTCGGGGACGGAACCCACCACATTCGCCGCGTCCACGATCAGTACATTTCGCACCTCGACAGCGTGGCACAGCGCGGGCCGCGCCGAGGCTGCCCGGCTCCGCCGAGTGCCGCCGCGTAGTATCGGCCTCTGAGTTTCCTGCGCTCGGGAAGGTGGCAGTGGGCCATGAGACCGCGGTCCGGACGGACGTCGAGGCGGCAGGGAGAGGGCGCCGACAAGGCGCCGGACACGGGCGGAAAGCCACGCCGTGAGCACCTCGCGCCGGGCCCGGACGACGCCCTCCCGGCGACCACCGGCTGGCTGCCGCGCGGCAAGGACGGCAGGCTCACGGCATACGCGGCGACCGCCGACGGGGTGCTCCGCTGGACGGAGACCCGGCCGGGCGGCCCCGACTGGACGGGACCCGAACTGCTGGCCGCGCGCGGACTCCTGCCGTACCTGTCCGTCGCCAGGAGCGCCGAGGGCTTCGTCCATCTGCTGGGTGTGCGCAGGCGTCCGCGCGCCGACGGGCCCGACGACACGGATCTCGTGCACGCGGTCCAGTTCCAGACGGGCCGTCCGATCCGGGACTGGCAGTCGCTGGGCAATCCGCACGGCAAGGACCGCGAGCGAGGTCAGGACATCGGCCTGCCGTCGGCGGTCCTGGACGGCACCGGCTCGGTGCATCTGTTCCTGCGTAACGCGCACGGCGGCCTCTCGGCCAAGAACCAGTCGCCGACCGGCCGTTGGGGGCCCTGGGGCGGGGCCGACGCCGAAGGGACGGCGCTGACCGGCGAGACGGCCGCCGCCGTCACCGGCCAAGGAGTGATCGACATCCTGGTCCCGGCGGGCGGCACCATGGTGCGCTGGCGCCGCGAGAAGCCCGACGCCGGGCTGGAGCGGGCCGGTGACGAGCCGTCGGCGACGGTCTCACCCGGCACGGTCACCGCCGAACGCACCGGCGACGGGCGACTGACGTTCTACTGGCGCGACGCCACGGACTCCACCGTCCGCGCCTGGCGGCCGGGATCCCGGCCCGTACCGCTGGGCGGCCCCGGCACCGGCCCGCTCGCCCTGCTGCGTACGCCGGTCGACGGTCACGACTGCACGATCCTGGCCCAGCGCGGCACCGACGGCCGGCCCGCCGTCGCCGCCTATCCGACCGAGGACGAAGCGGCGGGTCTGCACTGGACCCCGACCGGCGAACCGTGCGCGGGCGCGCCGGCTCTGGCCCTGGACGGACAGGGCCGGGTGGTGCTGGCGGCCGTCGGCGCGGACGGCACTCTGCGGGTGGCCCGGCAGAAGGCGGAACCGGGCCTGGCGCTGGAGGCGTGGCGGCGGATCTGACCGGCTCCGCCGCGCGGGTCCGTACGGCACACGGCCGGGCCGGTACGGAAAGCCGCTTCCGTACCGGCCCGGCCGTCCCGCACGCGCGTGGTCACACCGGAACGCTCGCCACACCCGGCGCCAGGAACGGCTTGCCGTTCACCCGCTCCGAGACACCCTCACGGTCCAGATACGGCGTGATGCCGCCGAGGTGGAAGGGCCAGCCCGCGCCCGTGATCAGACAGAGGTCGATGTCCTGGGCCTCGGCGACGACGCCCTCGTCCAGCATCAGACCGATCTCCTGCGCCACCGCCGCCAGGACGCGGTCCCGGGTCTGCTTCTCGGTGAGGACGACATCTCCCTGCGTGAGCAGCGCCGCGACCTCCGGGTCCAGCTCCGGCTGCCCGCTGTCGTACACGTAGAAGCCGCGCTTGCCCGCCTTGACGACCGCCGCGAGATTCTCGGAGACCGTGAAACGGTCCGGGAACGCCCGGTGCAGCGTCTGCGAGACATGCAGGCCGATGGCCGGGCCGACCAGCTCCAGCAGCACCAGCGGAGACATCGGCAGGCCGAGCGGCTCGACGGCCCTCTCGGCGACCGCGACCGGCGTGCCCTCGTCGATCACGTTCTGGATCTCGCCCATGAAGCGCGTGAGGATGCGGTTGACGACGAACGCCGGGGCGTCCTTCACCAGCACCGCCGTCTTCCGCAGCTTCCTCGCCACACCGAACGCCGTGGCCAGCGAGGCGTCGTCGGTCCGCTCACCGCGGACGATCTCCAGCAGCGGGAGGACCGCCACCGGGTTGAAGAAGTGGAAGCCGACGACCCGCTCCGGGTTCTTCAGCTTCGACGCCATCTCGGAGACCGACAGCGAGGAGGTGTTGGTGGCGAGGATCGCGTGCGCCGGGGCGACCGCCTCGACCTCCGCGAACACCTGCTGCTTGACGCTCATCTCCTCGAAGACGGCCTCGATGACGAAGTCCGCGTCCGCGAAGCCCTCCGCCTTGTCCAGCACACCGGAGACCAGGCCCCGGAGACGGTTGGCCCTGTCCGGCGTGATCCGGGACTTCAGCAGCAGCTTGTCGATCTCGCCATGGACATACGCGACGCCCTTGTCGACACGCTCCTGGTCGATGTCGGTGAGGACGACCGGGACCTCCAGACGGCGCAGGAAGAGCAGCGCGAGCTGTGAGGCCATCAGACCGGCGCCGACGACACCCACCTTGGTGACGGGCCGCGCCAGCGACTTGTCGGGAGCGCCGGCCGGCCGCTTGGCGCGCTTCTGCACGAGATTGAAGGCGTAGATGCCGGAGCGCACCTCCCCGCCCATGATCAGATCCGCCAGGGCCTGGTCCTCGGCGTCGAAGCCCGCCTGAAGATCGCCGTCCTTGGCGGCGGCGATGATGTCCAGCGCGCGGTACGCGGCCGGAGCCGCGCCGTGCACCTTGGAGTCGGCGATGAACCGGCCCCGCGCCACGGCCTGGTCCCATGCCTCGCCGCGATCGACCTCGGGCCGCAGGACCTGGATCTCGCCCTTCAGCACGGACGCCGTCCAGAGCAGTGACTGCTCCAGGAAGTCCGCGCCGTCGAAGATCGCGTCGGCGATGCCCAGCTCGTAGACCTGGTCGCCCTTGAGCTGCTTGTTCTGGTTGAGCGAGTTCTCGATGACGACCGAGACCGCGCGCTCCGCGCCGATCAGGTTCGGCAGGAGCGTGCAGCCGCCCCAGCCGGGAACCAGGCCGAGGAAGACCTCGGGCAGCGAGAACGCGGGCAGCGCGGCGGAGACGGTGCGGTACCGGCAGTGCAGACCGATCTCGACGCCACCGCCCATCGCCGCGCCGTTGTAGTAGGCGAACGCCGGGACGGCCAGCGTGGCGAGCCGCTTGAAGACGTCGTGACCGCCCTTGCCGATCGCGAGGGCGTCCTCGTGGCGCTTCAGCAGCTCCATGCCCTTGAGATCGGCGCCGACGGCGAAGATGAACGGCTTGCCGGTGACTCCGACGCCGACGATCGTCCCTTCGGACGCCTCCTTCCCGACCTGGTCGATGGCGGCGTCGAGATGGGCCAGCGACTGGGGCCCGAAGGTGGTCGGCTTGGTGTGGTCCAGACCGTTGTCCAGAGTGATGAGCGCGAAGCGCCCGGCGCCTCCGGGCAGGTCGAGATGGCGTACATGCGCCTGGGTCACGACCTCGTCGGGGAACAGCTCGGCCGCGCCCTTCAGGAGTTCTGCGGTGCTCACTTGTGGCCTCCGTCGAAGTGCGGGTTCTCCCAGATGACCGACGCGCCCATGCCGAAGCCGACACACATGGTGGTCAGGCCGTAGCGGACGTGGGGCTGCTCCTCGAACTGCCGCGCGAGCTGCGTCATCAGACGTACTCCGGAGGAGGCGAGCGGGTGGCCGAACGCGATGGCTCCGCCGTACTGGTTGACGCGCTCGTCGTCGTCCGCGATGCCGTAGTGATCGAGCAGGGCCAGCACCTGTACGGCGAAGGCCTCGTTGATCTCGAACAGGCCGATGTCGGAGATCGACAGGCCCGCCTTGGCGAGTGCCTTCTCGGTCGCCGGGATCGGGCCGTATCCCATGACCTCGGGCTCGACGCCCGCGAAGGCGTACGAGACGAGCCGCATCCTGACCGGCAGGCCCATTTCGCGCGCGAAGTCCTCGGCGGCGATCAGCGAGGCGGTGGCGCCGTCGTTGAGCCCGGCGGCGTTGCCCGCGGTGACCCGTCCGTGCGGACGGAACGGCGTCTTCAGACCCGCCAGCATCTCCAGCGTGGTGCCGGGCCGCATCGGCTCGTCGGCGGTGGCCAGACCCCAGCCGGTCTCGCCGGCCTCCGGAGTCGTACGGCGGATGGAGATCGGCACCAGATCCTGCTGGATCTTCCCGTTGGCGTACGCCTTGGCGGCCTTCTCCTGCGAGCGGACCGCGTACTCGTCGGCGCGGAGCTTCGTGAGGTGAGGGAAGCGGTCGTGCAGATTCTCGGCCGTCATGCCCATGAAGAGGGCGGAGTCGTCGACGAGCTTCTCGGACACGAAGCGCGGGTTCGGGTCGACGCCCTCGCCCATCGGGTGGCGGCCCATGTGCTCGACACCGCCGGCGACGACGATGTCGTACGCGCCGAAGGCGATGGAGCCGGCGGTCGTCGTCACGGCGGTCAGCGCGCCCGCGCACATGCGGTCGATGGAATAGCCGGGGACGGACTGCGGCAGCCCGGCCAGGATCCCGGCGGTCCGGCCGAGGGTGAGGCCCTGGTCACCGATCTGCGTGGTCGCGGCGATGGCGACCTCGTCGATACGGGCCGGGTCGAGGTCCGGGTTGCGGCGCAGCAGCTCCCGGATCGCCTTCACGACGAGATCGTCGGCGCGGGTCTCGTGGTAGATGCCCTTCGGGCCCGCCTTGCCGAACGGGGTGCGGACGCCGTCGACGAAGACGACGTCCCTGACGGTACGAGGCACGATGGCTCTCCTCCAGGGTGCGGGGTGGCACTGCTGCGGGCACGCGCCTGTGGCGCGCTTCCCCTCCCATGCTACTTGCGGGTAACCACCATGCCCACCCCTGACCGCCTTTAATGCGTGTCCGCCTCCGGCGGGGGTTGCGGGCTTGTGCGGTGCGTTGTGGGTGCGGTCCGGTGGTTCCGTGCGGGTTGTGGCCGGGTGTCGTTCCGCGGTGGTGTCCTGGACTGCATGATTTACGGCGCGTGCGGCCCGGTAATCCAGTGAAGGTTGTCGTGCGCCACAAATCACGCTTTACGTCCCGGACACCACCCCTGCACGACCCCCTTCACCGCCCGCCACCACCCAAACCCACCCCACCAGCCCGGCCGCCACCCCACCCTCACCCCTCCAGCCGGAGGCGGTCGTGACCGGCAGGACCACCGGCGGGAGGGGGACGGGGGCACAGGAGGATGGTGACCGGACGTAGAGCGTGATTTGCGGCGCGTTGTACGGGGTGACTTGGCGGCCGCCCGAGCGCGCCGTAAATCATGCAGTCCGGACACCACCTCCGGCGCCCCCGGCACCCGCACCACGAACGACAGACCCGCGCCGGAACAACGCACCGCCGGAGGCCCGCCGCCCGCCGCCACCAACCGTCACACCGTCGCCGACAACGCCCTCGTCAGCAGCGGAGCCACCTGCTCGACCTGCCACGCGCGGGCGCCGAGCGCGGTGAGCGCCGCCTCGACGTTCTCCACCGTCGGCTCGTGCGGCGGCTCCCAGCAGACCCGGCGGACCGTGTCCGGCGTGATCAGGTTCTCCTGCGGCATGTGCAGCCGCTCGGCGAGCGCCGAGACCGCCGCGCGGGCAGCCGAGAGCCTGGCCGCGGCCTTCGGGTCCTTGTCCGCCCAGGAGCGCGGCGGCGGCGGGCCGGAGACCGGCTGGCCGGGCTGCGGCAGCTCCGTGTCGGGCAGCGCCTTGGCCCGGTCGACCGCCGCCTGCCACTGCTCAAGCTGGCGCCGTCCCATCCGGTGGCCGAAGCCGGGCAGCGCCGTGAGCGCGTGGACGTTCGCCGGCAGGGCCAGCGACGCCTCGACGATCGCGGTGTCGCTCAGCACCTTGCCGGGCGACACGTCACGCCGCTGCGCGACGCTGTCCCGCGTGGTCCACAGCTCCCGTACGACCGCCATCTGGCGGCGCCTGCGCACCTTGTGCATGCCGGACGTACGGCGCCACGGATCCTTGCGCGGCGGTGGCGGCGGAGCCGAGGCGATGGCGTCGAACTCCTGGTGCGCCCAGTCGAGTTTGCCCTGGCGTTCCAGTTCCTTCTCCAGCGCGTCCCGCAGATCGACGAGCAGCTCGACATCGAGCGCGGCGTAGCGCAGCCAGGGCTCGGGGAGCGGACGGGTCGACCAGTCGACCGCGGAGTGGCCCTTCTCCAGGGCGAATCCGAGGACGCTCTCGACCATCGCCCCGAGGCCGACCCGTGGAAAGCCCGCCAGCCGGCCGGCCAGCTCAGTGTCGAACAGCCGGGTGGGCATCATGCCTATTTCGCGCAGGCATGGCAGATCCTGAGTGGCCGCGTGCAGGATCCACTCCGTGTCGGCGAGGACCTCGCCGAGACCGGAGAGGTCGGGGCAGCCGACCGGATCGACCAGCGCCGTGCCCGCGCCCTCGCGGCGGAGCTGGACGAGATAGGCCCGCTGGCCGTACCGGTAGCCGGACGCCCGCTCGGCGTCGACGGCCACAGGGCCGGTGCCGGCGGCGAAGGCGGCGATCACTCCGGCGAGCGCTTCATCGGTGGCTACCACCGGCGGAATGCCCTCGCGGGGCTCCAGCAAGGGGATCGGCGCCGGTTCGACGTCGGCCGGGGGAGCGCCCCCGGTGGTTCGCAGTGCTGGCTCTGCTGCGGTCTCTTGGGCGTCGGTCACCTGTCAAGGGTATCTGTGAACGGACGGCGCCCGTCGACGGAACGTTCCGTCGACGGGCGGTGAGGGATGAGAAGCGGTCAGTGGATGATGCCGGTACGGAGGGCCACAGCGACCATTCCGGCCCGGTCACCCGTGCCGAGCTTGCGCGCGATCCGGGCGAGGTGGCTCTTGACGGTCAGCGCGGACAGCCCCATCGACACGCCGATGGCCTTGTTGGACTGGCCTTCGGCGACCAGCCGGAGCACCTCGACCTCACGGCCGGAGAGCTCGCGGTAGCCGCCGGGGTGGCTCGGGGCGCCCGGCGGACGGCGGTGCATGCGGGGTCCGGCGCCGATGGGCGCGGCGCCGGGGCGGGTGGGGTGGCCGATGTTCGTACGTGTACCGGTCACGACATAGCCCTTGACGCCGCCCGCGAGTGCGTTGCGCACGGCGCCGATGTCGTCGGCGGCGGAGAGGGCGAGGCCGTTCGGCCAGCCCGCGGCTCGGGTTTCGGACAGCAGGGTCAGCCCGGAACCGTCGGGCAGGTGGACGTCGGCAACGCAGATGTCACGTGGGTTGCCGACGCGGGGGCGGGCCTCCGCGATGGACGACGCCTCGATGACGTCACGTACTCCAAGGGCCCACAAGTGGCGGGTGACGGTGGAGCGGACGCGTGGGTCGGCCACGACGACCATGGCCGTCGGCTTGTTCGGGCGGTAGGCGACCAGGCTTGCGGGCTGCTCGAGGAGAACGGACACCAGGCCTCCTGGGAAGGTGCGGGACGGCGCCGGCTCTGGGGGATGAAGCCGGGGCGAACCGTGCTTGAAGGGTCATTGACCTCTTCGGCAGCAATCGCGCCCGCCTTTAGAGAAAGATCACGATTTGGTGAGTAACAATTCGGGCAATTCGGACGGGTGCTCGATCATCCTACGGCCGGGACCCGCATCGTGGGCAGACCGGGAAGACCCCGGGCACGCTGCGGGAACGCGTGCCGGGGCGCCGTGAAGGGATGTCAGGACACCATGGTCCGGAAAGACACGGAAGTTTCAGGACATTCGCCGAGCCGGAAGAGCGGGCGCGGAATCAGGACACCTGCGGGCCGCGCCGCTGCGGCAGCGACACCACACCCGCGCCCGTCGCGGCGTCGGCCGTGCCGGGAACCGCTCCGGGCGAGACCGGCGGCAGACCGGCGACCTGGCAGAGCAGATCGCACCAGGCCGTGAGATGCGCCGCCGAGTCGGGCACTCCGCCCAGGCTCTCGCGCGGTGTCCAGGACGCGCGGATCTCGATCTGGGTGGCCGGCCGGCGCTCCGCGAGACCGCCGAAGTAGTGCGACCCGGCGCGGGTGACGGTGCCGCTCGCCTCGCCGTACGACAGACCGCGCGCCTCCAGCGCGCCCGTCAGCCAGGACCAGCACACCTCCGGCAGCAGCGGATCGGCGGCCATTTCCGGCTCCAGCTCGGCCCGTACGAGCGTCACCAGCCGGAAGGTGCCCTGCCAGGTGTCGTGCCCGGCCGGGTCGTGCAGCAGGACGAGACGGCCGTCCGCCAGGTCCTCGTCACCGTCGACGACAGCGGCCTCCAGGGCGTACGCGTACGGCGCCAGGCGCTTCGGCGGCGGAGTCGGGTCGATCTCGATCTCGGGACGTGGCCGCGCCGTCCGCAGCGCTTCGACCGCCAGCCGGAAAGCGGACGGGACGGAGTCCCCCTCCGTGCCGTCCGTTTCCTCGGTGCCGTTGGAATGATCGGAAAACTGTCCCTGAGCCGCAGCCATGCGGGGAAGAGTAGGCGGAACGCGCGCTTCGCGCAGGGAGGGACACCCGGGCCGGGGCATGCGCTTCCCCGTACATGCGAAGATTCTGGGCGTGAGTGCCAGTGACAGCCCCTCGGGCCAGCAGAAGAAGACGTACGAATCGGCCTTCCTGAAGGCGTGCAGAAGCGAGCCGGTGCCGCACACTCCGGTCTGGTTCATGCGGCAGGCCGGGCGCTCGCTGCCGGAATACCTGAAGGTGCGCGAGGGGATTCCGATGCTGGAGTCCTGCATGCGGCCCGAGCTGGTCACCGAGATCACACTCCAGCCCGTGCGGCGCCACAAGGTCGACGCCGCGATCTACTTCAGCGACATCGTCGTCCCGCTCAAGGCCATCGGAATCGACCTCGACATCAAGCCGGGCGTCGGTCCGGTCATCGCCGACCCGATCAGCAGCCGCGCCGATCTCGCCCGGCTGCGCGATCTCACGCCGGACGACGTCTCCTATGTCACCGAGGCGATCGGCATGCTGACCGACGAGCTGGGGCCGACGCCGCTGATCGGGTTCGCCGGCGCGCCCTTCACACTGGCCAGCTATCTCGTGGAGGGCGGCCCGTCCCGCAACCACGAGCGCACCAAGGCGATGATGTACGGCGACCCGCGACTCTGGGCGGATCTGCTCGACCGGCTCGCGGACATCACCTCGGTCTTCCTCAAGGTCCAGATCGAGGCGGGCGTGAGCGCCGTGCAGCTCTTCGACTCCTGGGTCGGCGCCCTGGCACCCGCCGACTACCGCCGCTCCGTGCTGCCCGCCTCGGCGAAGGTCTTCGACGCGGTCGCCACGCCCGGCGTGCCGCGCATCCACTTCGGCGTCGGCACCGGCGAACTGCTCGGGCTGATGGGCGAGGCCGGCGCGGATGTCGTCGGCGTCGACTGGCGCGTCCCGCTCGACGAGGCCGCCCGCCGCGTCGGCCCCGGCAAGGCGCTGCAGGGCAATCTGGACCCGGCCGTCCTCTTCGCGCCGACCGAGGCGGTGGAGGCCAAGACCCGCGAGGTGCTCGACGCGGCGGCCGGTCTGGAGGGCCATGTCTTCAACCTGGGCCACGGCGTGCTGCCGAGCATGGACCCGGACGCCCTGACCAGGCTCGTGGAGTACGTACACACCCAGACCGCTCGCTGAGCGGGTCGTCACATGCCCGCCTCGCGTACCTTCGCCGTCGCCTTGCGGGCGGCGACCAGGACCGGGTCCCAGACGGGAGAGAACGGCGGGGCGTAGCCGAGGTCCAGACTCGTCATCCGCTCCACCGTCATCCCGGCGGTCAGCGCGACCGCCGCGATGTCCACGCGCTTCGCCGCGCCCTCGCGGCCGACGATCTGGACGCCCAGCAGCCGGCCGGTACGGCGCTCCGCGAGCATCTTCACCGTCATCAGGGCGGCGCCCGGGTAGTAACCGGCGCTGTTGGTGGACTCTATGGTCGCGGTGACGAACTGGAGCCCCGCTCCGCGGGCGTCCTTCTCCCGCAGACCCGTGCGCGCGATCTCCAGCTCACAGACCTTGCTGACGGCCGTACCGACCACACCGGGGAAGGTGGCGTAGCCGCCGCCCGCGTTCGCGCCGATGATCTGGCCGTGCTTGTTCGCATGCGTGCCGAGCGCGACATGGCGGGTCGATCCCGAGACCAGATCGAGGACCTCCACACAGTCGCCGCCCGCCCAGATGTTCTCGTGGCCGCGCACGCGCATCGACAGATCGGTGAGCAGCCCGCCGTGCGGCCCGAGAGGCAGTCCGGCGGCGCGGGCGAGGGCCGTCTCCGGCTGGACACCCATACCGAGCACCACGACATCCGCCGGATATTCGGCGTCCTCGGTGGTCACGGCGCGTACCCGGCCGTCGTCGCCGGTGAGGATCGCGGAGACCGCCGTACCTCCGACGGTCTCGATGCCCATACCGCGCATCGCCGCACCGACCAGCCGGCCCATGTCGGGGTCGAGCGTGGCCATCGGCTGCTCGCCGCGGTGGATGACGGTGACCTCGAAGCCGTGCTTCAGCAGCGCCTCGGCCATCTCGACGCCGATGTAGCCCGCGCCGACGACCACCGCGTGTCTGCCGCTGGTGGCGCCGAGCGTGTCCAGCAGCGCCTGGCCGTCGCCGAGGGTCTGTACGCCGTGCACGCCCGGCGCGTCGATCCCGGGCAGCGCGGGCCGTACCGGTCGCGCGCCGGTCGCGACGACCAGTTTGTCGAAGCCCGTCCAGCTCTCCGTGCCGTCGGTCAGGTCCCGGACCCGGACCCGCTGCCCGGCCACATCGATCTTGTTGACCTCGCTGCGCATCCGCAGGTCGATGGCGCGTTCCCGGTGCTCCGCCGGTGTACGCGCGATCAGATCGTCGCGCTCCGTCACATCGCCGCTGACCCAGTACGGAATGCCGCACGCGGAGTACGAGGCGAAGTGGCCGCGCTCGAAGGCGACGATCTCCAGCTCGTCCGGTCCCTTCATCCGCCGGGCCGCCGACGCGGCGGACATGCCCGCCGCGTCGCCGCCGATGACCACCATGCGTTCCGCTGCCATTGCGCGTCCTTTCGGTCCTTGTCCGCGACGGAACGCTACGCGGGGCCCGTGGCTCAGCTTTCCTCGCGTGTCTCTTTCTCGTCCGGAGCGGCGTCCGGTCCGTCCGGCGCGGGCCCGGTGGGCCACGCCGGGACCCGGGCGGGTCCCTGATGGGCGCCCACGGGCCGCCGGGCCGGCAGCCCGCGCACCAGCCGCCACAGCAGATAGAGCACGGCGAGCGCGGCGGCGAACGGCGCCACCGCGCCGATCACCACGGCGATCCACCGCAGAGTGGCGGTGAACGCGTCCCAGCCGCCGCCCAGCGCGTCCAGGAAGCCCGGGTCCTCCTCCCGCTTCCGCTCCTTCTTCGCGACCGGCGTCTCGGAGACATCGAGAGTGATGGTCGCGAGAGTGGTGCGGTCCCTGAGCGACGCCTGCTGAGCGAGGAGCGACTCCAAGGCCGCCTGACGGCTGCTCAGTTCGCCTTCCAGCGCGACCACATCGCTGAGCTTGGTGGCCCGGTCCATCAACTCCCGCACGCGCGCCACGCTCACCCGCTGCGAGGCGACTCTGCTGTTCACATCGACCACCTGGTCGGTGACGTCCTTGGCGTCGGCCTTGCGCGCCACCAGCGTCCCGGTTCCCGCCAGTTCGTCCAGCACGGAGCCGTAGGCGTCCTGCGGGACACGCAGCACGATGCGCGAGGTCACGCGGCCGGCCGGGTCCCGCTCGGTGGACTCGTTCTCGACGAGCCCGCCCGCGCTCTCGGCCGCGCGGCGCGCCGTGGTGAGCGCCTTCTGCGCGTCCTTGACACGCACGGTGAGCGCGGCCGTACGGATCACCTGAGTGCCGCGCTGTGCGGGAGTCCGCACCTGCTGCTGCCCACCGCCCTCCCGCGGAGCGGCGACATCGCCCGCGCCGGCGCCCTGCTGTTTCTGAGCCGCCGGTTTCGCGGCGCTCTCCGATCTCGCTCCGGAGTCGCCGGCACCGCCGCATCCGGCGAGAGCGAGTGAGACGGTGAGAAGTGCTGCCGCGAACGCGGGTGTCGCGCGCATATCGGCCCCCCTGGGACGGCTTTTCGCTGGTGCTCATTCGACGTACGAGGCCCCTGCCCGGGTTGCCCCTTCGCGGTTCCGAAGCGGTCACGGTCGGGACTCGGAAAGGGGTTTGAGAGAGTGGGAGCATGGAGCCGAGCACACATCACGTGGATACGCGTACCGGGCATGTCGTCGTCATCGGTGGCGGGATCGCCGGCCTCGCGGCCGCGCACCGGCTGCTGGGCGCCGGGGTCGCGGTGACCCTGCTGGAGGCCACCGACCGGCTCGGCGGGAAGCTGCGCACCGGTGAGATCGAGGGTGTTCCGGTCGATCTCGGCGCGGAGTCGGTGCTCGCGCGCCGGCCCGAGGCCGTCGATCTGGCCCGGGCCGTCGGCCTCGCGGAGCTGCTCCAGCCGCCCGCCACCGCCAACGCGGCGCTCTGGACGCGCGGTGAACTGCGGCCCATGCCCAAGGGCCATGTGATGGGCGTGCCCGGCGATCCCGCCGCACTCGCGGGCCTCCTTTCCGCCGAGGGGCTCGCCAGGCTGGCCCGGGAGCCGGAGCTGGCGCCCACCGAGGTCGGCGACGATGTGGCCGTCGGCGAATATGTCGCGGAGCGGCTCGGCCGCGAGGTCGTCGACCGGCTGGTCGAGCCGCTGCTCGGCGGGGTCTACGCGGGCGACGCGTACCGCATCTCCATGAAGGCCGCCGTCCCGAATCTCTTCGACGCGGTCAGAAGCCATGACTCGCTGCTGGCGGGCGTACGCGACATCCAGGCGAAGGCCGCCGAGCGACAGCCCACCGGTCCTGTCTTCACGGGCATCGACGGCGGAGTGGGCCGGCTGCCGGAGGCCGTCGCGGACGCCGTACGGGCCGGTGGCGGCGAGATCCTGCTGGAGACGCCCGTGCTCGGTCTGACCCGACCGCACGGCCTTGAGGACATCGGAGGTGCCCGCTGCGCCGACGGCTGGCGGATCCGCACCGGCCGGCGGACCCTGGTGGCGGACGCCGTGATCCTGGCGACGCCCGCCCGGTCCGCCTCGGCACTGCTCGCCGAGGAGTCACCGGCCGCCGCCGCCGAACTCTCCGAGGTCGAGTACGCCTCGATGGCGCTGGTGACGATGGCCTTCCGGCGGAGCGACACCGGCGTCCTGCCCGACGGCAGCGGCTTTCTGGTGCCGCCGGTCGACGGCCACACCATCAAGGCGTCCACCTTCTCCAGCCGCAAATGGCGCTGGCTCGCGGACGCCGCGCCCGGCCTCTTCGTACTGCGTACCTCCATCGGGCGATACGGCGAGGAGGAACATCTGGACCGCGAGGACGACGATCTCGTCGATGTGTCACTGCGCGATCTCGCCGAGGCGACCGGGCTCGCCGCGAAGCCGGTGGCCACCGAAGTGACCCGGTGGACCGGTGGCCTGCCGCAGTACCCCGTGGGACACCAGGCCCGGGTGGTCCGCGTCCGAGAGGCGGTCGCCAAGCTGCCGGGCCTGCGGGTCTGCGGCGCGGCGTACGACGGCGTCGGCATCCCGGCCTGTATCGCGAGCGCCCGGCGGGCCGCCGACGAGATCATCGCCACGTCGACCCCGGCGCGGGGCGCCGGTCGCGGCGCGGGAGAATAGCGGTATGACTGCTGCTCCAGACAAGGCCCCCAACGCGGGCAAGAAGGCAAAGGACCTCAACGAGGTCATCCGCTACACGCTGTGGTCCGTCTTCAAGTTGCGTGATGTGCTGCCCGAGGACCGGTCCGGCTATGCCGACGAGGTCCAGGAGCTGTTCGACCAGCTCGGCGCGAAGGACGTCACCGTGCGCGGGACATACGACGTGTCCGGGCTGCGGGCCGACGCCGACGTCATGATCTGGTGGCACGCGGAGACCGCCGACGAGCTCCAGGACGCGTACAACCGCTTCCGCCGCACCAGGCTGGGACGGGCGCTGGAGCCGGTCTGGTCGAACATGGCGCTGCACCGCCCCGCCGAGTTCAACAAGTCGCACGTACCGGCCTTCCTGGCCGACGAGACGCCTCGCGACTATGTGAGTGTCTATCCCTTCGTGCGCTCGTACGACTGGTATCTGCTGCCTGACGAGGACCGCCGCCGGATGCTCGCGGACCACGGCAAGATGGCCCGCGGCTATCCGGACGTGCGCGCCAACACCGTGGCGTCGTTCTCGCTCGGCGACTACGAGTGGGTGCTGGCCTTCGAGGCCGACGAGCTGTACCGCATCGTCGACCTGATGCGTCATCTCCGCGCCTCGGAGGCCCGGATGCATGTCCGCGAGGAGGTCCCGTTCTTCACGGGCCGCCGCAAGTCGGTCGCGGACCTGGTGGCCGGGCTGGCGTAGCCCCTGGCCCTGTCCGCGGCTCCCGCGCCCTCCGTCTCCGTAGGACCGGAGCGCGGGGACGGGACCGGACCTGGTGGCCGGGCCGTACGCACACGGCCCCGGCCACCCGCCCGGAAGATCAGACGATCGGCGGCAGCTTCCGGCCGCTCGACCGCTCGTCCAGCGACACCGGGTTCGGCTCCGCGTGCGGCGCGCACTCCGCGCGCCGCACCGGTGTCCTGCCACGCAGCAGATAGTCCTCCAGATACGCGTTGACGCAGGCGTTGCCGCCACCGGCGATCCCGTGCGTACCGGCGTTCCGCTCGGTCACCAGCACGGATCCGGCCAGCCGCCGCTGGAGCTCCAGCGCGCCCGTGTACGGCGTCGCGGCATCACGCTCGGCGGCCAGGATCAGCGTCGGCGGCAGCAGACCGGGCTCGGTGCGGACATCGACGGGCTCCCGCTGGTGTGCGGGCCAGTAGGCGCACGGCAGATTCATCCAGGCGTTGTCCCACGTCTCGAACGGCGCGAGGCGTGCCACGCCGGTGTTGTCGCGGTCCCACACCTTCCAGTCCGTCGGCCACGGCGCGTCATTGCACTCGACGGCCGTATAGACGGCGTTGCCGTTCTCGCCGCGCGCGGCGGTCTCGGGCCTCGGTGCGGCCTGCGCGATCAGCGGCTTCGGATTGCCCTTGAGGTACTCGGCGAGAGCCGTGGCGCGCATCGGCCAGTAGTCGTCGTAGTAGCCGGCTCCGAGCATCGCCGCCTGGAGCTGGCCCGGCCCGACCTTTCCGCCCGCCGGCTGATGCGCGACCTTCGCCCGTACCTTCTCGTAACTCCCGCGTACCTCCTCGGCGGTGGAGCCCAGGTGGTACGTCGTGTCGTGCCTGGCGACCCAGTCGCGGAAGTCCTCCCAGCGGCGCTCGAACGCGAGTGACTGGTCGAGGTTGTTGCGGTACCAGATCTGCCGGGGATTCGGATCGACCACGGAGTCGAAGACCATCCGGCGTACGTGCGAAGGGAAGAGTGTCGCGTAGAGCGCGCCGAAGTACGTGCCGTACGAGGCGCCCATGAAGGTCAGTTTCCGCTCGCCGAGAGCCGCGCGCAGCACATCCAGATCGCGCGCGTTGTTCAGCGAGTTGTAGTGCGGCAGCGCGGCGCCGGCGCCGCGGGCGCAGCCTCGCGCGTACGCCTTGGCCTCGGCGATCCGCTCCCGCTTGTACGACTCCGAGGGACGCACCGGTGACTGCGTCGGGGCCTTGGCGAAGTCCGCCGGATCACCGCAGGAGAGCGGTGCGGAGCGGCCCACGCCGCGCGGCGCGTAGCCGACGATGTCGTACGCCTCGGCGATCCGCTTCCACGCGGACAGCCGCGCGGCCATCGGGAAGTACATGCTGGAGGCGCCGGGACCGCCCGGGTTGAAGACGAAGGCGCCCTGCCGCTGGGCCGGCTTTCCGCTCGCGCGGACCCGGCTGACGGTGAGCCGGATCTTCCCGCTGCCGGGATCGGCGTAGTCGAGCGGTACTTCGACCGTGCCGCAGGTGAGAGGAGCGGGCAGTCGCTCGGCCTCGGGGCAGCGGCCGAACGCGATACCGGCGGTGGCGGCGCGCGCGGCGGCGCGGATGACCCCGCGCGTCGCGGCGTCGTCGGCGGCGCGCGGGCCGCCGGTGTCCGCGCCGTCCGCCGGGGCGGCGACGAGGCCCGTCAGGACCAGGGAGCCGAGGCTTGCCAGCGCCCCGTACTTCGCTACTGCTCTCATCGCGTTCCCTTCTGCGTGCGGCTGTGGATCAACCGCGGAACCGAGGGTCGGCAGAGCGAGCGAGCGGGACAAGGACTGGTGCGCGGTGTCGGGTGCGATGACTCCGATGCGCCGGAGGGCCACTCCTGAAGGGCTTCCGGCGTGCGGGACCGGCCCGGATGTGCAGGCGGGACGCGGCCGGTGCGGGACCGCTCACGGGCACGCCGTCAGGTCACCTCCCGACCAGCGCGGCGCGAGCGGCCCGGACCAGACGGGTCGCGCGGCGAGGCGGCCGTGCGCCGGCCCGGTCCTTCCACCAGAGGCTCAGCCGGCGCCGCGCGGCGGAGTCGTCGGGCCGTCCCTCGGCCAGCAGATGTGCGGCGAAGTCGAGCGCGTCGCGGCGGTATCCGTCGTGCAGGGGCCGGTCCGCGGCGTACGCGAGAAACGCGGGACGGAAGCCGCTGCCGAGGATCTCCGGCAGTTCCGGTGCGACCTTGGCGACCACACCGGCGCGCTTGGCGGCGAGGGCCCGGCTCTGCACGTTCAGCCGCCGCGAGTCGAATCCCTCGGGCGCCGGCGTACCGGCGACCAGCGCGGAGAGAAGCGCGGTCTCGCGGAGAGCGAGCCGCTCGCGGGCGGGGCCGGCGCCGTCCGGCCGGCCGTCCTCCGCCGGCCGGCCGGCGGTGGTCGCGGCGATCCGCGAACGGCGCGGCGCCGATGCCGCCACCTCGATCGTCTCGCGTATCACGGCGAGTTCGCCCGCCAGCTCCGGCGCCGGCGGGAAGTCGTCGTCGCGCTCCAGGAGCACGCCCGGCGGCGCGACCCGGGAGCGCAGCTCGGCCAGCACATCGAGCACGGGCCGGGTGACCGGATGGGCATGGGTGTCGTGCCAGACGCCGTCGCGCTCGGTCCCGCCGGCGACATGGACGTACGCGATGGCCTCGACGGGCAGTTCGTCCAGCGCGGTCGCCGGGTCCTCGCCGCGATTGACGTGGTTGGTGTGCAGATTGGCGACATCGATCAGCAGCCGGACGCCGGTGCGCTCGACCAGCTCCGCGAGGAACTGGCCCTCGCTCATCTCCTCGCCGGGCCAGGAGATCAGCGCCGCGATGTTCTCCACGGCGAGCGGCACCGGCAGCGAGTCCTGGGCGATCCGGATGTTCTCGCAGAGTACGCGCAGGGCGTCCCGGGTCCGTGGGACGGGCAGCAGATGACCGGCTTCGAGCGCGGGCGACCCGGTGAGCGGCCCGCCGGCCCGTACGAACGCGATGTGCTCGGTCACCAGAGGCGAGCCGAGGGCCTCGGCCCGCGCCGCGAGGTCCGCCAGACGCCGGCCGTCGGGCCGGTCCGCGCCGCCCAGACCGAGTGAGACGCCGTGCGGGACGACGGTGACACCGCGCTCGCGGAGCCGTACCAGCGAGTCGGGCAGATGCCCCGGGCAGATGTTCTCGGCGACGGCCTCGACCCAGTCGATGCCGGACAGCTCCTCCACCGTGCCGGCGATCTCCGGGCGCCAGCCGATGCCGATTCCCAGCTCTGGTGTGTCGTTCATGGCTCCCCCTTCGGTACCGCGGCATACCGCCGCGGTGCCGGGGTGATGACCCCGCGGGACGGCGGTGAATCCGCGAAGGAGGACGTTCAGAGGTTGATTTGAGGTTCCCCGGTTACCCGGGTCACGCGGGTCCCGTACGGCTCTGTCGTGTTCACCGGCCGTCCTGCGGCTGGTGCGTCGACATGTCCATCGGCGTCGTCCGTTCGCTGCCCGGCTCCGGCCGGTTGGTGTTGATCGCGGTCGGCGCGCCGGGCTGGGTCGAGGGCCGCGAGGTGAAGGACTGGTCACCGGCCGGCGCGGCGGGCGCCGGCGCGGCCGGCGGATTTCCGTCCGGCGGCACCGGCCCGGTCGGGCTGGCGGTCGCCGTGCCCGCGGCCTCGTTCGCCAGGGCGTCGAAGTCGACGAAGCCGGTGGCCTCCAGCATCGTGATGTGGTCGAGCACGGTCTGGTTGGCGTCGGTGGCGAGCTGCCGTATCAGGGTGTTCCTGGTGGTGTGCCGGACCTGCGCGACCAGCGCGAAGACCTTGCCGTGCGCGTTGCGCAGCAGATTGGCGAACTTCCGCTCGTACTCCTGGCCCTGGGCCGCCGAGAGCTCTCTGAGCCATCCCTGCTGCTGTTCGTTCGGCTGGTTCGGCAGCTCGACACCGAGCTTCGCCGCCACATCACGGGCGCGTTCGTCGAGATCGGTGTGGCCGACGACAAGATGGTCGCCACAGTCCCTGATGGCCTGGCTGGGCGCGCGCTCGACGGCCTGCTGCCCGGCCGGCAGCTCCCAGAGCCCGGCCAGCCGCACCCTGATCAGGAAGTCGCGGTCGGTCGCGGAGAGCGGGCCCCACTGGGTCGCCACGGTCGACGCGTTGAGATTGGCCTGGCCGGTCCCGGACCGGTCGGCGTACGACCAGACCGGAAAGGCCAGCGCCCCGACCGTGGCGACCAGCGCCGCGACGATGAGCGCCGTACCGTTGATGCGTCGCAACACTGTGCTGCCTCCCGAAGCGATTGGTGACACCGCAGACTCAACCGCCGACCGGCCGTTCAGCCTGGCCGACGGTATAGGGAGGTACGTAAACCGGCGGCGGAGGGTTCAGTTCCGCAGCGCCGGATGATCGGCGCACACGGTGCAGGATCCCGGCGCGATCTCGGTGAAGCCGGCGTCCCGTACCAACGGCAGTCCACTGGCGACCAGTTGCCGCCAGCGCTCGGCGTCGGCGGTGCGCACGGTGAGCGGGAAGCCGGCCTCGCGCCAGGTCTTGCGGTCGGTCTCCGACAGCTCCCACCAGGCGAGTTGGGCGCCATGGCCGACCTGGGCCATGGCCTTGCCCGCCGACATGTCCAGGTCCGGGCTCAGCCACAGCACGGGCTGTGCCGGGTCCGGCGCGGGCAGCGGCCCCGGGTCGTCCAGGTCGGTGCCCGAGACCTGGAGCTTGGCCAGCTCCTTGGGCCAGCCGTCGAGCGGCACGGGCGGGAAGACCCGTACCTCGGCGGCCGGCGCCGGCTCTCCGGTCGTGGCGCCGGTGACCGTGATACCGGGAAGCTCCGTGGCGCGCCGCCATTCCGCGCCGCGCGCTCGCCGCACCACCTTGCGGATCCGGGCGTCCTGCCAGTCGCGCATGGCGCGGGCCCATTCGCCGTCTCCCAGCGACCGCTCGTCGGAGAGCATGACCAGCACCGCGCGGGCCGCCGTCTCCAGGGCGTCGGTACGCGCCGGTGGCGCGGTCTTCTCGATCCGTACCACCAGCGGCAGGACGAACTGCGGCGCCGCGTCGCGGTCGGGCCGTTCGTCTCGGAACGGGTCGTCGGTGCCGCCGGGGCTCTCCGGGATGTCGCCGGCGGTGGTGCTGTAGCTGCTCACAGGTCCAGTCTGCCAGCCGCCTCCGCCGTCCTTCCTGGCCCGTCCTGCTTGGCGGAATGAGCGCCTCCGGGGGACGATGCGCGGCATGAAGAGCGATCTCTTTGCCACGGAGCACATGGCGCAGGCGGCGACCGTCCCCGGGATGACGCTGCAGAACAGCAAATCGATCAAATACGCCGTCAACGGCGAGATGCACGCGCGGCAGGGATCCATGGTCGCCTTCCGTGGCAATCTCCAGTTCGAGCGCAAGGGCCAGGGCCTCGGCGGCATGCTCAAGCGGGCCGTCACGGGTGAGGGACTGGCGCTGATGGCCGTGCGCGGCCAGGGCGAGGCGTGGTTCGCGCACGAGGCCGCCAACTGCTTCATCGTCGAGATCGAGCAAGGCGACGCGCTCACCATCAACGGCCGCAATGTGCTGTGCTTCGACCCGACCCTCTCGTACGAGATCAAGACCGTGAAGGGCGCCGGCATGACCGGCGGCGGGCTCTTCAACAGCGTCTTCACCGGCTCCGGGAAGCTCGGCCTCATCTGTGAGGGCGATCCCATTGTGATTCCGGTCACGGCGCAGGCACCGGTGTATGTCGACACCGACGCCGTCGTCGGCTGGAGCGCGCAGCTCCACACCTCGCTGCACCGCTCGCAGTCCGTCGGCTCGATGATCCGCGGCGGCTCCGGCGAGGCCGTCCAGCTCATGCTCCAGGGCGAGGGCTTTGTGATCGTCCGGCCGAGCGAGGTCACTCCGCAGAAGAGCACCGCGCACTGAATCGACCACTGCCGCACGGCTGGTCCGGATCTGCGTCGCGCGGGAGCCCACCGCCGCGGCGGTGGGCTCGCCGCGAGGCCGGGCCGCGCGATTTTGTAGGCTCTCCCGCATGGTGGAAGAGACTGTCCCGGCGGAAGAGATCGCCTACGCGGACTGTGTGCTGTGCGGAGAGCCCACCGAGCACCCGGAGACGGTCAGGGGCGCGACGCTCTGTCCCGTCTGCGAGTGGCAGGAGGCCCAGCGGATGGCGTGCTCGGGCTGACGCCGCCTCCGCCCGGCCTCTTGTCCACCTTTCCGTTCAGGGCTTCATCAGCTCGGAGACCTTGGCGAAGCGGAAGCCGCGCTTTCGCAGCTCGGGCACGATCCTGGCGACCGCTTCCTCCGTCACCGGCGCGGCGCTGCGGGTGCAGTGCATCACCACCACCGAGCCCGGCTTCACACCCTCCAGCACTTGTTCCGCCACCGGGTCCGAGTCGGTGGCGAAGGCGTCGCCGCTGACGACGTCCCACTGGATCGCGGTCACCTTGGCCGGAGTGAGGGCCTGGAGCGACGCGTCGTCGTAGCAGCCACCGGGAAAGCGGAAGTACGGCACCACGTTCTTGGCTCCCGCCTTACGGAACGAGCCGAAGGCCCGTCGTACATCGGCCGCCATCTTCTCCGCACCGATCTCCGGCAGGCCGTAGCAGTCGGCCTTGAAGGCATGGTGGCTGTAGGAGTGGTTGGCGATCTCGAAGAGCGGATCGTTGCCGATCGCCTTCGCCTGGGTCGGATACTCCTCGGCCCACCGGCCCGTCATGAAGACCGTCGACGGGACTTCGAGGCGGCGCAGCAGAGCGATCAGGCCGGGATTGTCGAAGCGCTCGCCGCGCGCGGCGCGCGGCCCCTGCTCGGCCGTCATATCGGCGTCGAAGGTGAGTGCCACGGTCTTCCCGGCGGCCGGAGTGCCGTGCTTGAAGACCGGCGTCCGGCCGCCGGGACCGGGTGCGATGGTCGGCGGACCGTTGGCTCCGGCCGGCCGGAGAGACGCGGAGGAGTGGGCACCGGAGGTTTCGGAGGTGGCGCCGTCGCAGCCGGCGAGAGCGGCACACAGGACAGTGACAGTGGCGAGAATGCGTACAAATGTGGTCACTCACGGAAAATATATGATCATCTGCCTGTAATGGTTGTACGGCACTCCTCCGCGCCGAAGTCGCTCTCCGGGCCGGGCCGGGACGGCGCTGGTGGCGCTCTTCCCGCCGATGTGCCCGCGCTCAGCGCCGGGCCTCGGCCAGCAGCCGCTCGCGGCTCTTCTCGACGTCGAAGTCCCCTTTTGGATACGCCGGATCGAGCGCCGTCAGGTGCTCCAGCAGCAGCGTGCTGATCGCCCAGTCGCGATACCACTTGCGGTCGGCCGGGACCAGGTACCAGGGCGCCGCCGGCGTCGAGCAGCGGTGCAGAGCGAGCTCATAGGCGTCCTGATAGGCGGGCCACAGCGCGCGGTCGGCGATGTCGGACGCGCTGAACTTCCAGTGTTTGTCCGGGTTGTCGAGCCGCGCCAGGAGACGGTCGCGCTGTTCCTCGTAGCTGATGTGCAGAAAGACCTTGACGAGGGTCACGCCGTCGTCGGCGAGGGCCTGTTCGAACCGGTTGATCTGGCCGTAGCGCTGGGCCAGGGCATGGGGTGAGGCCAGCTCGCGCACCCGGGCGGCCAGGACGTCCTCGTAGTGCGAGCGGTCGAAGATGCCGATCTCGCCCGGTTCGGGAAGCGCGCGCTCGACGCGCCACAGGAAGGGATGGCGCCGCTCCTCCGGCGTCGGCACCTTGAACGCCCTGATGCGGCAGCCCGCCGGGTTGAACAGACGGATCACGCGCTTCATCGTGCCGCCCTTGCCGCTGGTGTCCATGCCCTGGAGGACAAGCAGCAGCCGGCGCCGGTCGCCGGCCGTACTGGACGCGAACAGGCGATCCTGGAGACCGGCGAGGCGTTCCGCCATACCGGTGATGGCCTCCTGGGCGGCCTTCTTGTTCCCGGGGCCTCCCGGAGTCGCTCCGGCGTCGTACGAGGCCAGCTCGGCGCGCTCGCCCGCCGGGACGCGCAGCAGCTCATGGAGGGCGGGCGGAGGCTGCTCCGGCTTCTTGCCCGCGTCCTTCTTCGAGCCCTTCTTGGCCACTGCGCGCCCCTTCCGCCCGGTCAGTACCTCTGAGCGTGCGTCGGACGGCTCCGCTCTGCGACCGGACCGGCGGTGCGGCTCAGCCCCAGGGGCCGGTCACGGCGAAGGTGGTGCCCGGCGTGTAGCAGTTCAGATACATCGTGCCGCCGTCCGGAGAGAAGGTGACCCCGGCGAACTCGCCCCACTCCGGGGCCGCGCCGCCTCCGCCGGCCGCGGCCGGTGTGATCGCCTGGGCGTTGCGCGCCATCGCGTAGACCTCGCCCTGCCGTGTCACTCCGAACACATGCTGCGCGCCGCCGCCGTCCTCGCACACCATCAGGCCGCCGCTCGGAGCGAGACAGATGTTGTCGGGAGCCTCGCCGGGAAGCTGGATGTCCGTGTCCGGGCCGAAGACGATCACCAGTGTGAGCCGGCGCCGCTCCGGTTCGTACTTCCAGACCTGTCCGAAGTGGTCCGCCGCCGAGCCCTCCGTCCGGTGCGCGAAGCTGGACACGAAATAGACGGACCGGCCGCCCCAGTAACAGCCCTCCAGCTTCTGCGCGTGAGTGATGCCTTTCGGGCCGAAGTCCTGGAGCCGGATCGGTGTCCGCGCCGCCAGCGGGTCCGGCACGGGCACCCACTCCACGCCGTCGAAGCTCGATCCCGTCTCCTGGATGCTCGACAGGTCCGGTACGCCGGGCACCCGCATGGCCTCCAGGTCGCCGCCCGCGCGCAGCGATCCGGCGCCGCCGCGCGGCTTCTCCGGCAGGAAACGGTAGAAGAGACCGAACGGCTTTTCGAACGCGTCCTCGGTCTCGTACACGACACCGCTGCCCGGGTCGACCGCGACGGCCTCGTGCTGGAAGCGGCCCATGGCGGTCAGCGGCACCGCTCCGGTACGGCGCGGATCGGCGCCGTCGACCTCGAAGACGAAGCCGTGGTCCTTGGTGTATCCATTGGTACCGGCCCGGTCCTCGGTCTCCTCGCAGGTGAGCCAGGTGCCCCAGGGAGTGGGCCCGCCCGCGCAGTTGACGGCGGTGCCGGCGATGGCGACGCGTTCGCCGAGGACCTCGCCGTGTGCGTCCAGTTCGAGCGCCGTACAGCCGCCCTTGCCCATCGGGTCATAGGTGAGGCCGGGGACGGTCGGCACCGGAATCCGGCCGTCCGCGCGGTTCTCGTGATTGCGTACGAGATGGACTCGGCCGTGGCGGCCGGCGAAGGCGCCCATGCCGTCATGGTTGCCGGGCACCAGGCCCTCGCCCGAGCGGAGCCGGTCGCCCTCCCGGGAAAGGACCTTGTAGCGGAAGCCCCGTGGAAGGTCGAGCAGTCCGCGCGGGTCGGGCACGAGCGGCCCATGAGCGCGGTGGCCCACGCCTCGCGCCGCCGCGGTGCCGGTGAACAGCTCCGACACGGCTCCGCTGAAGGCGATTCCGGCGGCGGCCGTTCCGGTACGGGACAGGATCTGACGTCGTGTTGCGGACATGAGGCAACTCCCTGCTGGCGGACAGGAGACGTGACCCGCATGTGTGTACCACGTGCCGGCAGGCACGTGAACCATGCGGGTCACCGCGAGCCTCGTGTGTCCCATGGGGCTCCCGCGCCGGACGATGCCTCAGGATCTCGGATCCGAGTCACCGGCGGACCGGGCCGGAGCGCCGGACCCGGGTCAGGCCAGCGAGGCGCTCAGCGTGATGGGCGTGGCCGAGAGCGCCTGGCTGACGGGGCAGTTCGCCTTGGCGTCCTCGGCCGCCTTGACGAAGCCCGCCTCGTCCAGGCCCGGGACGTCGCCCTGCACGGTGAGGTGGATACCGGTGATGCCGGTGCCGGGCTGGAAGGTGACCTCGGCCTGGGTGGTCAGCTTGGTCGGCGGGGTGCCGCCCTGGGCCAGACCGTTCGAGAGGGCCATCGAGAAGCAGCTTGAGTGGGCGGCCGCTATCAGCTCTTCCGGGCTGGTCTTGCCGTTGGCCTTCTCCGCGCGGGAGGGCCAGGAGACCCCCTGGTCGGGGATGCCGGAGGAGTCGAAGGTGACGGTGCCCGTGCCCTGGAGGAGGTTGCCCTCCCAGACCGTGTGCGCCTGGCGCGTGGTGGCCATGGTGGAACCTTTCTGCTTGGTTCTGGTGATGCCTGTATGAAGACGCCCCGCGTACGGGCGCCCGAGGTGGCGGCGCCCCGTGTGACAACGCCTCGTACGGCGAGGCGTGTTGCCGTGGCACCGAACCTACCGGGCGACCAGCCCTTTCGCGTCCCGTGCCAGGGCTGTCAGCCGGGAGATCGCCCGGAAGTATTTCTTTCGGTAGCCGCCGTTCAGCATCTCGTCGCTGAACAGGCGGTCAAAGGGAAGACCGGAGGCGAGCACCGGGATCTCCCGGTCGTAGAGCCGGTCCGCGAGGACGACGAGCCGCAGCGCCGTCGACTGGTCGGGCACGGGCCGGACATCCGTGAGGCAGACGGCCCGCAGCCCTTCCGTGAGCGCTCCGTACCGGCTCGGATGGACCTTGGCGAGGTGGTCGAGCAGCCCGGGGAAGTCGTCCAGGCTGGCGCCCGCGGTCGCGTAGGCGGCCTTGGTCACCTGCTCGTCGGAGTAGGGCGCGGGCGCCTCGGGCAGCCCGCGGTGGCGGTAGTCCTCACCGTCGATGCGCAGCGGGCGGAAGCGCGCCGACAGGCCCTGGATCTCCCGGAGGAAGTCGGCGGCGGCGAACCGGCCCTCGCCGAGCTTTCCGGGCAGCGTGTTGGAGGTGGCGGCCAGCGCCACGCCCGCGTCCACCAGCTTGCCGAGCAGGGTGGAGACCAGGACGGTGTCGCCCGGATCGTCCAGCTCGAACTCGTCGATGCACAGGAGCCGGTGGCCGCCGAGGGTCTGGACCGTCTGCTGGAAGCCCAGCGCGCCGACCAGATTCGTCAGCTCCACGAAGGTGCCGAACGCCTTCAGCTCGGGCGCGGCCGGAGTGGCGTGCCACAGGGACGCCAGCAGATGGGTCTTGCCGACGCCGTAGCCGCCGTCCAGATAGATCCCGCGCGGACCCGTGGGCGCGGCGGGCTTTCTGGCGAACCAGCGGCGCCGTCCTGGATCGCTCCCGGACAGGTGCGCTCCGCCCAGTCCCGCCGCGAAGGTGCTCAGCACCGTGACCGCCTCGGTCTGGCTGGGCTGGTTCGGGTCGGGCACGTACGTGTCGAAGCGTACGGAATCGAAGCGCGGCGGCGGGACCATCTCCGCGACCAGCCGGTCGGCGGGGACGCGCGGCTCACGTGCGCGGAGCGAGAGCGGGGCCACGTCGGCTATCGGGGCGCGGCCGGAGGCGGCGGTGGAGGACGACACAACTCTCCACTCTATGCGCCGTGCCACACTGCTCCGCATGCGACGCCTGTTCCCTGTGACCGATCAGACAGTCTCCGCCGCGGACCGTGAGTGGACTCCCGATGAGCTGGCGGAGGCGTACGCATACCCGGCGAACACGGCCGGCGGCCACTGGCTGCGGGCCAACATGGTGTCCACGCTGGACGGCGCCGCCCAGCACGACGGCCGCTCGGCGCCGATCTCCTCCGCCGCCGACATGCGGATCTTCGGCACGCTGCGCGGGCTCGCCGACGCGGTCGTGGTGGGTGCTGAAACGGTTCGCCTGGAGCGATACCGTCCGGCCCGCGCCCGGGACGCCTTCGCCGAGGGCCGCGCGGCGGCCGGCCAGGCGCCCGCGCCGGTGATCGCCGTGGTCAGCGCGAGCCTCGGCCTGGACTTCTCGCTGCCGCTGTTCACCGAACCTCTCGTCCGCACGCTCGTGCTCACCGGCGCGGCGGCGTCTCCGGAGCGGATCCGGGCCGCGGAGAAGGCCGGAGCCGAGGTGGTGATCGCGGGCGACGGTCCCGGAGTGGACCCCGCCCGTGCCGTCGGCGCTCTGGCGGAACGCGGCCTCGTACGGCTGCTCACCGAGGGCGGCCCGCGGCTGCTCGGGCAGTTCGTGGCGGCCGGCGTCCTGGACGAACTGTGTCTGACGGTGTCTCCGACGCTCACTTCTGGGTACGCGCAGCGCATCGCGGGCGGGCCGGCTCTCGCCCTTCCCGAACGGTTCGCGCTGGCGTCGCTACTGGAGGAGGACGGGTTCCTTTTCGGTCGTTATTGTCGCGTTTGACAGTCGATGGAATTTATCGTTCCGGTTAGCTTCCGCTGGGCAGACTTACTCGGGGACCCCGTGCGGGCACGGGGAAGGATGGTTTCCGCAGTGGGCCGAACGGCCTATGAAGACGAAGGGTGCCTGCCGTGTTCACAAGCGTATTGATGATCGAGAAACCTCTGACGCCCGAGGACGTGGAGTTCGTCACGACTCTGCACGGCGACGAGACGGTTTCCTTTGTCGTCCTCATGCAGCCTCGCGGGGACCAGGCGGATGTGCTGCTGCGTGCCATCGACGATGTCGCGCTCGGCGAGCTGGGTGAGGCCGCCCGGGAGAGTGAGGAGCCGGAGGGCAAGCAGGCCAGACAACCCGCCGAACTGGCGCTCGCGCATTCTCTGACGGCGCTGCGCGCCCAGGGGTCCGAGGCCGTGGGCCAGGTCGTCGAGGAGCACCCGCTGGACCTGCTCAGGGGTGTGGTGGACGAGTCCGGAGCGGACGAGGTGATCGTGCTGACCGAGCCGCACTATGTGGAGGAGTTCTTCCACCGCGACTGGGCGTCCCGGGCGCGCCACAAGGTCGGCGTCCCGGTGCTCAAGCTCTTCGCGCACAGCGAATAGGCTGGAGCCCCGACACAGCGTGACGCTGCACCGCCTGCACCCTGGGAGAAACACGTATGGCACCCGGTATCCCCACCGCCATGGAACGGCCGCACTTCATCGGCATCGGCGGCGCCGGAATGTCAGGTATCGCGAAGATCCTCACTCAGCGCGGAGCGAAGGTCGCGGGAAGTGACGCGAAGGAGTCGGAGACCGCGCAGGCGCTGCGGGCGCTGGGAGCCACCGTGCACATCGGTCATGCCGCGACTCATCTCGCGGACGACGCGTCGTGCGTGGTGGTCTCCAGCGCCATCCGGGCCGACAACCCCGAGCTCGCCCGCGCGGCGGAGCTGTCCGTGCCGGTGGTGCACCGCTCCGACGCGCTGGCCTCGCTGATGGGCGGTCTGCGGTCGATCGCCGTCGCGGGCACCCACGGCAAGACGACCACGACCTCCATGCTGGCCGTCGCGCTCAGCGAGCTGGGCCTCGATCCCTCGTACGCGATCGGCGGCGATCTGGCGGGGCCGGGCACAAACGCCCAGCACGGTGCCGGCGAGATCTTCGTCGCCGAGGCCGACGAGAGTGACCGCAGCTTCCAGAAGTACGACCCCGAGGTCGCGATCGTCCTCAATGTCGAGCTGGACCACCACGCCAACTACTCCTCGATGGAGGAGATCTACGAGTCCTTCGAGACATTCGTCGGCAAGGTCGTCCCCGGCGGGACGCTGGTGATCTCCGCCGACCAGCCGGGCGCCGTCGAGCTGGCCTCCCGGCTGCGCGACCGGTCCGCGCTCAACATCGTCACCTACGGAGCGGCCGACACCGCCGACGTACGCGTCCACAAGGTCACCGCGCGCGGGCTGACCAGCGAGGTCACGGTCCTGCTCGACGGCCGCTTTCTGACCTTCACGGTCTCGGTGCCCGGCCGGCACTACGCGCTCAACGCGGTCGCGGCCCTGGCCGCGGGCGTGGCGCTGGGCATCCCGGCGCACAATCTGGCCTCGGCCCTGGGCAAGTACACCGGTGTCAAGCGCCGTCTCCAGCTCAAGGGCGAGGCGGCGGGCGTCCAGGTCATCGACTCGTACGCGCACCATCCCACCGAGATGACCGCCGATCTGGAGGCGATGCGCGCCGCCGCGGCTCCGGGCTCGCGGCTGCTGGTCGTCTTCCAGCCGCACCTCTTCTCGCGCACGCGGGAGCTGGCCACGGAGATGGGCCAGGCGCTCAGGCTCGCGGACGCCTCGCTGGTCCTCGACATCTACCCGGCCCGCGAGGACCCGGTCCCCGGTGTCACCAGTGCGCTGATCATCGACGCGGCGAAGGCGGCGGGCGCCGAGGTCACCGCCGTCCACGACAAGAGCACGGTTCCCGAGGCCGTCGCGGGAATGGCCGGACCCGGGGATCTCGTTCTCACTATGGGCGCGGGCGACGTCACGGACCTCGGTCCGCACATCCTGGCCCGCCTGACCGACTGAGGGAGAGCGCATGTCGTACGACATCGACAAGCCGGACGAGCAGTGGCGCGCGGAGCTGTCCGCCGCGGAGTACCAGGTACTCCGCAAGGCCGGCACCGAGCCCGCCTTCACCGGCGCATACACCGACACCAAGACGGCCGGCGTGTATTCCTGTCGCGCGTGCGGCGCGGAGCTGTTCCGCTCCGACACCAAGTTCGAGTCGCACTGCGGCTGGCCGTCCTTCTACGACCCGAAGGACACGGACGCGGTCGAGCTGATCGAGGACCGCTCGCACGGCATGGTCCGCGTCGAGGTCCGCTGCGCCCGCTGTGGCTCGCACCTGGGCCATGTCTTCGAGGGCGAGGGCTATCCGACCCCGACGGACCAGCGGTACTGCATCAACAGCATCTCGCTCCAGCTCACGCCCGACGCGAGCTGACCGGTGTGTCACGACCGGTGATCACCGCGTTCGGTGATCACCGGCGGGAAAAGCCACGGCCGGCCGCCGAGCCCCATGGGGGCCGGCGGCCGGCCGCCTTGCGTCAGCCGCCCTGACGGCGGCCACGGCCGCCGAGACGCAGACCGAGTCTGCCCAGCGCGCCCGGCCTGTTCCAGGTCCGGAACTCCTCGGCCCTGCGGCCGCCCGTACGCTCCAGGTGCCGTTCCACGGCGGCGAGGTCCTCGGCCGGCAGCGTACGTACGACAGGACGCAGCACCTTGTCGAGCAGGGTCGTGCGGATCTCGTCCCAGGTCCGGTTCGCTCCCGGCAGCGAGGTCCACGCGGTGAAGCAGTCGGCCGCGTGGGCCGGGACCGTACGCAGCCGGTCGCGCAGCCACTCCTCGTGTGCGGCCCGCCGGTACGCCGAGGTCAGGTCGGTGTCGCCGCAGTGCGCGAGCGCGTACAGCTCTCCCTCCGGCCGCTCCTCGGAGAGCAGAGCGCGGGCGAGGGTCCCGAACACCTCCAGCAGCACGCCCGGTTCCACCGGTTCCGCGGCGGACCGCAGCGTCAGCGCCCGCGCGGTCCAGCCCGATCCGGTCCGTCCCGCCCGGAGATCCCTGGCGAAGTCGAGGAGTTGCAGGGCTCCTCGTACGCGCGGTTCGAGCTCCTCGGGAAAACTGCGCAGCAGATCGTGGGCGAGCTCCGGAGCGTCGGCCCGGTCTCCGGGCCCGTCGAGCGCCGCCTTCACCAGAGCGGACCAGGTGCCCGCCGCGCGGTGGGCGTCCGAGCCGCTTTCGGCGAGCATCAGGCGTGCCTCGGACGCGGTCGGCGTACCGCCGTCCCACACCAGCCTGACGGCGGTGCGCAGCACGAGCGGATCGGCGAGCGGTGAGGCGCCGGCGGCACGCAGCACGGAGTGCAGTGCGGTGACCCGGTCGCCGCCGTCCGGCGCCGGAGCGGGCGCCTCGGCGCACATCCGCAGATGCGGCAGAGTCTGGATTCCGTCGAACGGAAGCGAGGTGCGGGCGAGCAGCCGGGCGGCGGCCGGCGGGTCGTCCGCGGCGAGCGCGTCGAGCCTGCTGAGCAGCGCCGTACGCAGATCGAAGTGCTCCTCCAGCACGGTCCGCACGGCGGGAGTGTAGGCCGGCTCCGGGTCGGCGATCAGCGCGTGGGCCAGCCGCTGTGCGAGGCCGGGCAGCAGATCGGCGGAGTCCATGCCGAGCAGTTCGGCGACGCGCAGCAGCTCCACCGGCCGCGAGGTGTCCGTACCGGCGCCGCCGGGCTCGTCCCCGGGCCGGCCCACGATGCCGGCGCGCAGCTCGGGAGCCAGCTCGGCGGCGAGGCGCCGCTTGAGATCCTCCGGGAGCGCGGGCAGCCGGTGACCGGACAGCCCGGTCCCGGCGGACGGCGTCCCGGACGCCGGAGCGCGGACGGCCTCGGTCAGTACGAGCGCGGCGAGCGGCGCGGTCGTGGCGGCCGGAGCCCTGCCGTCGAGCGCCGTGAGCAGGCCCGCGAGGGCCGCCGTTTCGGCCGGTGTCCGGTCCTCGGCGGGTGCGCACAGGGCGTCGACGAGCTGCCGCAGCCGCTGATCGTCCAGTGCGTCCGTGTGCTTCCGCGCCCAGTCGGCCGCCGCCGCGCGGCCGGCCGCCTCCGGCGCGATTCCGGCGCACAGGGCGGCGACGGCGAGCGGTCCCGCGGTGAGCGGGCCGCCGGGCAGCGCGGCCGCCTCCGTGAACAGCTCGGGAGCTCTGGCCAGCCAGACGCGCGCGGCGATCACGGCCCAGGTGTCCGCCACCGGACCCGCCGGCGCGGGACCCGCCGGATCGAGTACGCGGCAGAGGTGGTCCTGTCCGGCCAGGCTCCGCGCGTCCTCCGGCAGGACTCCGAGGATCTGCTGGCCGGCGAGGTGCGGACGCCGGGTGTAGGTGGTGAAGGTCAGCCGGTGCACGGCCGCGCCCGGCAGCACCGCACTGGCCAGCGCGATCCACCGCGCCACGTCCTCGCTGTCCCGCTCGACGAGCACGATCCGCGGCGCCGCCGCCTCCTCGCTCAGCTCGCGCAGACCGGCGAAGAACACCGCGAGCCACGGTGCGCGGGAGGCGGCGAATGTGACCAGCTCCCGCCGGTCGAAGCTCCGTCCCGCCGGAGGCGCCTCCAGCGGCGCGGGCACACCGCCGACCGGTGTGACGGTGGCCCACTGCGGCGAGTTCCAGGCGCTGATGGGAGTGGATCCGGCTCCGGTGGACAGCGCGGTGCTCGCGGGCAGCCGCACGGCGTGGGCATGGAAGTTGCCTCCGCGTCCGCTGTGATCGGCGCCGGTGGGGACGGTCCTGGCCAGCAGCCGAGTGCCGTCGGAGAGCACGCTGTGGCTGAACGCCTCCGGCAGAGCGGCGAGTTCGGTATCCGTGGGCTGCGAAGGCGCGTCGTGCGGCGGCTCGTAACCGATGAGCTGCTCGACCTCCTTGAGCAGCTCGTCGGGTAGACCGGGAGTGACCGCGGTGAACCGGAAGCCGGATCCGTCGGGTCCCGGCGGTGCGGAGGTGTAGTGCCACTGCGCCAGGCTCATGCCCCGGCCCCCTTCGTGCCCGACGTGCCGTGCTCGGAGGGCGGCAGGACCGGTCTCGGCCCTGTCACCCTGGCGCCCGACCGTACCGGCGCGACGCCGTTCAGCACCACTCAGCACCGCTCGGCATCGCAATGACGGCGCCGCCGACCCGGCGGTGCGGCCCGGCGCGGGCCAAAGGGACGCGGTTCGCGAGGAGTTCGGGACGTGAATTGGCGTACACGGTCACCGGTCCGCCGCGCGGACAACCCTTAGGCGGCGGGCTGAAGCAGGTCCCAGTGGTTCCCGTAGAGGTCCTCGAAGACCGCGACCGAGCCGTACGGCTCATGGCGGGGCTCCTCCAGGAAGCGGACTCCGGCGGCCAGCATCCGCGCGTGGTCGCGGGCGAAGTCCTCGGTGTGCAGAAAGAATCCGACCCGGCCGCCGGTCTGCGCGCCGATGCTCGCCCGCTGTGAGTCGTCCTTGGCGCGGGCCAGCAGCAGGCCCGTGGACCCGTCGCCGGAGCCGCGCGGACGCACCACCACCCAGCGGGAGCCGTCGCCACGGTCGGTGTCCTCGGCCAGCCGGAAACCGAGGGCGTCCGTATAGAAGGCGATGGCCCTGTCGTAGTCGTCGACGACAAGGGTGACCAGGGCGATATGCGACATGGCCGCTACGTTATACGTATGACTGAAGCCTGGGCAAGGATGGAACAATGACTCCCATGGATGTGCGGCAGTTCGCTCGGCTCAGCAGCCGCGCCCGAGGGCTCGCCGCCTCCGGCCGTCGCCGCGTCCTCGGCATCGCGGGCGCGCCGGGTGCGGGCAAGTCCACGCTCGCCGCACGGCTCGCCGACGAACTCGGCGGGCTCGCCGCGCTCGTTCCCATGGACGGCTTCCATCTGGCCCAGGCCGAGCTGAACCGCCTCGGACGCGCGGACCGCAAAGGCGCTCCGGACACCTTCGACGCCACCGGCTACGCGGCGCTGCTCGCCCGGCTGCGCGCTCCCACGGCCGGCGCGGTGGTCTACGCCCCGGCCTTCGACCGGACGCTGGAGGAGCCGGTGGCCGGCAGCATCCCGGTCGATCCCGGCACCCCTCTTGTCATCACGGAGGGCAACTATCTGCTGCACGACGACGGCCTCTGGGCGCCGGTCCGGCCGCTCCTCGACGAGGTGTGGTTCCTGGAACTCGACACGGTGGTACGGGTGCGCCGCCTCGTCGACCGGCATGTCGCCTTCGGCAAGGACCGTGCGCACGCCGAGCGCTGGGTCAGGGAGTCCGACGAGGCCAACGCGCGGCTGGTGGCGGCGGGCCGGGACCGGGCGGACCTCGTCGTCACTCTCGACGGCCACTGAGGCGGCGGACCTTCCGCTCCGGTGCCTTTCTCTTCCGCCGTCGAATCTCTCCAGGTGCCGGAGTGCGCCGGCCGAGACGATGACGATCGCCGAGACGGTCACCTGGGCCCGGTCCGGCGCATAGCCTGGATGGTGAGCGCGTACAGACGGACACAGGCGGAGGCGATGGCGGCGTGGGAATGTTCCGGCGGGGGCCGAAGCGCGACGGACGCGATACGCCCCGGGACCCCGCGTTCTCCTTCTTCTCTGCCGACGAGGGCGCGCGGTTCCGCGGCCAGGTGCGCCAGGCATTCGCGGAGCACGGCCTGGAGGTCACGGTGTACGCCGATGTGGTCACCGACAGTGGTGGCCGCCAGTTCGGCCTCGGCAATCTCGCCGCCGTCTGCCACAACGACGGCCGAGGGCCGCGCGTCTGGGGCGAACTGGCGCGTCGGCACGCCGGCACGGTGCTGCGCACCATGGACGCTCCCTCGGCCCTGGACACGCTGCCGCCCGAGCAGATCCGAGCCCAGCTCTATCCTCGCGTGATCAGCCGGGAGGGCCTCGATCCGCAGAGTTTCGGCTATGCGCGGTCCGTCGCGCCCGGGCTGTACGAAGTGCTCGCCCTCGACCTCCCGGAGAGCGTCATGATGCTCACCGACGAGGCGCTGGAACCGCTCGGCGCGATTCAGCAACTGCGTGACCAGGCCCTGCGCAATCTACGGGAGCTGCCGGTCGAGGGCTCGGAGACCATCAAGGACGCCGGCGGAATGCGCTTCGAGGTCGTCCTCGGCGACTCGTTCTACACGGCCAGCCGGGTCCTGGCGCTGGAGACGGTCGTACGGCAGGTCACGGGCCGGCGGATCACCGGGGACGGGGCGCTGGTCGCCATGCCCTTCCGGCATCAGCTCGCCTTCCATGTCATCCGCGACTCGACCATGATCCCGTCCCTCAACGCCATGGCGTCCTTCGCCGCCGCCGGATACGAGGACACTCCGGGCGCCATCAGCCCGTATGTGTACTGGTGGCGCGGCGGCACGCTCACCCAGCTCAGTGAGCAGGGCGCGGACGGCAAGGGGCTGCGGATCGTCGTCGGAGACGGTCTCCAGGAACTGCTGGAACGGCTGGTCGCGCAGGATCCTCCGGACAGCCCTTGAGGTCCGTCGTCCCCTCGCTTCCCGGCCGGTCGCGGCGGCGTGCGCCGGCTCACGGCGCGTGGAGACGCCGGAAGTCCGCGTCCTGGAACCCTCTCCGCCGAGCCCGGCGGTGACGGCTCTGTCGGGCGGGTCCCGGTGGTGGGAAGATCGGAGAGCCGGCGACCTGGTGCGCCGGCCGGCCCGTACGTTCCCGTGGTACGGACACGAGGTACGCCGCCGAGGAGGAGACCATGACCACCGCTCCCGTGCCCTTCACCGCTGACGACTACCGCGCCCGGATGGCCCGCGCGGCGGAGTCCGCCGCCGGCGCCGGACTCGCGGGGGTGCTGATCGCGCCAGGACCTGATCTGGTCTACCTCACCGGCTACCGGCCGACCGCCGACACCGAGCGGCTCACCATGCTCGTCGTGGCCGAGGGCCAGGATCCCGTACTGGTGGTGCCCACTCTGGAAGCGGCGGACGCCGCGCGGGCCGTCGGCGCGCCCGCGTTCACGCTCCGCGACTGGACCGACGGCAAGGATCCGTACGGTGTCACCGTCCCGTTGCTGGATCCCGCCGGGCGCTTCGGCGTCAGCGACAACGCCTGGGCGATGCATCTGCTCGCGCTGCAGCAGGCGCTGCCCGGCACCTCGTATGTGGCGCTGACCGAGGCGCTGCCGATGCTGCGCGCGGTCAAGGACGCGCGGGAGCTGGCCAGGGTCGAGGCGGCGGGCGCGGCAGCCGACGCCGCGTACGGCGAGATCCTGGAGGTCCGCTTCGCCGGACGCCGGGAGGAGGAGGTGGCCGCGGACCTCGCCGCGCTCCTGCTGCGGCACGGCCATTCCCAGGTGGACTTCACCGTGGTCGGCTCGGGACCCAATGGAGCCGATCCGCACCACGAGGCCGGTGACCGCGTCATCGAACACGGCGACATGGTCGTCCTCGACTTCGGCGGCCTCAAGCACGGCTATGGCTCGGACACCACGCGCACCGTCCATGTCGGTGAGCCCGGCGCCGAGGAGCGCCGTGTCCACGATGTCGTACGCGAGGCGCAGCAGGCCGGTTTCGAGGCCGTCCGTCCCGGCGCCGCCTGCCAGGACGTCGACCGGGCGGCGCGCGCGGTCATCACGGCGGCGGGATACGGCGACTACTTCATCCACCGCACCGGCCACGGGATCGGCGTCACCACCCATGAGCCGCCCTACATGATCGAGGGCGAGGAGCGGCCGATGGTGCCGGGCATGTGCTTCTCCGTCGAACCGGGCATCTATCTGCCGGGACGCTTCGGCGTCCGGATCGAGGACATCGTCACGGTCACGGAGGACGGCGGCCGCCGCTTCAACAACACGTCCCACGCGATGGCGATCGTCGAGTAGGGCCTGTCCGGGCAAGGGAGTTCAGTCGTCGGCGAGGATCACACAGGACTCGGCCGGCAGCCTCAGCACACCGTCCGGGCCCGGCGGCCGGACCGGCTCCCAGGCGGCCAGCACCCGGCCTCCGCGGCCCAGCGGGATCTCCGCGGCCCTGCCGGAGAGGTTGACCGCGATCCGCAGATCGCCTCTTCGGTACGCCAGCCAGCGCGCGCCTTCGTCGTATGCCGTCTTTATCGCCGCCAGATCGGGATCGGAGAGATCCGGCTGGCCGCGCCGCAGGGCGATCAGCTCCCGGTGCCAGGACAGCAAACGCGCGTGCGGCTCCTTCCCGGTCTCGGACCAGTCGAGACAGGACCGCTCCCGCGTCCCGGGATCCTGCGGATCCGGGATGTCCTCCTCGGCCCAGCCGTGCGCCGCGAACTCCCTTCGCCGGCCGGTGCGTACGGCCTCCGCGAGGATCGGGTCCGGATGGTCGGTGAAGAACTGCCAGGGCGTGCCCGCGCCCCACTCCTCGCCCATGAACAGCATCGGAGTGTGCGGTCCGGTCAGTACGAGCGCGGCGGCGCAGGCCAGCAGACCGGGGGAGAGGGTCGCGGAGAGCCGGTCGCCGAGCGCCCGGTTGCCGATCTGGTCATGGGTCTGCGCATAGCCGAGGAAGCGGTTCGCCGGCGTTCTCGTACGCTCGACGGGACGGCCGTGCACTCTGCCGCGGAAGCTCGAATACGTGCCGTCGTGGAAGAAGACACGGGTCAGGGTCTTGGCGAGCGCGGCGAGCGGCTGACGGGCGAAGTCCGCGTAATAGCCCTGGGATTCGCCGGTGAGCGCGGCGTGCAGGGAGTGATGGAAGTCGTCGCTCCACTGCGCGTGCAGCCCGAGGCCACCGCGCTCACGGGTGGTGGTGGTGCGGGGATCGTTCAGATCGGACTCGGCGATCAGGAAGAGCGGACGGCCCTGCTCCGTGGCGAGTGCGTCGACGGCGGTGGACAGCTCTTCGAGGAAGGTCAGCGCCCGGTGGTCGGCGAGTGCGTGCACGGCGTCCAGCCGCAGCCCGTCGAGCCGGAAGTCCCGCAGCCAGCCGAGAGCGCTGTCCAGCAGATAGGCGCGGACCTCGTCCGAGCCGGCGGCGTCGAGATTGACCGCGGCGCCCCATGGAGTGTGATGTGTCTCGGTGAAGTACGGGCCGAACTGCGGCAGGTAGTTACCGGCGGGACCGAGATGATTGTGGACCACGTCGAGTACGACGCCGAGGCCCAGACCGTGTGCCGTGTCGACAAAGCGCTTGAACGCCTCCGGGCCGCCGTACGGCTCGTGCACCGCCCAGAGCGACACTCCTTCGTATCCCCAGCCATGCGTACCGGGGAACGGGCACACCGGCATCAGCTCGACATGGCTGATGCCCAGCTCGGCCAGCGGAGCGAGCCGCGCGGCGGCGGCGTCGAAGGTGCCCTCGCGGGTGAAGGTCCCGATGTGCAGTTCGTACAGGACCGCGCCGGACAGTCCCCGGCCCGGCCACGGTGCGCGCCAGTCGTACGCGCTCTGGTCCACCACGGCGCTCGTCCCGTCCGGTCCGTCCGGCTGGCGGCGCGAGCGCGGATCGGGCAGTACGAGGCCGTCGTCGAGCGCGAAGCCGTAGCGCGTACCGTCGACGGCGGGCGCCTCGGCGGTCCACCAGCCCGCCCGCTCCGGATCACGCTCCATGAGCCGGTCCTCGCCCTCCACCCGGAGAACGACCCTGTCCCGCGCCTGCGGTGCCCACACCTCGAACTGCACTGGCGGTTCCCCCTTGTCGTCATCGCTGTTCCTCCATGGTGACAAGAGAGCGTGACCGGGGCCCGGTGATCGCCGCGAATCGGGTGCACGCCACATACGGCGCGGCCGGTCTGATACGGAGACCCGCGTCGCACCGCCGCCCTTCGCGCGCGCCCCGGAGCCGTTCCTTCCGGTGCAGGTCAGCGAGGCGCCGGGAGCGGTGGAAACTCCTGACCGTCTGGACACCTCAGGGCCACCGGACGGACAATCATCTCTGTGACGTCCTCATCCGAGTTCCACACGTATCCCGCGCGGCTCTCCGACGCCGAGCGCGACCGTGTCCTCACGGTGCTCAGGGAGGGAGCGGCGCAGGGCAAGCTGTCGCACGACACCTTTCTGCACCGGATGGATCTGGCGCTGGCCGCCCGCAGGGTGGACGAACTGAAGATGCTCACCGCGGATCTGGAGTCCGAAGGCCGCTGGTCGCGAAGGCTGTTCGGCACGGTGAGCCGGATGTCCGCGTTCTCGCTGCGGCTGCGCAGGGCCTGGCAGGTCGAACGGCTGCCGAAACTGCTGATGCCGCAGCCGAGTCCGTATCCGCTGCGCATCGGCCGCGACCCGGCGAACGGACTGCGGCTCAGCCATGACACGGTCTCCCGGCTGCACGCCGAACTGAGCACGCAGGGCGGGCTGTGGGTGCTGCGCGACCTCGGCTCGACCAATGGCACCACCGTCAACGGACGGCGGGTGACCTCGACGGTCGTCGTGTACGACGGTGACATGGTGAGCTTCGGGCAGATGAGTTTCCGGCTCGCCTCCCACTGAGTGTCCGCCGAGACCGAGTGTCCGCCGGGACGCGTCCGCACCGCGGCCTACCGCTGGTGCAGTCCCCGGCCCGCCAGAGCGAGGAATGTCTCGCCGACCGCCTCCGACAGCGTCGGATGCGCGTGCACATGGCGCGCCACATCGGAAGGCTCCGCCTCCCAGCCGACGATGAGCTGGCTCTCGGCGATCATCTCGGAGACACGCGGGCCGACGAGATGGACTCCGAGGACCCGGCCGTCCCGCTCGGCGACGACCTTCACCACTCCGCCCTGGCCGTGCACCATGCCCTTGGCGACGGCCGTCAGCGGCATCGTGTTCACGATGACCTCATGGCCGCGGTCGCGCGCCTCCTCCTCCGTCAGGCCCACCGCGGCGGTCTCCGGGCTGGAGTACGTCACCCTCGGCACGGCCGTGTAGTCGACCGGCGGTGTGGCGAGGCCCGCCAGTGTCTCGGCGACCAACAGCCCCTCCGCGAACGACGCGTGGGCCAGGCCGAGTGACGGCGGCGGCAGCAGGTCACCGACCACATGGATGCCGGGCACGGCCGTCTCCAGCCGGGACCAGTCGACGGGCGCCACCTGGCCGCGTTCGTCGGTGGTGAGTCCGGCCGCCGCGAGGCCGAGTCCGTCGGTGACCGGTGTCCGGCCCACCGCGACCAGCAGCCGCTCGGCCTCGACCGTACGGGTCTCACCGCGAGCGGTGCGCACGGTGGCCCGTACGCCGTCCGCCAGGACCACCGCGTCCAACAGCCGTGCTCCCGCGAGCACATCGACGCCGCGCCGTTTCAGACCACGTGTCAGATGCTTGCTCACCTCGGTGTCTTCGAGCGGTACGAGCCGGTCCGCGGCCTCGACCAGAGTGACCTCGGCGCCCATGGAGCGATGGAACGAGGCGTACTCCACTCCGATCGCACCGCCGCCCAGCACCATGACGGAGCGCGGCAGTCCGGGCGCGAACAGCGCGTCGTCGCTGGTGACGACGCGCCGGCCGTCCGGCACGAGGCCCGGCAGAGTGCGCGGCCGTGAGCCGGTCGCCAGCACGATGCCGCGCCGGGCGGCGATCTCTCCGTGTCCCTCGACGCGCACGGTGCGCGGACCGGTCAACCGGGCGCTGCCGTAGGCCACATGGACACCGGAGTGCGCGAGATGGCCGGTGACGCCACGGTGGTTGCGCGAGACGATGTCGTTCCGAGTGGCGACCAGGGCCGGCCAGTCGACCGATTCGAGCGTCGACTTCACACCCCATCGCTCCCGGGCCTCGGCGATGCCGTCGACCAGTTCGGCCGCGTGCAGCATCGCCTTGCTCGGGACGCAGCCACGGTGCAGACATGTCCCACCGACCTTGTCGCGCTCCGCGAGGACGACCTTCAGGCCCAGCGCGGCGGCGCGCAGAGCGGTGGAGTAACCACCGGTGCCGCCACCGATCACGATCACATCGGTCTCGGAGTCCGTACCGGCTGAGGTCTCTGGTGCTGTGCTGGCTGCCGCGGTCATGGCACAAGCCTCCGTCCGCCGCTTGCCATGAGTCCAAGGCAATGTTTTTCTGGTTTCGATGCACAACGTTCATGGATTCGGCCCTCAGACACTCGATCGTGAAGCACTCGCTCCTCAGGCATCGAGTCCTCAGGCATCGCGTCTTCGGGCATCGAGTCTTCAGGCATTCGGCGGCCTGAGCGGATCGCGCCCGGAGGTGGCCCGAGGATGAGCCTCCGACAGATGGAGTACTTTCTGACGGTCGTCGAGGAGTCGTCCTTCACCCGGGCGTCCGAGCTGCTTCATGTCACCCAGTCCGCACTCTCGCACCAGATCAAGGCGCTGGAGAAGTCCGTGGGCGGCGCGCTGCTCGAACGGCTGACGCGCGGTGTACGGCTGACACCGATGGGCCGCGCCTTTCTGCCCCATGCCGAGCTGGCCGTCCGCAGCGCCGCGCAGGCCCAGCGCGCGGCGCGCGCCGCGGCCGGGGCGGAAGGCGGCGAACTGCATGTCGCCGCGCTGCACGGAGTCGCGGTCGGCGTGCTCCCGGAGGTCTTCGCGCGATGGCGGCGGATCCATCCGGAGGTCGCGCTCGTCCTCCACGAGTACGCGACCACGGACGCGCTGGAGGAACACGTCGAGCGTGGCACCGCCGACCTCGCGGTCGGACCGCCGCCGGTGAACTGGCCGGGCCCGGCCGTCACGGTCGGCGAGGAGGAGATCGTCCTCGTGGTTCCCTTCGACGACCGGCTCGCGGGCCGCACCTCGGTGACACTGGCCGAGCTGGCCGACCGCACCTGGGTCCGCTGCGCCATGGAGCCGGTTGTCGAAGGCCGCGAGTTCCTGGACTGGGCCTGCGCCAGGGCGGGCTTCACTCCACGTACGGCGGTCAGGACCGAGCACACCTCGACGGCGGTCCGTATGGCCGCGGCCGGCGTCGGCATCGGTATCGCGCCGTCCCATGTCGTACGAGGAGCGGTCGGCGAGGACTGCGTGATCCTCCGCGTCGACCCGCGGTGGCGGCGCCCGCTGACGGTCTTCTCCCGGGTCGGGCTGACCGGCGCGGCGGCGGCCTTCGTCGACCTGCTGCGGGTCTCTCAGCCGAACGGATGAGGCCGGAAGCGTCCGCGAGGCCGTGCGCGCCCGGTCTCGCGACAACACACTCCGCGGGGCGCCGGTCGTCAGCTCCGGCGGCTGAGCAGCGCCACGGGCCGGTCGGAGAACAGCACGGCCAGATCCACCGGAGCGCCGCCTTCGAACTCCCTTTCCGGCGAGGTGAGCAGATCCGACCACCGCCCGGCGGGCAGCACCAGCTCCGTTCCGGCCCAGCCGCCCGCCTCCGCGAGCCGCAGCGGAAGCCGTGTGACGGCCGTGACCACCTCGCCCGAGCGGCAGAAGGCCAGACAGTGCGCGGCGGCCGGACCGGTCGCGTACAGCGGTGCGTAGGTACCGGACTCGGCGAACACGCCGGGCCGGTCCCGGCGCAGCCGCAGCGCCGCCGTCGTGACCACCGTCTTCTCGTCGGGCGGTCCGGTCCGGAACCGAGGACGGTTGTCGGGGTCCACCAGCGCGAAGTACTCGCGCTCCGTGCCCTGGTAGAGGTCCGGCACGCCCGGCATGGTGAGCTGCACCAGCGCCGCGCCCAGCGCACTGGTCCGTACATACGGAGCGAGCGCCCGGGTGAACCGCGCGATCGTCCGGCGGCCGGGCCCGGCCGGGCCCGCCTCGACGAAGTCGGTCACGGCCTGCTCGTACAGCGGATCGGTCTCCGTCCAGCTTGTGTGCAGCCCGGCCTCCCGTACGGACTTCAGCAGCGCGGGCACCATGCGCGAGCCGTCCGGGACGCCGGAGTCCGCCGCCGGTGTGAAACCCACCGCCGTCTGCCATGCCTGCCACGCCACCAGCGGATCCGGGGCCGGCACATTGGCCACTCGCTTCAGCAGTTCGGTCCACCGTTCCGGGCATTCGGACAGCACGGCGATCCCGGCCCGTACATCCGCGCTGCGTTTGGTGTCGTGCGTGGTCAGTACCGTCCCGGTGGCCGGCCAGTCGCGCGCCAGCCTGGCGCAGTACGCGTGGAACCGCTCCGGGCTCACCGCCGGACCGCCCGGATCACCACCGACCTCGTTCGCGGAGATCAGCGGCACATAGCGGTAGAAGGCGGTGTCCTCCACGGACTTGGCGCGCAGCGCGGACGAGGTCTGGGCGAAGCGGGCGCAGAACGCGGTCTGGTCCGGGCCCGTACCGAGCCTGCCGAGTGCGAGCTCGCGCACCACATCCACGGCGGTCGCCTCGCGTTCGACCGTGAACGCGGCCCTGGCCTGGCGTACCGCCTCCTCCGGGACCGCGGCTTCCGCGGCCTCGGGACTGGGGCCGCCGGCCGTGGTGTACGGGCGGTAGACCGGGACGCGTACCAGCAGTTCCCTGATGGCCGTGGCCAGCGCCCAGGGAGCGTGGTCGCGCAGCGCGGGATCGGCGGCGCAGACGCGCTGAGCCGTACGGGTCAGAAAAGCGGTCTCGGCGGCCAGTTCATGGACGACCACCTTGTACGCGGCCCGGCGCACCGTGCCTTCCCAGTAGCCGCCGCGGTCGCCGGCGGGTCCGGTGATGTCGCGGTAGCTCCGTTCGAGCTCGGCGGCGCCCGCCGGATCGGTGAAGAGACCGTCGACATGGCGCAGCGCGTCGTAACCGGTGGTTCCGGCGACCGGCCAGCCGGCGGGAAGTGATTCCTCGCCGGTGAGGATCTTCTCCACGACCGTCCAGCAGTCGCCGCCCGTCGCCTCGTTCAGCCGGCGCAGATAGTCCTCCGGGTCGGCGAGACCGTCCGGGTGGTCGACGCGCAGTCCTTCGACGACTCCGTCCCGTACCAGCTCCAGGATCTTGGCATGGGTGGCGGCGAAGACCTCCGGATCCTCCACCCGCACTCCGATCAGCTCGGAGATGGTGAAGAAGCGGCGGTAATTGAGCTCGGTGCGGGCCAGCCGCCACCAGGCGAGCCGGTAGTGCTGCGCGTCGAGCAGTGCGGGCAGCGGCAGCCGCTCGGTGCCGGACGCGAGCGGAAACCGCTGGTCGCCGTGGTGCAGCACACCGTCCTCGACGCGCAGCGCACTCAGTTCGTCGCCGATCGGGCCCGGCAGCACCGGCAGCAGCAGCTTGCCGTCGCCCGCTTCCCAGTCGATGTCGAACCAGCGGGCGTAGGCGGAGTCCCGGCCCTCCCGCAGGACCTCCCACAGAGCGTGGTTGTGGCGTGGCGCCGCGGCCATGTGATTGGGCACGATGTCGAGGACGAGTCCGAGGCCGTGCTCACGGGCCGTGCCGGCGAGCTGCCGCAGCCCCGCCTCACCGCCCAGCTCGGCCCGTACGGACGAGTGGTCGACGACGTCATAGCCATGCGTCGAGCCTGGTACGGCCTCCAGTACCGGCGACAGATGGAGATGCGAGACCCCGAGCGCGGCGAGATACGGCACCGCTTTCTCGGCGGCCGAGAACGGGAAGTCCGGCTGGAGCTGCAGCCGGTAGGTCGCGGTGGGCGTCATGCGATCGAACGTACCCAGCTCGGCGGCTTCTGTGTCATCGGCTCATGCGTACGGCCGGAAGGCGCGGGAGTCCGCCGTCCGGGCCGCCGGGACGCGTCTACGGCTCGTACAGATACGGCGTGGTCGTGCTCAGCGACGCGAACCCGAGCCGCCGCAGGATCGGGCGGCTCTCGTCCGAGGCGTCGACCTGGAGAAAGCGACAGCCGTGCGCGGCGGCGATCCGGGCCCGATGAGCGACCAGGGCCCGGTAGACGCCCCGGCCGCGCCACTCCCGCACCGTGCCTCCGCCCCACAGCCCGGCGAACAGCGTGCCCGGCACCAGCTCCATCCGGGCCGCGCTCACCGGCGCCTCGCCCGCCATGGCGACGACCGCCGAGAAGGTGTCCGGCGCTCCGGAGAGCTGGCGCAGCAGCCGCTCCCTGAGCCGGCCGCCGTCCGTGCCGAACGCCTGCTCGTGGACGTCCACGACGAGATCCACGCCCGCCGCGTCGGTCACCGGCAGCAGCCGCACTCCGTCCGGCAGCCCGCCGCCGGGCGGAAGGTCTTTGAGCTCGGCGACCATGAGAGTCTCCGTGGGCCCGGAGGTGAATCCGGCCGACAGCAGCCGCCCGGCGAGGTCGCCCGGCCGGTCATGGGCGTACAGCTTCCACTCGAATTCGCGTCCGAGCGCGGTGAAGTACTCCACTTGGGCCGCGATCGCCGCTGCCGCCGTCGTCCCGTCCAGGTCCGACCAGAGGACGCCGTTCCAGTCGTGGCCGGCGCCGACCTGACGGACCACTCCCTCCACGCGCTCGACCCGGGCGCCCGGAGAGTCGGCCCGCGCGCCCTCGCGCGTCTGCCGGTCGAACAGAGCCAGTACCGCATCGTGATCCATCCGGCCATCGCAGCACCGGTCCGGGCGGCGCGGCAAACGGATTTCCCGCGCCGCGCCGCCTTTCGCGCCACCTGCCTCGGCGCGGCACGGTTTACGCCGGCCGCATCAGCACCGTCATACTGCGGCCGATCATGATGATCCGCTCGCCGCCGTCGACCTTCTCTCCCTGGCCCGGTGCCACTCCCTCCGGGCGGGCCGTGTCCACCATGATCTGCCACTGCCGGCCGTGGTTCACCGGCACCACGAATTCCAGCTCCTCGGCGCTCGCGTTGAACATCAGCAGGAACGAGTCGTCCGAGATCCGCTCACCGCGCGGGCCGGGCTCGGAGATCGCGTGACCGTTCAGAAAGACGGTCATGGCCTGCGCGTGCGCCGCCTGCCAGTCCCGCTGTGTCATCTCCTCGCCCTCGGGCGTGAACCACGAGATGTCCGACAGATCGTCGTGCGTTCCCTCGACCGGTCGCCCGTGGAAGAAGCGCCGGCGCCGGAACACCGGATGGTCGCGCCGCAGCCACACCATCGCCTGGGTGAAGGCCAGCATGCTGGTGTCGGTCTTCTCGCCGCGCTCGGGCCAGTGCACCCAGGAGACCTCGTTGTCCTGGCAGTACGCGTTGTTGTTGCCGCTCTGCGTACGGGCGAATTCATCGCCGTGGCTGAGCATCGGCACACCCTGCGAGAGCATCAGCGTCGCGATGAAATTGCGCATCTGACGATTCCGCAGCTCCAGGATCTCGGGATCGTCCGTGTCGCCTTCCACTCCGCAGTTCCACGACCGGTTGTGGCTCTCGCCGTCCCGGTTGCCTTCGCAGTTGGCCTCATTGTGCTTGTCGTTGTACGAGACCAGATCGTGCAGGGTGAAGCCGTCGTGGCAGGTGGTGAAGTTGATGGAGGCCAGCGGCCGGCGTCCGTCGTCCTGGTAGAGATCGGACGAGCCGGTCAGCCGGGACGCGAACTCCGCCAGAGTCCTGGGCTCACCGCGCCAGAGGTCCCGCACGGTGTCGCGGTACTTTCCGTTCCACTCGGTCCACAGCGGCGGGAAGTTCCCGACCTGATAGCCGCCCTCGCCCACGTCCCAGGGCTCCGCGATCAGTTTCACCTGGCTGACCACCGGATCCTGCTGCACCAGATCGAAGAAGGACGAGAGCCGGTCCACCTCGTGGAACTGGCGGGCCAGCGTCGCCGCGAGATCGAAGCGGAAACCGTCGACGTGCATCTCCGTCACCCAGTACCGCAGCGAGTCCATGATGAGCTGAAGCACGTGCGGGCTGCGCATCAGCAGCGAGTTCCCGGTCCCGGTGGTGTCCGTGTAGTAACGGGCGTTGTCACCGAGCCGGTAGTACTGGGTGTTGTCCAGGCCGCGGAACGAGAGCGTCGGGCCGAGATGGTTGCCCTCCGCCGTGTGGTTGTAGACGACGTCCAGGATGACCTCGATTCCGGCCCGGTGCAGAGCGCGTACGGCCTGTTTGAACTCCAGGACCTGCTCGCCGCGGTCTCCCCAGGACGCGTAGGCGTTGTGCGGAGCGAAGAAACCGATGGTGTTGTAGCCCCAGTAATTGCTGAGGCCGGCGTCCACCAGCCGGTGGTCGTTGACGAACTGGTGCACCGGCATCAGTTCCAGCGCGGTGACGCCCAGTTCCGTCAGATGTTCGATGACCGCCGGATGGGCAAGGCCCGCGTAGGTGCCGCGCAGCTCGTCCGGCAGTTCCGGATGGAGCATGGTCAGGCCCTTCACATGGGCCTCGTAGAGCACCGTGCGGTGGTAGTCGGTACGCGGCAGCCGGTCGTCTCCCCAGTCGAAGTACGGATTGACGACGACCGAGGACATCGTGTGGGGCGCGGAGTCCATGTCGTTGCGCGAGTCCGGCTTGCCGAAGTGGTAGCCGTACACCGCCTCGCCCCACTCGATGCTGCCGCTGATCGCACGCGCGTACGGATCGAGGAGCAGCTTGGCGGAGTTGCACCGCTGTCCGCGCTCCGGTTCGTACGGTCCGTGGACCCGGAAGCCATAGCGCTGACCGGGCATGATGCCCGGCAGATAGGCGTGCCGCACGAACGCGTCGCTCTCGCGCAGTTCCACCGCCGTTTCTGAACCGTCGTCGTGCAGGAGGCACAACTCGATCCGGTCGGCGGCCTCGGAATAGACCGCGAAGTTGGTTCCGGCGCCGTCGTACGTGGCGCCGAGGGGATACGCCTGTCCCGGCCAGACCTGCATAGATATGACTCTTCCATTTCTGATCCGGGTGCTGCGGGGCTCTTGAGCCAGATCTTCCCCGAAAGTGCGGCCTCCACCTAGGAACCCGATGGGTTCTTGCCGGTTCTTGCCGGTTCTTGTTCCCGGGCGACCGCCGTGGCGGGGCCGGAGTCAACTTCGTGTTCCATGCCGTCGCCCCGGCTCGAAACCCGCCTCCATGGTCCCGCGCGAGCCATCGAGCCGCAGTACCGACCAGGTGAAACCGCTATCAACCAGCGCATTCCTGACGAACTCGCCGTACGGAACGCGCCGACCGAACGGAGCAGTCGGGAAAGGAGCCTGCGCAACCGGCTGCACCGCCTCGGGTCGGCGGAGTACCCTTCCTTGATCGTTGAAGGGGGAGGGAAGGCGGTGCGCGGGTGAGCTCGGGAGGGCTGGAGCTACCCCCAGGTGACGCGGGTCACGAGGGGGAATCCGGCGACATCCCGCCCGGAGCGGTCTCCCTCGCGCGGCCGATGGAGATCGGGGCGGAACTGGACTGGGGCGCGGAGGCCTGGGGCGAAGTCCGCACCCGCGCGCAGCGGGCCGGCCGGGCCTATATCTGGCTGAATCTTGTGGAGCAGCGGCTGCGCGCGGTTGTCGCCGCGGTCCTGCGGCCCATCTATGAGCCGGTCCACGGCGAGGAGTGGGTGGTCGCCGCCGCCGGGCCCGCCGGTCAGGAGTGGGTCCAGCGTGCCGTCGCCGTACGGGAGGTCTCGCGTCGCAAGGGCTATCTGCTCGACCCGGCCGACGACAATGTCCTGAGCTTTCTCACTCTGCCGCAGCTCCGGGAGCTGATGGTCCAGCACTGGCCGTGCTTCGAACCCTATTTCGACGACCGTCGTGATGTGGAGCTGGCGCTCGACGAGCTGGAAGTCGCGCGGAACGTCGTGTCGCGCAACCGCGCGCTCTCCGAGACGGTCCTGGCGCAGGCCGAGCGGGCGTCGGCGCGGCTGCTGGAGATCCTGGGAGGCGGCGGAGTGCCGTCCGCCTCGCGGCTCCGGGTCGACGCGGTGGAGGATCTGGTCGGCGACCGGTACGCCGATGTGGTCTCCGTCCATCCCGACCGGGTCAGACTGCAACGGCAGATTCCGGCGGAGGATCTCTTCGGCGGTGCCCGGCGTGTCGACGCGATCGGCATCGGGCTGAATCTGCTGGTCCAGAACTTCTCGGGACGCCGGCTGGTCCGGCTCGCAGAATCGGGCTGCCGGATACGCCTGGTCTTCCTCAACCCGGCGAGCAGCGCGGTCAAGCGCCGCGAGCGCGAGCTGGCGCTCAAGAAGGGCGAACTGAGCCGTTCGGTGGAGATGAACATCCTCCATATGCGGCGAGTGCGCTCCAGGCTGCGCGACCCGGGTGCCTTCGAGATCCATGTCTTCGACGAGACACCGCGCTTCACCGCGTATCTCGTCGACGGTGACGGTCCCGACGGCCTCGCCGTCGTCCAGTCCTATCTGCGCCGGGCGCGCGGCATGGAGGCACCGGTGCTCGTCCTGCGAGGCGGCGGGCGCGAGGTGGTGCGCTCGGGGCAGGAGCCGGAGCACGGTCTCTTCCAGACCTATCGCGAGGAGTTCGAGTCGGTCTGGACGGATTCCCGCCCGGTCTCCTGAGCCGCGCGGCTCGGCGCGGGACCGGTCAGAAGCGGGACCCCGTCGCACCGCGTTGTCAGTGCCGCGTGGCAGGGTGACTGTCCGACGGGGGAAGCACCAACGGGGGAAGCACCACCGCATTGTGAGGGAGGGCCACGATGACTTGGCACGGAGAGCCGCTGGTCGGTTTTGATCTGGAGACGACCGGTACGGAGCCGCTGGAGGCCCGGATCGTGACGGCCGCGGTCGTCGAGGTCCAGGACGGCGAGGTGATGGGACAGCGGACCTGGCTCGCCGATCCGGGCATCCGTATCCCCGCCCAGGCGTCCGCGGTCCATGGCATCAGCAGCGAGCGTGCGGCCGCGGAGGGACGGCCGGCGCGCGAGGTGGCCGGCGAGATCGCTCAAGTCCTCGCCGGATACTGGGCGCGCGGTGTGCCCGTCGTGGCGTACAACGCGCCGTTTTATCCCCGCACGCCAGACACGTCTCAGGCGTCTCATGGCGAAGTGCGACGCCAGCCGGCAGTCCACGCCGGAATGAGGGCCGCGTGATGAGCTGGATCAGTGGGCCGTTGATGGCCTTCGACCTGGAGACCACGGGCACTGACGTCGAGACCGACCGCATTGTGACGGCGGCAGTCGTGCAGTTGGGTCCGGACGGAGCCGTCGCAGAGGAACGGACCTGGCTGCTCAATCCAGGAGTGGCGATACCAGAACAGGCATCGGCGATCCATGGCATCTCGACGGCCCATGCTCGCGAGCACGGGGCACCTGCCGCCTCCGCCATTGAGGAGATCGCGCAGGCCGTCGCCGAAGGGCTGCGTCTTGGGACGCCGCTGGTGGTGATGAACGCACGCTACGACCTGTCACTGCTGGATCGCGAGTGTCGGCGCTACGAGGTCGCGTCGGTCAGCGAGCGGCTGGGCAGTGTGCCTGCGCCCGTCATCGATCCGCTGGTGATCGACAAGCACGTCGACAAGTACCGGAAAGGCAAGCGGGCCCTCCACGCCTTGTGTGCTCACTACGGTGTGTCGCTCGATGACGCGCACAACGCGAGGGCCGATGCCGTGGCCGCTGCCCGCGTGGTGCGACGCATGGGTGAGAAGCACCAGCCCGTCGGCCTGATGCCGTTGGCGGCTCTGCATGACCTTCAGGTGCGCGCGGCGGCTGAACAGTCGGTCTCTTTGCAGGCCTATCTGCGGCGGACTGCGGATTCAAAGGCAGTCGTCGAGCCGGCCTGGCCGCTCATTCCCCGGAGGCGATGACCACGCGGGTCAGCCCTCCCCGGGGGCGAGAGCCTGGAGGTGGGAGAGGGTGATCCGACGCCGTGGAAGGTCGACGTTCACAATCTTCACGGTGAGGGTGTCTCCGACCTGGACCACGTCCTCGGGCTGAACGACGGGTCCTTCGGCCAGCTCGGTGAGGTGCACCAGGCCTTCGAGGCCGTCCCCTCTGTCTTCGATTCGGACGAAAACGCCGAACGGCACGAGTTTGGTCACGACGCCGGTCACCGTCTGGCCGACCTGCCGTACGAACGGCGGCATCGGGTCCTCTTGCAATGCCTTCAGGGACAACGGCACACGCTCGCGCACCAGGTCGACGTCGAGGATCTCGGCCGAGATTTCCTGGCCGACAGTGACGACGTCAGAGGGGTGCTCGAAGCGGCGCCAGGACAGTTCGGGGATGTTGATCATCGCGATGAAGCCGCCGATGTCCACAAAGGTCACACCGAAGCTAGCGATCTCGGTGACCGTGCCGGTGCAGATCTGCCCGCGGTGGAGAGTCTTCAGGAAGGCCCAGTTCCGATCGCTCGGGGTCGGCTCGGTCCTCCACCGGGCTCGCAAGACGCCGTCGATATCGGGCAGGACCGCACTGAACAGTGGGTGGCGTTCGTCGACGGTCAAAGACAGAGCCGTGGCAGCACGGGCGCCTGCCATCCGGGCGGCCAGCTCCTGGTAGTCGGACTCGTCGACCACCGTGCTGGAGAGAGCCCCGCTCTCGTCCTCCCATACGAACTCGACCGGACCTTCGTCGGGAAGCGAGGCGAGGACCACGTCGACATCGGTGGACAAGTCAGGCCAGACGGTCAACTGGGCACGCGGGGTGAGTCGGGCGCGTACCGCATCGAGTGTGTCTTCGGTGAGGCGGTGCCAGCGGGAGGCATTGTGGAGATACCCCTCCTCCAATATCGCTGCGTGCCGCATGGCGATGGACCAGCGCAGACGGGCCCAGAAGTCCTCGTCGGCGGGCCGCTGCACGCCGGGCTCGTCAAAGTCCGCGTCGTAGGGCGAGGCCTCCAGCCGCTCCGGGAAGAGATCGAGAGCCCGAGTGTGGGCAACGGCGCGCTCGCAGGGCTTGTTGCTGCTGACGTAGACGTACTGGTCCCAGCCGACCTGCACGTCGAACTTGTCCTCCACCGCCAGACGGCACCAGGCACCGTTTTCGCGGAGCATGACACGGACCAGCTCCAGACCGACGGAGAGGGGCACCTCCGCACCGTCGTGGAACCCGCTGAGGTCGGGTGGGAAGAGCTCGGCAAGGCCGTGATCGTCGACCGCCGGCTCCAGGCCGAAGTGGGCAAGGCCGGAGATCCCCGGCTCACGAATGGCCAGGCGGATGATGCCGGTGTCCTCGGCGAAGGCGGCAACCGCTTGCAGATATGCAGCCTCGACCGGTCCGTGGTCGTTGGTCGTGTCCTCAGCGCCGATGTAGCTGCCGTGCTCGTCGCGGTCGGCAGGGTCGTACTTGGTGATCCGGTAGACGAAAGGCGGCACGTTGCTCCCCGTGGTTGTCGACGATGCTTGCTCAGCGGCCGATCTCGTGATCGGGAGCGTAGTGCGGGGTCCAGCGCAGCTCCGCCCGATCTGCCTCGTCACCTGCGAGGATGGCCATCGGGATCACCTTCTGCAAGCGAGATATCGTGCCGCATCGGGCCGAGTAGATCAGCGACGATCGATGCGAGTGACGCGATCGCTTCGGTCGGCCGCCCTGGAGAGACGTTGATTCTCCAGGGTGAGGAGCTGAACCTGTTGTGCGAGGACGTTGATCGAGGAGCGTAGCTCCCGCACCTCGCGCGCATGCTCTTGGCGGAGCCGGCGCTCGGCACCCTTCAGAGCCTGGACCTCCTGCCGGAGGGAAGTTGAAGGTGCGGCTGCTGCTTCTCGATCGGCTACGAGGTTTCGGAACTCTGCCAGAACATGGGGGTAGCGGTAGGCGCTGGCTCTGCTGACGCTGGCTTCAACGGCGAGTGAGGCCACGGTCAGGGAACCGTCGCTACGGGTGGGCTCTCCTCGGAGTAGGCGTTCGGAAGCCGCTCGGAGGGCTGATTCGGTTGCGTCAGTCGTTGGCACAGTCGATACCCTCGATCACTTTGGTGACGTCGTTGAGGTGCCCTCGCAGAGCCGTTCGCTGGAGATCGGAGAGACCGACGAAGGCCAGCGCGCGCTCGGTGTCTCCGCGTGCTGCTTCCCAACCGCTGCGATGCCGGGTCGTGATGGTCGAGTTCCCACAGCGATCGGGACGGCAGCTGTTGAGTAGAGGCCGGTCCTCGCCGCTCGGTGTGCGGCAAAGGGCGGTCTCGGGCTGGTAGTAGCAGTCGTTGAGCGTGCCGACATGCAGGGTGCGAGCGGAAGCCTTGAGCATGGCGTGCAGGCGGCGCTCATCGACCAACCTGCCCGGGAAGTCCCGGAGCTCCTTCTGGACACGTGCGAACTCGTTGTCGGTCCGTGGTCCGCCTGGGGATGTCGAGCGTACGCCTGCCTTGAAATCCTCGTAGCGCTCGACGACATCGGCCAAGCGGGCCAGCGCCTCCTCAGTAGCTACCTCCGCGCGAAAACCGGAGGAGGAAGTGCCCGCGTACCCCTCGAACATGGCCACGGAGAGATGCTTGTACTGAATCATCCCGGCCACGGTGCCGAACGGACGGTGTGCGATGTGCCAGGCCACGGTCCTGCGAAACTGGCGGGTCGTGAGATTCCACGGTTCCCCATCGACATCGGGTACCGGGTAGTCGACGTCCGCGCAGTGCGTCAGGAACTCGTTGAGGTTGTCATTCATGCGGTTGGCGGAGATCGTCGAATGCGGACGGCCAGCTACCGGCCGGCAGAACAGCAGGTCACGGTGGGGCAGGTGTTCCAGGACATTGATGGCGTGTGTGACGGGTTCGATGACGATCCAGCTCTCTGATGTGCCCCGCCCGCCTTTGACGAGCTGCGAGCGCACCTTGTGCCGGACGACGACGCCGTCAGCACTACGCTCGGTGTAGTGGCAACCGTTACGGAGTTCTTTGACTTCGGAGTCGCGCATGCCTGACAGATAGGCGATGAGGATGTAGCAGGCGGCTCGCAGGAGACGTTCCTCGTGGGGGATCGCGGGAGGGCTGAATCTCTCACGCCAAGGCTGCCCGCTCTGCGGGTGGAGCGTGATGGGTGTGTCCATGTCGCCGATCTCAGGCCCCAGCTGTTGCAAAGCGCGGTCGATGCGGTCGTTGTACGAGCTACCGGCGATCGCCTGGCCGGCTCCTGACTTCCGCATGATGTACGTGTACGCGGGCGAACCGGCCAGGTGGGGTTGGCGACCGGTTCCGTCCAGCACCGGGACGCCCCGTCCGTCGGCCGCGAGGCTGTCGAGATAGCGGTTCAGCCGGGTGAGAGACAGCCCGTGGATCTCCTCCACGGAGGCCTCCAACGCCGTCAGCTCGGCTCGTGCGTGGATGATGTCGGGTGCCGCAGTGTGGACGTAGAACAGGGCAGCCTGGACCAGCGGGGCGATGACCTGCGGTGGGATACGGGGAGTCTGGTTCTCGTGTTTGCGCACCATCGGACCTCCGATGACGCGAGAGAGAGGGCGCCCGTTCCACGGATTCAGCTCCAGCGCGTCCGTCGGCATGGCTTCTGCAGCGAGGTGAAGACGCGGAATCACCTGGAGCCGTTGACGCAAGCTGCTCTGCACCAGGCCTTCCCCGCGGCAGCTGGCCAGGTAGGAGTCCAGGACTGGCTGCGTCACCGCGCGCAGGCGAATCCCATCGTGCTCAGTGTCGAGGAACCGGAGGAAGCACCGCAGATTCCACCACTCCGCCGCTACTGTCGAGATGGAGGGCAGCGGGCCACGAACCGGACGGGTGTTGAGCCTCCAGAAGAGGAATTCGCGAGCGGCCTCGCGCCGTGCGGCATTGCTGAGTGAGTGGAAGTCGATGAGGAACTCGCTGGCGTAGCGGTTTCCTGCGTGACCTGCGACCGCAAGGTTCCAGACGTGGTCCGCGAATTGGGGCACGGTGGCAGGATCGTCGGCGAGAGGACGCCCGGAGAGAACGGGTGTCGTGCCGACAGGGCGGATGCTGCCCTCACTGGTTGACAGGGGCTGCGCCGACATCAGTGGCCTCCCAGCAGGGTTTGGGGCAGGAAGATCAGGGACGCGTCAGACTCGGCGACTGCCCTGGCGTGCAGCACGTCTTCCTCACTGAACCTCGGGATGATCAGTTCCAAGATCTGCTGGCGGGCTCTGCCGAAACGCGCCGCCCACTCCTCTGCCGGCGTCTTTGTGCGTTCGGATTCGATGTGGTTGAGAAACGACAGAATGGCTGGGAGCTTCCCTCGGGTGATCACTGCATTGCTGCATCCGAGACAGGCGAAGAAGGACACCGGGCAGGGATTCCCTTTCGTACCGAAGGGCGAGTCGAAGAAGCTGCTGCAGGACGACAACCACAGATCGGACTCGCCGGTCAGAAATTGCGGCAGCTCCAGGTCGGCAGGGCCTGGCGACTCAGTTCCATTCGACGGCGGCTGCCTGAATGCCTCTTCTTCCTCAGGCGTAAGGATGGTGGGCGCCTGTGCGTCCGCCAGCGCGTCCTGCAGGCCGTCTGCCACGGCCTGCTCGTGGAGGCCGCGTAGTGAGGGGATGTCCGCGTAGTGTGCGGCGGCGATGTCTGGGGAATGGCCCTGGACGAACGCCGACATCTTCCCCCCGGTCGTCTTGTACACGGCTGCCTTGTACGTCTTGCGGAGCCGGGACAGGCGGAGGTCGACGGGGCGTCCTTCTTCGGTCAGCTGATGTAGCGAGACGAAGCTCCGGGCCATGTGGCTCGCTGCACCGGCACTGAATTCTGCGGACAGAGGGCCGTCCTTTGTCCGAAACTGCCACAGCGCGGGGGCGCCGGTGGCTTCTCTGACAGACGAGGTAAGGCGTAGTGCCAACCGAATCAGCCCGCCGGGTGAGTTGGGAGAGCCGTCCCGCACCCGGATCGCGTTCCACTCCTGCCCGTGCCGCCGCCGTTTGAGGTACTCGATCTGTACGTAGCCGCGATTCGGATTCTTCAGGCAGTCGGAAGTCAGTTCTCTGGCTGCCTCCAGCTCCATGCCGCTCTCCAGGCAGAACAACAGGAGCAGGGCGAACACGTCCCGGCTGGTCGGGTACAGCAGAGGTGCAAGGCGGCCGGGAGTGTGTGCGTTCGCCAGTTGATTACCGACCGTCTGTGCCAGCATTTGCCTGGTGAATTGTCCGTTCTGGTGACGGATTTCCCAGAGCACGTTGGCATCGGAGTCCCAGCCTGATGTTCGCGGGTCCTGTCCCTGCGCCAGAAGGGCGGGCCCTTGTAGCGTCAGTCGTCGGACTGCATCGTCGACGTCGGCTCGCGCGGCAGCGCGCAACTGGTTGACGATGTGAGGCGAGTAGGCGTCGCGAGGGTAGTACGAGCCGACCGGACCAGCGGATGTGTAGGAGAGCCGTCGGGCCATCGGTGGGGACAGTTCGTGCTCCTTCTCACCGAGTCGGCGCAAGATCCACACGACGTCAGCGATTCGCGCGTAGGGCGTCCGGGAGAACTCCGGGTGGCTCTCTCGAAGGTGGCTCTCGAATCCGTCGAGATGACGCGGAAGGAGGTCGCTTACGCGTATGTCCATCACTTCCGTAGAGTCGAGCCACCGAGCCCAGAGCAGGCAGGAGCGTGCGCGATTGCGGAGCGTATGCGGTGAACCAGTTCCTTGTCCCACGTCACACGAGGCCGCCAACTCGGCTCCCAGTGCCCCCAGCAGCCGCTGCTGAGGCTCCCGCGTCCAGTCCACGACGGCCGGCCGGTTATCCGGGAAGGTGACCTCGATCCTCAAAACTCCGAGCATGGCTGGAGTCGGGTCGACCGGCTGGAGTGCGGGTGCGTTCAACCGGGCGCTGCGCCGCCCCCGGCCTACCACGGGGCTGCTCCCTGCGCCTGAGCAGAGGAGTTGTCGATCTCCTGCGACACGCGATGTGCCGTGTCCACGACCTCGGACGTCCAGGCATCCACCGCGTCGTCGATCAGGGCTTGGGCTTGATCGGTGCAGTCGAGGTAGATGTACGTCGTCGTGATCGAGGAGTGCCCCAACAGACGGCGCAGGTGATCGAGTGGATCGCCGATGATGCGTCGGTACACGCCGTCACCCATCTCGTCCTTCTCCACCGAGCCGATCTGCTCCTGAATCAGTGCAGACAACAGATGCACGGCGAAGGTATGCCTGAGGACGTGGGGTGTGGCGGCGACGTCGATCCCGTACGTACGGCATCTCTCCGAGGCCCGCACGAAGACCGACTCCCAGGCCGACAGGGTCACGGGACGAGCTTCCTGGCCCAGCCAGACGCACGCGGGGCCTAGAGGACGGCCCTGCTCGTCAACGAGGTACAGCCGAGCCCGGACTGCCGGTGTCACGCGTGACCAGGGGAGTTTCCGGAGTCGTCCATCTTGCATGGGAATCCGTACACCTCGCCGGTCGGCCTGGCTCCCCACTACCGCGCCGGTCGGCAGCGGACAGTCGCGGGCGCGCCAGCGGTCGAGCATCAGGGAACGCTCGATCTCCACGTAATCGGCCACGGCACGAAGGACTCGCTTGGGCAAGAGGATCCTGCGCCCCTTGTCCCGTTTGGCGGTCGGCGGCGCCAGGTCGAACGGCACGCTCTTCACGTCTCTCTGGCCGCCCAGGTCCGGGAGCTCCGGCCAGCAGAGCGAAGCGGCCTCCTCGATGCGTAAGCCAGTGGTGACCAACAGCTCTGCCATGAGGGCATTTCGCTCCGCATTACGGCCTCGGAAGGCAGAATCGGTGGTGCCCGTCCGGAACTGACCTCGTAGGCCGATGTCACGAAAGGCCGCATAGCGATCTACGGAGAGGAACTTCACGTTGCTGCGCTTGGCGGCCTTCTCGACGGCGCGGTTGCTGCGGACGCGTACCTGCTGTCCGAAGTGCGAGTGGCGTGAACTCTCGTAGTACTTGAATGGTGTCCGCTCGATCAGAGCCTCGTCCACCGCCCACGTGTAGAACTTGTCCAAGGCTGCGACCGCCCGGTTCCAGGTTGAAGCCGAGACGACCTGCGTCGGATCGGGAGAGACACGCCGGGCTCGGTGGAACACCGTGACGTCGTCACGGTCCGCGTGCCACACGGTCTTGCCGCGATGTTCCTGGAGGAACCGCCCCCAGGTCAGCAGATCGAGAGCGTACGCGCGCCAGGAGTGAACCGACCTCACCCCGAGGGTCGGAAGGGACCACAGGAAGCGGTTGAGCTGGACGTCGTAGCTGCCGTCGTGGCTGAGGATGAACGGCGCGCCAGCGTGCAAGCCATGTCGTTCAAGTGTCCTTCGAGCATCACTTACCCCGGCCGCTTCCAGCGCGTCCGGGTCCGTGAAGAAGATCTCCATCTGATCGCACCCCCGGTCAATCAACGACGGGGGAGATCGTGAGACACGGTCGTGCGTGGATAAGCCGTTCGATCTGACGCTGCTCGCCGCGGAGCTGAGCCGGCACGGCCTGCCGCCGCTCGATCCGATCGGCCCGGTCATCGACCCGTACACGATCGACCGCGCCGTCGACCGCTACCGCCGTGGCAAGCGCACGCTGGAGGCGGTCTGCGCGGAGTACGCGGTGGTGCTCGGCACCGCCCATGAAGCGGGAGCCGACGCGCTGGCCGCGGTCCGGGTGGCCATCGCGATAGCGAAGCGTCATGCCTCGGTCGCGGCCCTGACACCGGCGGAGCTGCATGAGCGTCAGATCCGTTGGTACGCGGACTGGGCGACGGACTTCGAGCGCTTCCTGCGCGAGAAGGGCAACGCGGACGCGGTGGTCGACCCGGTGTGGCCGCTGCGCGGGCCGGTGGTGCCGGTGTCCTGAGGACAAGGAGGCCGGCGGTGGATTGGGCCCGTCAGAACGGGTACCAGCGGACTTCGGGGTCGTGGTCGCGCAACGAGGCGACCCGGCGGCGGAATTCGGCGAGCGCCTTCGGGTTGGTCGGAGCGTGCTGGGCCACCCATGCGCAGCTCGCCGTTTCCCGGGCGCCGCGCAGGACGGCGCAGCCGTCCCACTCGGTGACGTCCCAGCCGTAGGCCGCGGTGAAGGTGTCGTACGCGTCGGCGGACAGGCCGTACCGGTCCCGGGACAGGGCCATGACCACCAGATCGTGCTCCCGGAGATCCAGGGAGAAGGTCTCCAGATCCATGAGGACCGGGCCGTCCGGGCCGACATGGACATTACGCGGCAGCGCGTCGCCGTGGATCGGGCCCGGCGGCAGATGCGGGACGAGCGCGGCGGCGGCCTCGGCGAAGCCGTCCCGGCGCCGCCGCAGATAGTCGGCGTCGGCCGGGTCGATCGCGTCGCCGGCGATCCGCAGCCACCGTTCGACGCCTCCGAGCAGCTCCCGGCGAGGCAGCGCGAAGGACGGAGCGGGCAGTGCGTGGACCAGACGCAGCAGCGACGCCAGATCGCCGGGACCGGCCGGCCGGTCACCGTCCGGCAGCCGGTGCCAGAGAGTCACCGGATGGCCGTCGACCGACCGCGCCTTCGGCTCCGCCGCCCGGACGGCCGGAATGCCGGCCTCCGCGAGCCAGTGGGCCAGCGAGACCTCGCGCCGCGCGCGGTCCAGCAGTTCGGTGTGCGCCGTCGCGTCCCGGCCGACCTTGATCACCAGCTCGTCCGCCCGGAATACCGCGTTCTCACCCAGAGCCAGCAGTTCCGCGTCCTGCGGCAGTCCCGCCGCGGCCAGTACCGTCCGCGCCCGCGCCTCGTCCATCGCCTGCTCACTTACTTCCGGTCGTTCCGCGTGTCCGCTCGGTCCGCGCGTCCGCCGAAGTCTCCCATCCCGGTGAGTTCGCCCGAGAGGCCCGGGGTCTGACCGGCCTGATGACCGGACGCGGCCGGTCCGGCGGCCGTAAGGCGATCTCCACATGGCCGAGCCCCCGCCGGCCTTCCGAAGTGAGGCGGACGGAGGCTCGGCGGCTTCCCGGTCAGTCGTCGCTCAGCGAGTCCTTCATGCCCTTGGCACGGTCGGTGGCGTCGTCCACGGCGCCTTTGGCCTTGCCCTTGGCCTGGTCGGTCTTGCCTTCGGCTTCCTTGCGGCGGTTGCCGGTGGCCTTGCCGGTCATCTCCTTGGCCTTGCCCTTTGCCTTGTCCATGGCGCTGTCGTCGGTCATTGCGGCTCCTCGTTCGGTGTGCTCCTTACCGGGCCAACGTAAGACGGAACGGTGCGAACCGCCTGATATAGGGATATGTACACCGTTCGGCCCGCTCCGGCGGCGCCGATCCACGGCGGCGAGCAGCGCCATTTCTCGGAGACCGCCGCGCGAAAGTCGATTGCACGAGACGTCTCGTCTCGCCTACGTTGAGTCCATGACCACACCGAAGTCCATGACCACACCGAAGCGCGCCCATCTCGCCATGTTCTCGATCGCCGCCCACGGGCATGTGAATCCGAGCCTCGAAATCGTCCGGGAGCTTGTCGCGCGTGGACACCGCGTCAGTTACGCGATCCCCGCGTCCTTCGCGGACAAGGTCGCCGAGACCGGCGCGGAGCCGGTGATCTACACCTCGGTCCTGCCGTCCGCCGACGCCGATCCCGAAGCCTGGGGCACGGAGCTGATCGACCACATCGAACCGTTCCTCGCGGACGCGATCCAGGCGCTGCCTCAGCTCGCGGCGGCGTTCGAGGGTGACGAGCCCGATCTCGTGCTGTACGACATCACGGCCTATCCCGCGCGGATCCTCGCCCATCGCTGGGGCGTGCCGATCATCCAGTTCTCGCCGAACCTCGTGGCCTGGGAGGGGTACGAGGAGGAGGTCGCCCGGCCCTTGTTCGAACCGCTGAGGCGGACTCCGCGAGGCAAGGCGTTCTATGACACCTTCGCCGAGTGGATCGCCGAGAGCGGCATGACCCTCGACGTCGATCGCTTCATGGGCCGGCCCGATCGCTGTCTCGTCCTGATCCCGAGAGCGCTCCAGCCGAACGCCGACCGGGTGGACGAGTCCGTCTACACCTTCGTCGGCGCCTGCCACGGCGACCGGCGGGAAGTGGAGTGGCGGCGGCCGTCCGGCGCGGAGAAGGTGCTGCTGGTGTCGCTGGGCTCGGCCTTCACCAAACAGCCCGCGTTCTACCGGGCGTGTGTCGAGGCCTTCGGTGATCTGCCCGGCTGGTATGTCGTGCTCCAGATCGGCGCGCATGTCGACGAGGCGGAGCTGGGTGACGTACCGGCCAATATCGAGGTGCGCCGCTGGGTGCCGCAGCTCGCCGTCCTCGGCCAGGCGGACGCCTTCATCACTCACGCGGGCGCCGGTGGCAGCCAGGAGGGTCTGGCGACAGCCACCCCGATGGTCGCCGTCCCGCAGGCCGTCGACCAGTTCGGCAATGCCGACATGCTGGTCTCGCTGGGTGTGGCCCGCCGCCTCGACACACGCGAGGCGACCGCGGAGGCGCTGCGTGCGGCGGTTCTCGCGCTGGCCTCCGATCCCGACGTGGCCCACAGGCTCGCGGAGATCAAGCGCGGCATGGCCGCGGAGGGCGGTACGCGGCGAGCGGCGGACCTGGTCGAAGCGGCGCTGCCGGGAGCGTGATCCAGCCGTATCGACCCGCTCGTCCAGCGGCCGGGAGGGAGGTCCCCGCGTTCCCGCGCGGGAGACGCGTCCCTGGCAAGCGGGTTCGAATCCTCTGGTGACCGTGGCCCGTTGGCGGTCGGGCCCGGCTTGTGACCCGCTGGCCGGTTTCTGATTACAGAGGCTTGTTGAGTAAATCACAGGTGTATGAAGCACTTGATATGAGCGCGTCAATCGGCGAGGGTTTCGAGCCAGTCCGCCGGAGTTCTCCCGTCCGGTGGGCCATCCCCCCACAGATGATGACGAGGAGACCGCCTCTTCATGGCAACTCGCAAGCGCGCGAGCAGGAGCAAAGTCACCGCCGCCATAACCGCCGCCGTCGCCGTCGCCGGAATCACCGCGCTCACCTCCCCCACAGCGGGCGCGGCTCCGGCACAGGGCATGGTGTACGGAGCCGGCGCCGAGAGCGCGATACCCGGCAGCTACATCGTGCTGCTCGACGAAAAGACCGGCGAGAAGGCCGACAGGAAAGAGCTGGCCGAGGAGTACGGCGGCCGGGTCGAGCGGAACTACACCAAGGCCATCAGCGGATTCTCCGCGACCGGACTGACCGAGCGGGAAGCCGGACGCCTCGCCGCCGATCCGGCCGTCGACAAGGTCGTCCAGAACAAGAAGTTCAGCGTCAAGGAGACCCAGGAGAATCCGCCGTCCTGGGGACTCGACAGGATCGACCAGACCGCGACCACCGGTGACAACGCCTACACGTATCCGGACACCGCCGGCCAAGGCGTGACGGCGTATGTCATCGACACCGGGGTCCGCATCACGCACCAGGACTTCGAGGGCCGCGCCCGCTACGGCTACGACGCCATCGACAATGACGACTCGGCCGACGACGGCTACGGCCATGGCACGCATGTCGCCGGTACCATCGCCGGCGCCGCGAACGGCGTCGCCAAGAAGGCGGAGATCGTCGCCGTACGGGTCCTCGACGACACCGGCTACGGCACCACCGAACAGGTCGTGGCCGGTATCGACTGGGTCGCCGCGAACCACCAGGGCCCGTCCGTCGCCAATATGAGCCTCGGCGGCGGCGCCGATCCCGCTCTCGACGAGGCCGTACGCAACGCCATCGCCTCCGGTGTCATCTTCGGCGTCGCGGCCGGCAACGATACGAGTGACGCGAGCCTCACCTCACCGGCCCGGGTCGAGGAGGCCCTCACGGTCGCCTCCTCGACCGTGGACGACCAGCAGTCCGACTTCTCCAACTACGGCCCGATCGTGGACCTCTACGCCCCGGGCTCCAATGTCACCTCGGACTGGAACGACAGCGACACCGGCACCAACACCATCTCGGGCACCTCGATGGCGACGCCTCATGTCGTCGGCGCCGCCGCGCTCTATCTCGGCGGTCACCCGGACGCCACCTCCGACGAGGTCGCCTCGGCCCTCATCGGCGGCGCCACCCCGGACGCCATCTCCAACGCGAGCGCGAACACCGCGAACAGGCTGCTGAAGATCGTCGAGTAGCGGCGCAGCACCGGCCTCCACCCGGCCGGCCGAACCGGCGGCCGTCGTGCTCTCCCCCACGGAGCGCGGCGGCCGCCTCGCTCGCGCCGGGCACCGCCGGGCCCCTCGTCCTATCGTGAGCTCATGACCACGACATACGCCGCGCTGCTGCGCGGAATCAATGTGAGCGGCCATAAACGGGTCCCGATGGGAGACCTGCGCGAGCTGCTCACGCGGCAGGGCCACGGCGACGTCCGTACCTATCTGCAGAGCGGCAACGCCGTCTTCACCAGCGCGTCGGACGACGAGCGGGCCCTCACCACCGCTCTCGAACGCGCCATCGAACAGCGCTTCGGGTTCCGTGTGGAGTGCGTGGTGCGCGGGGCCGGTTATCTGCGGGCCGTGGCCGAGGCGTGCCCGTTCCCCGCCACCTCCCTGGAGGCCAAGCAGCTCCACGTCACGTACTTCTCCGAACCGGTGGATCCCGGCCGGCTCAGCTCGCTCGACCAAGCCGTGTATATGCCCGAGGAGTTCAGGCTCGGCGACCGGGCGCTGTACCTGTACGCGCCGAACGGTCTCGGCCGCTCCAAGCTCGCCGGCGCGCTCGCCAGGCCCGCGCTGTTCCAGGGCGTCACCGCCACCACCCGCAACTGGAACACCGTCGTCAAGCTGGTGGAGCTGACCCATGGGTGACCGTACGCATGTGCTCTCCGCGGTCTCCGCCGCCATGGAGGCCGAACTGCGCCTACTCGACCCGGCGGTCCGCTCCGCCCCGGACCTCATGGCGGAGCTGCTGCACCCCGGCTTCAGAGAGTTCGGCTCCTCCGGCCGGGAGTGGGACCGCGATTCGATCGTCGCCGCGCTCACCGCGAAGGGTGCTCCCGGGCCCCGGCCGATCACCACCTCCAAGATGAAAGGAGTCCAGCTCGCCCCGGACCTGGTGCATCTGACCTTTGACACCGACTCCAACGGCCGCCGCGCGCACCGCAGTTCGCTCTGGCGGCTGACCGACAAGGGCTGGCTGCTCTACTTCCACCAAGGCACGCCGTTCACCTCGGAGGACGAACCGAGCTGAACGGCCGGGCCCCGCCGTGCCCGGCCGCACCGGGTGAAAAAGTCCTCTGGCCATTTCCGGACCATGGCCGAATGTGCCAAGGTCGGAGGCATGCGCTACATCATCATCGGAGCGGGAGCCGTCGGCGGCAGCATCGGCGGCCGGCTGGCCGAGGCGGAACAGGACGTGGTGCTCGTCGCGAGGGGCGCACACCACGAGGCGCTGCGCGACCACGGTCTGCGGCTCGTCACGCCCGACGGCACCCGTGTGCACAAGCTCCCTGTCGTCGAGCGGCCCGAGGAGCTCGATCTGAGCCCCGACGACGTGTTGCTGCTCTCCGTGAAGACGCAGGACAGCACGGCGGCGCTGGACGCCTGGGCCGCACAGCCGGTCGCCGGTGGCGGCACGGCCGGCGAGCTGCTCCCGCTGGTCTGCGCGCAGAACGGCGTGGAGAGCGAACGGCTCGCTCTGCGGCGGTTCCGGCGGGTGTACGCCATGTGCGTATGGCTGCCCGCCACCTATGTCGACCCGGGCGAGATCATCGCCGGCGGCACGCCGTACACCGGCATGCTGCACATCGGCCGCTATCCGGCGGGCGCCGACGAGACCGCCCGCCGGATCGCCGCGGGTCTGGAGCAGGGCAAGCTGCTCTCTCCGGTCGCCCCGGACGCGATGCGCTGGAAGTACGCCAAGCTGCTGGCCAACCTCGCCAACGCGATCGAGGCCCTGACCGGCCCGGTCAGCGGTGACGGAGCGCGGGAGATCCTCCGGCGCGCCCTGGCCGAGGGCCGGTCCGTGCTCACCGCCGCGGGCATCGGATTCGCGAGCCAGGAGGAGGCGGCCGAAGTCCGCGGCGACAAGGTCACTCTCGATCCCTCCGGCCGTGGCGGCGGCTCGTCCTGGCAGAGCCTCAGCCGTGGCACCGGCACGATCGAGACGGACTATCTCAACGGCGAGATCGCTCTGCTGGGCCGGCTCCACGATGTGCCCACTCCGGTCAATGACACGCTCCAGCGGGTCGCCGGAGCCTTCGCCCGCGAGCACCGGCCCGCCGGCTCCATGACGGTGGCCGAGCTGACCGCGCTCGTCGACGGCCGCCGGGACTGAGCGGCACCGGCGCCCGGCGGCCGTCCCGCGCCGGACGGTCCCCGTGCCCGGGCCGGTCTCGCTACGCGGGCCTGGCCAGGGACGTCATCCACTCCACGGCCGCGGCCCGGTCGTAACGGCGCAGCAGCAGCCGGGCCAGTTCGGGCGCCGCGCCCAGCACGTCGGCCAGTACCTCGGCGCCGCCCTCCCGGGCTCCGGCCTCGATACGGTCCGGGAGGAAGCCGGGCGCGATGACATACGGGGCCACGGCGATCCGCCGGACACCCTCCGCACGCAGCTCGCGCACCGCGTCCTCGGTGCGCGGCAGTGACGCGGAGGCGAACGCGGGCCGCACGGCGCACCAGCCGGTGTGCCGCCACTCCCGCGCGATGTCAGCGATCACCGCGATCGCCTCCGGGTCCGAGGAGCCGGCCGAGGCCAGCACGACTCCGGTCGAGGGTTTGTCGCCGGGCCTGAGCCCGGCCTCGTACAGCCGCCGCTCCAGCGCGTCGGTCAGCAGCGGCGACGGCCCCAGCACGTCCGCCTGCCGGATCCGCAGCAGCGGATGCCGGGCCGATGCCTCGTGCAGTACGGCCGGGATGTCGGCCTTGGCGTGGAAGGCCCGATTGAGCAGCAGCGGCAGCGCCACCACGTCGCCGGCACCCTCCAGCGCCAGCCGGTCGAGGAGTCGCGGCACGGACGGGGCGTTGAAGTCCAGGAAACCGGTCTCGACCCGCAGCCCCGGCCGCAGCGACCGCACGCGCCGGCTCAGGGCGTGCACGGTCGCGGCATGCCGGGGGTCGCGGCTGCCATGGGCGATGACCAGCAGAACAGGACGGTGGTGCACGGTGGATCAGCTCTTCACAAGGAGGCCACGGTTGCGCAGGACCCACCGCTCCAGCGGACTGAAGATCAGCAGGTCGATGGCGATACCGACGATCAGGATCAGGAAGATGGCGAGGAACACCATCGGCATACTGCCGACGGTGCGGCCGTTCTCCAGCAACTGGCCGAGCCCCACACCGAGATCGGGCGAGGACGCGATGATCTCGGCGGCCATCAGCGAACGCCAGGAGAACGCCCAGCCCTGCTTCAGCCCGGCGAGATAGCCGGGCAGCGCCGCCGGCATCACGATGTGCCACGTGCCCCTGAGCCCGGTGGCGCCCAGCGTGCGCCCGGCCCGCAGGAACAGCGGCGGCACCTGGTCGACTCCGGAGACCAGGCCGTTGGCGATCGAAGGGACCGCGCCGAGCAGGATGACGGCGTACATCATCGTGTCGTTCAGGCCCAGCCAGATCACGGCCGGCGGCACCCAGGCCACCGAGGGCAGCGACTGGAGTCCGGACAGGATCGGTCCGAGTGCGGCACGGACGAACCTCACCCGCGCCACCAGCAGTCCGAGCGGAGTGCCGATCACCAGCGCCAGCAGGAAGCCCAGCAGACCGCGCGAGACGCTGGTCCAGATGTAGTCGAGCAGCGTGCCCTGCGCCCAGGCGTCCGCCACCTCGTCCCACACGGCCGACGGCGACGGCAGCTTGTAGTCGTCGGTGACCTTCGCCCAGACGAGGATCTGCCACACCACCAGCACCAGGGCAACGGCGACAACGGGCGGCAGGACCTTCTGGACCAGGGTCCTGGACAGCGGCGTACGTCCGGTCTGTACGGTGTCCAGCGCGTCGAGTCCGGCCTCCAGCCCGGCCAGATCCTGCTGCGGAGCCGCGTCTCCCGGCGACCGCGCGTCCTTCGGCGCCGTCGTGTCAGTGCTGGCCATGGCGGCGGATCTCCCCACGCAGTTCTTCGGTGATCTCGACGGACAGCTCGGCGACGGCGGTGTCCTCGATCCGGCGCGGCTGCGGGATGTCCACCCGCCACTCCCGGGCCACCCGGCCGGGCCGCGACGACAGCAGCACGACCCGCTCGGCGAGCCGTACCGCCTCCCGCACGTTGTGCGTGACGAACAGGACCGAGAGGCTCGTCTCGCGCCAGATCCGGGTCAGCTCGTCGTGCAGCACATCGCGGGTGATGGCGTCGAGCGCCGCGAACGGCTCGTCCATCAGCAGCAGTTGGCTGTCCTGAGCCAGCGCGCGGGCCAGCGCCACACGCTGCCGCATACCGCCGGACAGCTCGTGCACCCGCTTGCCGTACGCGTCCTGGAGCCGTACCAGCTCCAGCAGCCGCTCCGTCTCGCTCCGCCGCGCCTGCTTCGGTACGCCGCGCAGCCGCAGCGCCAGCTCGATGTTCTTGCCCGCGGTCAGCCACGGGAACAGAGCGTGCTCCTGGAACATCAGGGCCGGCCGGCCGCCGGGTGTCTCGATGGACCCGGCGGACGGCCGGTCGAGCCCGGCGACCAGATTGAGCAGTGTGGACTTGCCGCATCCCGAGGCGCCCAGGAGCGTGACGAACTCGCCCGGCGCGACATCGAGCGTGATGTCGTCCAGCACGAGCTGCTGCCCCGCGGGCGTCGCGAAGGACTTCGAGACGCCCGCGATACGGGCGGCGTGATCCACCGCCGGCGTGCTGTCGGCGGGCTTGGCGAGTGTCGATGCCATGTTCGTCACCTCCTGAGAACGACGCGGACGCGGTGGTTACTTGACGCCGAGACCGGCGTCGGCGACCTCGGGCTGACCGGCGGCCTTGAGCACCTTGTTGAGAAGGCTCAGGTCGTAGATGCCGTTCAGATCGGGCTTCTCCAGCAGACCGGCCTTGACCGCGTGGTCGGCCTCCGCCTGGAGCGTGGCGGCCAGCGGGTCGTTGATGATCTGGATCGACTTCCACGCCGGGTCGAGGATCTCCGGCGGCAGCGCCTTACCGGAGAGCGTCTTCAGCGCCTCGTTGGCGGAAGCCTTCGCCTGGTCCTCGTTGGCGTTGATCCACTCGTTGGTCTTCACCGAACCGCGCAGTACGGCCTCGACGACATCCGGGTGTTCACCGAGGAACTTCTGCGACACGATGATGTTCGTGATCACGAACTGCTTGTCCGGCCACAGGTCGGACTCGTTCAGCAGCTCCTTGGCGCCCTCGGAGACCAGCTTGGACGCCGTGGGCTCAGGCACCCAGGCGCCGTCGATGGAGCCGGCCTTGTAGGCGTCCGGAGTGATCTTGTTGTCGGTGCGGACCACCGAGACATCGCCCTTGCCGGACTGGGCGTCGACCTTCCAGCCCTTCTCGGCGATCCAGTTGAGGAACGCCACGTCCTGGGTGTTGCCGAGCTGCGGCGTGGCGATCTTCTTGCCCTTGAGGTCGTCCAGAGTCTTGATCTTCGCCGGGTTGACCACGAGCTTCACGCCGCCGGACGCGGAGCCGCCGATGATGCGCAGGCTCTTGCCCTTGGTCTGGGTGTAGCCGTTGATCGCGGGGGAGGGGCCGATGAAGCCGATGTCGATGCTGCCCGCGTTGAGGGCCTCGATCTCGGAGGGGCCGGCGTTGAAGGTCGAGGGCGCCACCTTGGTGCCGCCCAGCTCCTTCTGGAACAGGCCTTCCTGGATGCCCACCAGGGCCGTCGCATGAGTGAGGTTCGGGAAGTAGCCGATCTTCACGGTGTCGGCCGACAGCGCCTTGCCCTCGGCGGCGGGAGCGGCCTTGTCGTCCTTCGTGTCGGCGTCGGAGCCGTAACCGCAGGAGGTGACGACGACGGCGAGAAGAGGCAGTGCGGCTACCGCGGCGAGACGGCGGCGCGAGATGGTGCGGGAGGCAGGCACGGGAGGTTTTCCCCTCGTTGGCCCGGTACTTACGCCCCTCGGTTCACGGGGACGCGGCCGGGAAGTCGGCAGATCTTCGGCGGTACGGGTACGGCACGTGGGGGGTGCGGGCGCGCGAGCGGTGCGCGTACGTCATCACGCACATCGCGCCACCCCGCCCGTTCCCGCGCCGAGAGCGCCGCTGCCCACGCGGCCGCCCTCCTTCGCGAAGGTCGCGTAGACGTCTACGGCCATCAGAAGTCCCATCCCTCGTCCTCGGCCGACGGCGCCGGGGCGGGCCCGGCGGCGAAGGCCTCGCCGGCCATGCCGGCGGTCAGTGTGGTGCCGTCCGCCGGGTCGATGAGCAGGAACGACCCGGTGCGGCGGGAGTCCGCGTAGGCGTCGAGCGCGAGCGGCTCGGCCGTACGGATCGTGACCCGGCCGATGTCATTGGCGACCAGTTCGCCGGGAGCGGCGTGCTGGGACAGGCCGCTTCCGCCGTCGGGCGCCGTCAGCGTCAGCCGGGACGGAATGTCCTTCACGATCGCCTTGACCGTGCGGGTCGTGTGCTTCAGCAGCACCCGCTGGCCCACGGTCAGCGGCCGGTCGGCGACATGGCAGACGGTCGCCTCGACATCCTGGGTGGTGGCGGGCGTGTGCGCGCTGGGAGCGATCAGATCGCCGCGTGAGATGTCGATGTCGTCGGTGAGCCGGAGGGTCACGGACTGCGGCGCCCAGGCGATGTCCACGGTCGTGCCGGAACCGAGACCGGTGCCGAGCGCGTCGATGGCCTCGATGGTGCTCGTACGGCCGGACGGCAGCACGGTCACCGCGTCGCCGACACGCAGCACTCCGGAGGCGATCTGTCCGGCGTAACCGCGGTAGTCCGGGTGCGCGGCGTTCGCCGGCCGGATCACGTACTGGACGGGAAAACGCGCCGGGCTGCCGGCCAGATCATCGGTGACGGGCACGGACTCCAGATGCTCCAGCACCGTCGGGCCGCCGTACCAGTCCATGTGCGCGGACGGCTCCACGACATTGTCACCGGCGAGCGCCGAGATCGGGATCGCGGTGATCTCCGGCACACCGAGGGAGGCCGCGTACGCCGTGAACTCCTCGGCGATGGCCGCGAACACCGGCTCCGCGTATCCGACCAGGTCCATCTTGTTGACGGCGAGGACCACATGCGGGACACGCAGCAGTGCGGCGACCGCGGCATGCCGGCGGGTCTGCTCGACCACGCCGTGACGGGCGTCGACGAGGACGACGGCCAGCTCGGCGGTCGAAGCGCCGGTCACCATGTTCCGCGTGTACTGCACATGCCCCGGGGTGTCCGCGAGGATGAACCGCCGCCGGGGCGTGGCGAAGTAGCGGTACGCCACATCGATCGTGATGCCCTGTTCGCGTTCCGCGCGCAGTCCGTCGGTGAGCAGTGCCAGGTCCGGCGCCTCCTGGCCGCGGCGGCGCGAGGCGTGCTCGACGGCCTCCAACTGGTCGGTCAGCACCGACTTGGAGTCGTGCAGCAGCCGGCCCACCAAGGTGGACTTTCCGTCGTCGACGGAGCCCGCGGTGGCGAAGCGCAGCAGCGTGGTCGCGGACAGCTCCTCCGCGAACCGCTCGGTGGTGCTCGTCATGGCTAGAAGTACCCTTCGCGCTTGCGGTCTTCCATCGCGGCCTCGGACATCTTGTCGTCGGCGCGGGTCGCGCCGCGCTCGGTGAGCCGGGAGGCGGCGATCTCGGCGATCACCGCGTCGAGCGTGGTGGCGTCGGAGTCGACGGCGCCCGTGCACGACATGTCGCCGACCGTGCGGTAGCGCACCAGGCGCTTCTCGACGGACTCGCTCTCCTTCGCGCCGCCCCACTCGCCGGCGGTCAGCCACATGCCGGCGCGCAGGAAGACCTCACGCTCGTGCGCGAAGTAGATCGCGGGCAGGCCGATCTCCTCCCGGGCGATGTACTGCCAGACGTCCAGCTCGGTCCAGTTGGACAGCGGAAAGACCCGGACGTGCTCACCGGGAGCGTGCCGGCCGTTGTAGAGCTGCCACAGCTCCGGCCGCTGACGGCGCGGGTCCCACTGCGAGAACTCGTCGCGCAGGGAGAACACCCGCTCCTTGGCGCGTGCCTTCTCCTCGTCGCGCCGCCCGCCGCCGAAGACCGCGTCGAACCGCTCGGCCTGGATCTTCTCGGTGAGCGGGACGGTCTGCAGCGGATTGCGGGTGCCGTCGGGGCGTTCGCGCAGCTTTCCCGCGTCGATGTACTCCTGCACGGAGGCGACATGCAGCCGCAGCCCGTGCTCGGCCACGGTCCGGTCGCGGTACTCCAGCACCTCGGGGAAGTTGTGCCCGGTGTCCACGTGCAGCAGTGAGAACGGCACCGGCGCCGGCGCGAACGCCTTCAGCGCCAGATGCAGCATGACGATCGAGTCCTTGCCGCCGGAGAAGAGGATCACCGGCCGCTCGAACTCGCCGGCCACCTCGCGGAAGATATGGACCGCCTCGGACTCCAGGGCGTCAAGATGGCTGAGCGCGTACGGCGCGTCCGTGCCCTCGTCGACGGCGGCGACGGTCGTGGTCACACGAGACCCCTCTCGGTGAGCAGCGCGTACAGCGCGGCGGCGGACTCCTCGACGGACTGGGTGTGCGACTCGATCCGCAGGTCCGGTGAGTCCGGCGCCTCGTACGGGTCGTCCACTCCGGTCAGCCCCGATATCTCGCCGGCCGCCTGCCGGGCGTACAGCCCCTTCACATCGCGGACGGAGCAGACCTCGACCGGCGTGGCCACATGCACCTCCAGATATCCGGTGCCCTCGGTCTGATGGCGCTTGCGCACCGCCTCACGGCTGTCCGCGTACGGCGCGATCACCGGCACCAGGGCCTTCACGCCGTTCGACGCCAGCAGCTCGGCGACAAAGCCGACGCGCTGCACATTGGTGTGCCGGTCCTCGCGGCCGAAGCCGAGGCCCGAGGAGAGGAACTCCCTGATCTCGTCGCCGTCGAGGACCTCCACGCGGTGGCCCTCGGCGCGGAGCCGGCCGGCCAGCTCGTAGGCGATGGTGGTCTTGCCGGCGCTCGGCAGACCGGTGAGCCAGACTGTCGCGCCCTGCTCCGTCACGCTCAACCGCCGCTCCTCGCGCTCGCGTTGACGGCCCGTCATCCGTGCAGTCCGCATTCGGTCTTGGAGCGACCGGCCCAGCGTCCGGCGCGCGCGTCCTCGCCCGCCAGCACCCTGCGGGTGCAGGGTGCGCAGCCCACGGAGGCGTAGCCGTCCGTCAGCAGCGGGTTGGTGAGGACGCCGTGCTCGGTGACATACGCGTCGACGTCGTCCTGCGTCCAGCGAGCGATGGGCGAGACCTTCACCTTGCGGCGCTTCTCGTCCCAGCCGACGACCGGCGTGTTCGCACGGGTCGGGGATTCGTCGCGGCGCAGTCCGGTGGCCCAGGCGTCGTATCCGGTCAGACCCTCTTCGAGCGGCTTGACCTTGCGCAGCGCGCAGCAGAGATCGGGGTCGCGGTCATGCAGCCGGGGGCCGTACTCCGCGTCCTGCTCGGCGACGCTCTGGCGCGGCGTGAGCGTGATGAGGCGGACATCCATCACGGCTTCCACCGCGTCACGGGTGCCGATGGTCTCGGGAAAATGGTAGCCGGTGTCGAGGAAGACCACATCGACACCGGGCAGCACACGGGAGGCGAGATGGGCGACCACCGCGTCCTCCATCGAGGACGTGACACAGAAACGGCCGCCGAAGGTGTCCGTGGCCCAGGTGAGGATCTCCGGCGCCGAGGCGTCTTCGAGTTCCCGTCCGGCCCGCTCGGCGAGGCCCTTCAGATCGTCGGTCTCCGTCAGTGCCGTCATATCTCTTCCCCTCCGTCGCTCCGCTGGAGTCCACGCGACAGCAGCCCGAGGAACTTGAGCTGGAAGGCCCGGTTGCACGCGGCGCATTCCCAGGCGCCGTGGCCCTGCTCATGCGGACGCAGGTCCTCGTCACCGCAGTACGGGCAGTAGAAGGGCGCGGCGCGCTCGCTCACGACAGCGCCTCCTCCGACGCGCGCGCGGCCCAGGTGGCGAAGCGCTCGCCGTCCTGGCGCTCCTTCTGGAAGCGGCCCAGTACCCGCTCGACATACTCGGGCAGCTCCGCGGAGGTGACCTTCAGCCCGCGGACCTTGCGGCCGAAGCCGGCCTCCAGACCCAGTGCGCCGCCCAGGTGCACCTGGAAGCCCTCGACCTGGTCGCCGTTCTTGTCCAGGACGAGCTGGCCCTTGAGGCCGATGTCCGCCACCTGGATACGCGCGCAGGCGTTCGGGCAGCCGTTGACGTTGATGGTGATCGGCTGGTCGAACTCCGGAAGGCGGCGCTCCAGTTCGTCGATCAGCGTGGAGCCGCGCTGCTTGGTCTCGACGATCGCCAGCTTGCAGAACTCGATACCGGTGCACGCCATGGTGCCGCGCCGGAACGGCGAGGGCTTGACCCGCAGGTCCAGCGCTTCGAGGCCCGCCACCAGTGAGTCGATCCGGTCCTCCGCCACATCGAGGACGATCATCTTCTGCTCGACGGTGGTACGCAGCCGGTCGGAGCCGTGTGCCGCGACCAGCTCGGCGATCTTCGTCAGCGTCGCGCCGTCCACCCGGCCGACACGCGGCGCGAATCCGACGTAGAAGCGTCCGTCCCGCTGGCGGTGCACACCGACATGGTCGCGCCACTCCTGTACGGGCTGCGCCGGCGCGGGGCCGTCGATCAGTTCGCGCTTGAGGTACTCGTCCTGGAGGATCTGGCGGAACTTCTCCGTGCCCCAGTCGGCGACCAGGAACTTCAGCCGGGCGCGGGTGCGCAGCCGGCGGTAGCCGTAGTCGCGGAAGATCCCGATGACTCCGGCCCATACGTCCGGCACCTCGTCGAGCGGGACCCAGGCGCCGAGCCGCTGCCCGATCTTCGGGTTGGTCGACAGGCCGCCGCCGACCCACAGGTCGAAGCCGGGGCCGTGCTCGGGATGGTCTACGCCGACGAACGCGATGTCGTTGATCTCGTGCGCCACGTCCAGCAGCGGCGATCCGGAGATCGCCGTCTTGAACTTGCGCGGGAGGTTCGAGAATTCCTTGGTCCCGATGAAGCGGGCGTTGATCTCGTCGATGGCCCAGGTGCCGTCGATGATCTCGTCCTCGGCGACTCCGGCGACCGGTGAACCGAGGATCACACGCGGTGTGTCACCGCAGGCCTCGGTGGTCGAGAGGCCGACGCCTTCCAGGCGCCGCCAGATCTCCGGCACGTCCTCGATCCGGATCCAGTGGAGCTGGATGTTCTGCCGGTCGGTGATGTCCGCCGTCCCGCGCGCGAACTCCTGCGAGATCCCGCCGATGGTCCTGAGCTGCTCCGTAGTCAGCCTGCCGCCGTCGATCCTGACGCGCAGCATGAAGTACTTGTCGTCCAGCTCCTCCGGCTCCAGGATCGCGGTCTTGCCGCCGTCGATCCCGGGCTTGCGCTGCGTGTACAGCCCCCACCAGCGCATACGGCCGCGCAGATCATTGGGGTCGATCGAGTCGAACCCGGCCTTGGAGTAGATCGTCTCAATGCGCGTCCGCACATTCAGACCGTCGTCGTCCTTCTTGAACTGCTCATTGCCGTTGAGCGGAGTGAAGTGACCAACGGCCCACTGGCCTTCGCCGCGGTGACGGCTCACCTTGCGGCGTGGCGTGGCGGTGGACGGCTTTTCCGGGGTGGCGGCCATGGCGGGTACGTCCTTCGAGACTGCGGGAGGGCGGCTCTGAGCCGCACACTCGCGCGGCGGGCGCGCCGATGCGCGGCGGTGGAGCTGGGGAAACGTGGGCTGCGGCTGTGCTGGGAGCTCTCAGCTCGCCCGACAGATGGCGCTGGACATGCGGCCGAGATCGACGTGCCGCCGACTCACCAAGGCGATTCCAACTCGATCCATGACGGAAGCGTGTCACGGCGGTCTTCGGAGAGTCCACCACTATCCATTATCCGGACGAGAGTGTCCCACCGTGCGAGACGCTTATCGCTGGGCGCCGGGCCAGGGACCGGGCGCCGGCACCTCGGGTTCTTCGGCGGTGCTGGTGTCGAAGAGCGTGAAGCCGCGCCGCAGATAGTTGTCCATGGCGTACGGGCCGTCCTTGGAGCAGGTGTGCAGCCACACCCGCTTCGTCGGCGCCGCGCCGGGCCATCGCTCGGCGAGATCCCAGGCCCGCGCCGCGCCGTACGACAGCAGATGGCCGCCGATCCGGCGGCCGCGGAACGCGGGGATCAGCCCGAAATAGACGATCTCGACCACGGACTCGTCCTGCGCCTCCAGCTCCAGATAGCCGGCCGGCGTGCCGCGCTCGTACGCGACCCAGGTCTCGACGCCCGGCCGGGAGAGGGACTCCTGCCACTGCGCGTAGGTCAGGCCGAGCCGGTCGGTCCAGCGGACGTCGCCGCCGACGGCCGTATACAGGAAGCGGCTGAACTCCGGCGACGGCACCTCCGCCCGCACGATCCGGATGCCGCCGGGCGGCTCCGCCGCCGGCCGCAGATCGGCGGGCGAGGTCTGTTCCAGGGACCAGGTCGTCACAGTGATGCTCATGCGCGCCAGAAAACCACGCGTCCGGGCCCGGCCGGGACGCGCCCCTGGTCACCGGCGCCCGGGTCCGGACGAGACGCGGACTACGCGTCCGGCGGCCGCCGCGCGCTCAGCACCGCGGGAGCCGTCGAGTGCGGCAGCAGATCCGCCGGATCGTCCGGCCCGACCACCTCGACGTCGACCTCCTCGCTGAACCGGTACGGACGGTGCGCCAGCACGCCCGACAGATGACGCCGCACCCGTGACATCTCCGCCCGTACCGTCACCGTGCGGGCGGAGTCGCCGAAGACATCGCCGGCCAGCTCCGCCGCGCTCCGGCCCTCCCGGTGCACGGCCAGGACATACAGCAGCTCGGCGTGGCGCGGGGTCAGCTTCTGTGTCCAGCTTCCCGCCGAGCCGGACACGGCGACCGACCAGCGTCGGGGCCGGCTCAGATCCAGCACGACCCGGCTGGGTGTCTGGGCCACCGGCCGCTCACCGTCCACCTGGACCAGCCAGCCGCCGGGCAGCGGCTCGACCGCGCACATGCCCAGCGACGGCAGCCAGACCCGGCCGGCCCGGAACGACTTCGGCAGCGGCAGCCGGTCCACCGGCGGCATGCCGGTGACGGCCGCCGTCCAGCCGTACGGGTCGACCACCAGCGCACGGCCGCCGAGGCGGTACAGGACCGGCGCCGCCACCGAGCGGAGCCGCTCGACGGCCCGCCGGTGCCGCTCACGCGTCTCGCTCTCGGCGAGCCGGGCGATCGAACTGACCAGCGCCACGGTGGTCGGATGGAAACCGGTGGCGGGCCCGCTCACATTCACCACACCCAGCAGCCGCCCGTCCCGGGGATCGCGCACCGGCGCCGCGGCGCAGGTCCAGGCGTGCAGCGCGTGCACGAAATGCTCCGCTCCATGGACCTGCACCGGACCGCCCACGGCCAGCGCCGTGCCGATGGCATTGGTCCCCGTGGCGTCCTCGGACCAGGCCGCGCCCTCTTCGAGACAGACACCGTTCGCCTGGCGCAGCACGCTGAGAGAGCCCTCCCGCCAGAGCACCCGTCCCTCGTCGTCGGTGACCACCATGATCTGCTGCGAGGCGTCGGCGGTCTCGCCGAGCGACTCGCTGAGCGTGCGCATCGCCCCGCCCAGCGCCGAGGTGCGCCTGCGGTGCTCCAGCTCATCGCGCTCCAGCGGCACACCTCCCGCGGACTGATCGGGATCGAGTCCCAGCCGGAGCATCCGCCGCCAGGACGCGTCGATCACCGGCCGGGGAGCGACCGGTGGCCGCTCTCCGGCGAGAGCGGCCTCCCGTACCTGATGGAGCAGCCGGGCGGCCTGAGTGCCGTCCAGGGCCATGAGTCTTGCCAGGTCGAGCGGTACGTCCCTCATCTCGGTCCCCCTGCCATCAGTGGTGCCGTATCGGTTCTGCAGAGCTCTTTCCATCGGTCGCGCGCTGCCCGTTCACCGGTCGCGCCTCTCCGGTAACCGTACGGAGCCGCGCCGCAGATGTCCGCTGCAACGGCTTGCAACTCTGGCAAACCGCAGGCAGGTGCATGAAAGTGACTGCAAGCCAGAGGTGGTGCCGTGTCGGCGCAGCACCACCTCTGGCTTTTCGCGGTCCCTCCCGCCGTACGGACATCTCCTACGGCGCGACGGGCCGCGCCCGGTCCACGATCGATGCCAGCCCCAGGCTGTGCGGCAGTGTGCCGAAGGCCGTGCCCCAGTCTCCGCCGAGCCGTGAGGCGCAGAACGCGTCGGCCACCTCCGGCGGCGCCCAGCGCACCAGCAGCGAACCCTGGAGCACCAGCGCCATCCGCTCCACCAGCCGGCGGCCCCGTGCCTCGATCTCGCTCAGATCGGCCAGCTCGGTCAGCAGATCCTTGATCGCGGCGTCCAGCCGGTGGTCGGCGCCGCGCGTCCTGCCGACCTCCTGGAGGAAGGCGTTCAGCGCCTCGGGCTCACGCTGGAGGGCCCGCAGCACATCGAGCGCCTGGACGTTTCCCGAGCCCTCCCAGATCGAGTTGAGCGGCGACTCGCGCAGCAGCCGCGGCATACCGGATTCCTCCACATAGCCGTTGCCGCCCAGGCACTCCAGCGCCTCCGCGGCCACCGGCACACACCGTTTGGTCACCCAGTACTTGGCGGCCGGGACCGCGAGCCGCAGAAAGGCCCGCTCCTCGTCCGAGCCGTCGTTCTGGACCGAGTCGTACGCCGACGCCAGCCGCAGCGCGAGCGTGGTCGCCGCCTCCGACTCCAGCGCCAGATCGGCCAGTACGTTCCGCATCAGCGGCTTGTCGATCAGCGCGCCGCCGAACGCGCCGCGATACGTGGTGTGATGCACCGCCTGCGCCACGGACTGCCGCATCAGCGCGGCCGATCCGACCACGCAGTCGAGTCGGGTCGCCGCCACCATCTCGATGATGGTGCGCACTCCGCGGCCCTCCTCGCCGACCCGGCGGGCCCAGGTGGAGTCGAACTCGACCTCACTGGACGCGTTGGAACGGTTGCCCAGCTTGTCCTTGAGACGCTGGAGGCGGAACACATTGCGCGTCCCGTCCGCCAGGACCCGCGGCACCAGGAAGCAGGTGAGTCCGCCGGGCGCCTGCGCCAGCACCAGAAAGCCGTCACACATCGGCGCGGAACAGAACCATTTGTGACCGGTGAGCAGATACTCGCCGTCGGCGGACAGCGGCGTGGCGCTCGTCGTGTTGGCGCGCACATCGCTGCCGCCCTGCTTCTCGGTCATGCCCATCCCGAAGAGCGCGCCGGCCTTTTCGGCGGCCGGCCGCAGCCCCGGTTCGTACCGGTGAGAGGTCAGCCTCGGCTCCCATTCGGCCGCGAGCGCCGGATCCACCCGCAGCGCGGGCACGGCGGCGTGTGTCATCGAGACGGGACAGCCGTTTCCGGCCTCCGCCTGCGTCCAGACCAGAAATCCGGCCGCGCGGCGAAGATGTCCGCCCGGCCTGCCCCAGGCGTCGGTCAGTCCCGCGGAGACGGCCCGGCCGAGGAGTTGATGCCAGGCGGGATGGAAGTCGACCTCGTCGATCCGGTTTCCGTAGCGGTCGTGGGTGCGCAGTACCGGAGGGTTCTCATTGGCCCGCGCACCCCACTCCTGGGCCTCGGCGGAACCGGCCGTGCGGCCGAGCGCCGTCAGCTCCGCGCGGGTCTCGTCGAGAAGGCCGGGCGCGCTGTGCCGCTCCACGCCCTCCGTGAGGACCCGGTCGGCGTTGAAGACGTCGTATCCCACCAGGGGCGGGGCCTGGTTGGTCACTGTGTGGGTGGTGGCTGCCATGCCGATACGGTAAGGACGTGCAGCCAGCAAATGAAACACCCGAGCGGCCAGCGGGTCGACTCCACCGGGCCCGAGTCCTCTACCGCAACGTCTCCAAGCGGAAGATGGTCTGGCTGCTTCTGAAGGACACGGTCAACTCGTGCATCGAGTACCGCATCCTGGGCCTGGCGGCCGAGGCGGCGTTCTTCACCCTGCTCTCGCTGCCGCCGCTGCTGCTCGGCCTGATCGGTCTGCTCGGCTATATGGACGACTGGACCAGCACCACCACGGTCGCGTCGATCGAGAAGAACATCCTCGCGGCGGCCGGCACGGTGCTCTCCGACCGCGGTGTCAACGAGATCGCCAGACCTCTGCTGGCGGACATCACGCAGGGCGGGCGGCCCGATGTGATCTCCCTGGGCTTCGCGATCGCGCTCTGGTCGGGCTCGCGGGCGGTCAATGTCTTCGTCGACACCATCACCGTGATGTACGGGCTCGACGGCCGGCGCGGCATCGTCGCGACCCGGCTTCTCGCCTTCCTCCTCTATATCGTCGCGCTGCTGATCGGCGCGGTGGTGCTGCCGCTCGCGGTGGTCGGGCCCGATCGCGTCGTGGACCTCATCCCGTGGGGCACGGAGGTCGTCGCCGTCCTCTACTGGCCGGTGGTGATCCTGCTCTCGGTCGCCTTCCTCACCACGCTCTACCACGTGTCCGTGCCGGCCCGTTCCCGCCGCTGGATAGAGGACGTGCCGGGAGCGCTGGTCGCCCTCGGCATGTGGGTGCTGGGCAGCTTCCTGCTGCGGATCTATCTGACCAGCACGGTCGAGGGCCCCACCATCTACGGCTCACTCGCCGCGCCCATCGCGGTACTGCTCTGGATCGGCATCTCCGCCTTCGCGGTGCTGGTGGGCGCGGCCGTCAACGCCGCCATCGACCGGGTCTGGCCGTCGGTCGCCACGGCCGCGGCGCGCGCCGCCAACGAACGGCTGCGGGCGGCCCAGGCGGCGGTGCTGGTGGCCCGCGCGGCGGCCTCCTCCGCGGAGAGCCGGGACGACGACGCGGCCGGACCCGACATGCCGTCGGAGTTCCCGGAGCGATGGTCCAGGTTCCTGCCGCTGGACGATCTGAAGTCGCGTCTCCTGCGGTCCCGCCTCACGGGCCGGGTGAAGCGCCACAAGGCCGGGAAGAGCGACAAGGACCAGAAGGGCGACACGGGAGACCGGGGCCGCGGCGGCCCGGAGTGACGGCGGAAGCCGGCCCGGACCCGTCCCGTCCGCCGCGGTGCCGAGGCCACCACCGGCGGTCGATGGCCGTCCACCGGTGGAAGGTTTAGCCTCATCCACATGTACGAGGAACGGGCGTCGCGGCTCGACGGCGCGGTCGTCTGGACGCGGACCGTGACGGCCGGCCACGGATCCACGCCGTATCCGGTGCTGCCGGACGGCTGTATGGACCTGCTGTGGATCGGCGGCAGACTCCTGGTCGCCGGCCCCGACACCCACGCGTACGCGCCTCAGGGCATCGACGGGCTGTACTGCGCCGGAGTGCGCTTCGCGCCCGGCACCGCGCCCACGATCCTCGGCGTACCGGCCCACGAGCTGCGCGACCGGCGGGTGGAGCTGGCCGATCTGTGGTCTCCGGCCCAGGTGCGCGGGCTCACCGGGCGCCTCGCGGCGGCCGGAGACCCGGCGGCCGAGCTGGAGGCCGTGGCGCTGCGCAGGGCCGCCGACACCGGTCCGCCCGATCCCTTGCCGGGAGCCGTCGTCGACGGGCTGAACGCGGGCCGTACGGTCGCCGCGACCGCCGAAGCCGTGGGCCTCGGCGCCCGGCAGCTTCACCGCCGCTCACTGGCCGCCTTCGGCTACGGGCCCAAGACACTGGCCCGCGTGCTGCGGCTCCAGCGGGCTCTTGCGCTCGTCCGGGCGGGAGTCCCGTACGCCGAGGCGGCCCTCGCCTCGGGCTGCGCCGACCAGGCGCATCTCGCCCGCGAGACACGTGATCTGGCCGGGCTGCCCCTCGGCGCCTACGCGGCGCTGGCGAACAACGAGACCGCGCAGCCGTCCGGGTCGAGGACGACCGCGTAACGCTGGCCCCAGACCGCGTCCCAGGGCTTCAGGTGCCCTCGGTACCCGGCCTTGACCAGCGCCTCGTAGGTGGCGTCCACCTCGGCCGCACTGTCACAGAGAAAGGCCAGGCCGATCCGCTCGCCGCCGTCGGGCCGGGTCCAGCCGGGATCGTACGAGCGGACGGTCTCCTCGGTGTCCCAGAGGATCCGCGATCCGCCGGGCAGGGACGCCTCCGCATGAGGCGCGGAGTCCGCCTCGGCCGGGAGATCGAGGCCGAGCCGGCGGTAGAAGGAGAGCGAGGCCGCCATGTCGGAGACGACCAGGCCGATCGCGTCGAGTCGTGGAGTCATGAGCTCACCGTAGGAGTGACGGCCCGCGCGGGTCTTGAACGAATCGGACGTCATGGTCGCGCGCGAGGTGCCGGACACCGGCCGCCGCACGAGGACGGACACGGCGGGCCGCGCGTGTGCGCGGCCCGCCGGTCGTCCGAGGAGGATCAAGCGGTGAAACCGGTACCGCCGGTGGAGCGGACGAACCCCGTCCGTCGGCACACGTCCTAGAAGACGCTGACGCCGTAGTTGTTCAGGGCCTCGACGACGGGCTGGAAGAACGTGGTGCCGCCGGAGGAGCAGTTGCCACTGCCGCCCGACGTCAGGCCCAGCGCCGTGCTGCCGGCGAAGAGCGGGCCGCCGCTGTCACCGGGCTCGGCGCAGACGTTGGTCTGGACGAGGCCGGAGACGATGTCACCGCCGCCGTAGTTCACGGTCGCGTTGAGGCCGGAGACCGTACCGGTGTGCACGCCCGTGGTGGAGCCGCTGCGCGTCACGCGCTGACCGACCGAGGGGTTGGCGGCGGTCGTGATGTCCTGGTACGAGCCGTTGTACAGGTAGACCCGGCCGTCCGCGTTGGCGGAGTTCGAGTGACGGATGATCCCGAAGTCGTTGCCCGGGAAGCTCGAACCGGCCGTGGAGCCGAGCAGCGCGGTGCCCGAGGAGTTGGTGTACCAGGTGCTGCCGATGTTGGTGCAGTGTCCGGCGGTCAGCGCGTAGTACGTGGAACCGCTGCGCACGTTGAAGCCGAGGGAGCAGCGGCCGCCGCTGGTGTAGATGGCCTCGCCGCCGGCGATGAGCTTGTTGAACGTGCCACTGGTGTGCTTGATCGTGACGCCCGCGGCGGTGTCGGCCACGGAGTCCTTGATCTTGGCCACCTCGGCGTCGGAGACGGTGCTGTCGACGGTGACGACGACCTTGCCGGAGGCCTGGTCCGTGTACCAGGCGGTGCCGGCGACGTCCGCGCCGCGGACGGCCGAGCCGGCCTCGGCGAGCTGGGCCGCGGAGACCGTGGGGGCCGGCGCGGGCTGGGCCATGGCAGTCGGGGCCGCAAGCGCGGCGACGGTCACCAGACCGGATGCGACGGCGAGGAGCCGTGCGCGTCTGGACACCGCGCCGAGGGGGGAAAAGCGCTTGATGGTCACAACATCCTCCATAAGTGGGGGAAAGGCGGGGCCCGTTGGGTAGCGGGCCGCTGTGCGCGGTCGTCCACGGCCATTCGGTTTTGGCCGTGAACCTGTCAACCGCACGACCGAATCGTTGACGCCGTTCGACTTCCGGGCAAGGCCCACTTCTGGACCGGCGGAGCGGCCCGGCCGTCGTGGCCCGAAGTCCGTTGGCGGGCCGCGCTGTTGGCCGGTCTCCGAGGCGGAGTCGCGGTGGCTGGAAGTGAATTGCCGCAAAGTCCTCGGCGACGGGAGATTGGCCGACACATGACCACCGGAACCCCTGCCGAGCACGTGAGTTGAATAGTGACGTCATTCGGCCATGTGGTGAGCCGTCACAAACACACATGTCTCACTGTGGGTGGTGAGTGTATGACGCAAGGAATCCGTGGGGTCCGTGTGCGGGCGCGGGGCGGCCCGGTTTCCATGAGGCGGCAGTTGCCAGTTTGTGCGGCGTACCACCGAATTGCTCTCGTGTTGATCATGGCGAGATCTCGACGGTCCGAGGTCGGAACGGCCGTGAGCCGCCCCTGGATTCGACCGGACGGGCGCTCTTGCGCACCTCTGTGACGTGTGCTGCGCATGGGGCTGCGGGTGCTGTCCTGGTTCACGCGGGAGCGGCCGAGACCGTCACGGACGCCACCCCTGGCCCGAGGGCCACAGCAATATGGTTTAGTGTTGAACCAAGATGTTGATACGTCATCGACGTGCGCATGTCTCTCGCGCATGTGACGCAAGGAGGCTCGGCCATGAGTGACCCCGTAAAGCTCGCCGTTGTGTACTACTCGTCGACCGGCACGAACACCGAGGTGGCCAAGGCGCTGACCGAGGCCGCCGAGAAGGCCGGCGCCGAGGTGCGTCTGCGACGCGTGGCCGAGCTGGCTCCTCAGGAGGCCATCGACTCGAACCCGGCGTGGGCGGCCAACCACGCGGCCACCGTGGACGTCCCTGTCGCCACTCCGGACGACATCGAGTGGGCCGACGCCGTGATCTTCGGTACGCCGACCCGGTTCGGCAATGTCGCCTCGCAGCTCAAGCAGTTCATCGACACACTCGGCGGGCTGTGGGCGCAGGGCAAGCTGGCCGACAAGGTGTACAGCGGCTTCGTGTCCAGCGCGACCCGCCACGGCGGCCAGGAGTCCACACTGCTCGCGCTGTACAACTCCTTCCACCACTTCGGTGGCATCGTGGTGGCCCCGGGCTACACCGACCCGGCGAAGTTCGCCGACGGCAACCCGTACGGCACCTCGCACATCGACGCGCAGGGCAACAACCCGGTCGGCGAGGAGACCCGTGTGGCCGCGCGCGTCCAGGCCGAGCGTGTGGTCCGCATCGCGCGGACGCTCAAGGCCGGCGCCGGCGCCTGACGCCTCGACGGGCCGCGGCGTCAGCTCCGCGGCACCAGTGACGAGCGGCGTATCCGTGGAGTGTCAGGACTCCGCGATACGCCGCTTCGGCGTTCACCGGCAGCAACCGCCGTGCGCGACACGGTCCTTGGACTACGGCCGGAGCTCGTCGCCGGATATGGACCGCGCGTTCGGCAGTCCGGCGAGCAGCTTTCCCAGCAACGCGTCCAGGACGTCGACATCGTCGCGCGAGAGCGCGTCGAAGAAGTACCTCCGCACCGCCTCGACATGCCCAGGCGCCGCTCCTTCGACGGCGGCGCGGCCGGCCTCGGTCAGCCGGACCATCGCACCTCGCGCGTCGTCAGGACACTCCTCACGGGCCACCAGCCCGCGCTTCTCCATACGGCTGATCTGGTGCGACAGCCGGCTGCGCTCCCAGTCGACCTCCTCGCTGAGATCCCGCGCCCGCAGCAGGCCGTCCGGCGCCTCCGAGAGCGGTACCAGCACTTCGTACTCCGCGCCGCTGAGTCCGGAATCGTGCGCCAGCAGGCGGGACAGCGTTCCCATCAGCTCGCGCTGCACCCGCAGATGGGCCCGCCACACGCGGGCCTCCGTCTCGTCGAGCCATCGCGGTTCTGTCATGACCTTGATCCTACCGTTTATGTTGACGCGTCACCTATCGATGCCCGGCGGCGGCGCTCCGTGCGGTGGCGGCGGCGATCGTGGCGGCGATCGAGGGACATACCGGCCGGGGTATCGACCGGCGGCATCCAGTTGCCGGGCGCGAACGCGGGTAGCAGGGTGAAGTCAAGACCCCCCAGCAGCACGTCGCGAGGAGTGATCAGAATGCCCCGAGGTTCATCCCCCAAGCGTGAGCGCCAGTACGAACACATCAAGGAGAGCGCCCGCGAGCGCGGGGAAGACATGGACCGGGCCGAGGAGATCGCCGCACGGACGGTGAACAAGGAACGCGCCCGGTCCGGTGAGTCCCGCACGGCGAGCAAGACGTCCATGCAGGACATGTCGTCCGGCAAGCGCGGCGGGCAGCGCTCGCACAGCGGTTCCGAGGGGCCGACGTACGACCAGCTCTACGCCGAGGCGCAGCGCCGTAACATCCAGGGCCGCTCGTCCATGAACAAGGCCGAGCTCCAGCGCAAACTGGGCCGCTGAACCACACCGGCGGCGCCCGGAACTCCGATGACCGGGCGGCAAGAGCGGTCATGTCCGCCTCAGGTGCGGAGATGGGCGAAACTGGCGTCCATGGTCCTCGTGAAGACGCCAGAGACCCTGTCGGAGGTTGATCAGCGGCTGATCGCCGCACTCCAGTGCCAGGGCAGACTGACGGCCGAACGCGCCGGAGAGGTGCTCGGGCTCAGCACTCGCTCCGTGCATCGCCGCTGGTCGGCGCTGATCAATGACGGGACGGTGCGCGTGCTGGCCGCCCGTCCGCGGAGCCGGTCCATGGGCGCCATGATGCTGCGTATCCGTGTGCTGCGCGGCAAGGTGGACATGATCGCCGCGGCGCTGGCCAAGCGCGACGACATCCCGTTCATCGATGTGTCGGCGGGCGGTGACGAGATCTCGGCCGTCCTGATGTCGGGCTCCGGGCCCGACAACCGGCTGGTCTTCCAGCAGCTCCCGGCCACCGGTTCGGTCACCTCCGTCACCGCGCACACCGTGTTGCATGTCTTCAGCACCGCCGCGGACTGGCGGCTCGACGTACTGACCACGGCCGAGCGCGCGGCGCTGAGCCTGCCCGCGCCTGATCCGTCGACAGAGCCCGGACGGCCGCTCGACGCGACGGACGAAGCCATCGCCGCCGTACTGGAGGAGGACGGCAGGCTGCCCGCCGCCACGATCGCGGCACGGACCGGCCAACCGGAATCGACGGTACGGCGCAGGCTCGCCGCCCTCTTCGCGCGGCGCCGTCTCCGCACACAGGTCGTGGTCGACGCGCGCCGCCTCGGACTCGGCGTCGACGCGAACATCTGGATCGAGGTGCCGCCGGACCGGCTCGACGAGACGGGCCGGCGCTGGCCGGTCATCCGGCCGTACACGGAGCTCTGGCCACCACCGGCACCTCGAACCTCTGTGTCGCCGTCTGGCTCCGGGACGCGGAGGACCTCTACCGCTACCTACACAGCGGTCAGCGGGCAGGGCGCGTACCGCGACGGCCGGCCGGTCGAGCCGTCCCGCAAGACCGATCTCTCGCTCTGCCTCATCGGCACGAGCCAGCCTCCGACGATCTCGTCCGACCCGCGGGCGACGGCGGGCGCGGGACGGTCGCTGTCGGCGGTCCTGCCGTTCGCCGGAGCCGTCCGTAATCTCGGGCCCACGTCATGGCAGGTCGCCGATACCGCCGCCGGACGCATGGACGCCTTCTGGGAGTTCGGGCTCGATGACAGCAATCTGCTCGGCGGGGCGTTGGTGGCCGCGGAGGCGGGCATCCTGGTGACGGACACCGAAGGCAGGCCGTGGCGAGCGGGAGCCGGAAGTTTTCTCGCCGCGCCGGCCGCACTGCACCAGCGGCTTGTGAAGATCCTCAACGTCCGGTCCTGAGCCCTCGGTGGCCCACGGCCGGGCGGGTGACCACTCCGGTGAGCGGCCGCGGCTGGGGTAGCAGGTAGGAGAAGCCGACCAGGAGGAGACCTTATGAGCAGCGAACTCCAGCTCCTCATCGCCGTGGCCGCACTCCTGGCGGCAGTCACCCTGGGTGTCGCGATCACCCTGGCGGTCCGGCTGGTCCGGGCCCGCCGGACCCTCCGGGGGGCCGGTGTGCCCGTCCGGAACCGCTGGGCGTTCTGGGGAGCCATGATCTATTTGGTGCTTCCCACCGATCTGCTGCCGGATCCGGTGTTCGTCGACGACATCGGTTTTCTGCTGCTGGCGCTGCGTTCTCTGCGCTCGGCCGAGGCCAAGATCCCGTACACCGCCCGGCTCGGCCGGAGCGAAGGCGCCCACGGTCCGGTTCGCTGAGTCCCGGGCTCCGGACCGAGGGCGACCTTCGTCACATATCGCATCGGCCGGCACACCACTCCATCGCCGTCACAACGCCTCGACCAGCGGCCGACCGGCCGGCCGTCGCTGTCCGCACGCCGGCCGGGTCCGTCGCCGGGTCCGCACCGGGCCGATGGTCATTGTGTTCAAGGGATGATCGCACCGGAACACTTCGGTTTCCGACCTGTTTCATCACGGCACGAGCTTCATCTCAGCGCGAGAGGTACCAGTGACACAGCACGCGTTCCTGGACGGCAGCGGCGCCGGCCACGACGGCGCCGCACACGGCACCGGCGGCGACGGTCCCGGCAGCGATCACGACTGGTGGCGGGAGTCCGTCGTCTACCAGATCTACGTTCCCAGCTTCGCCGACGCCGACGGTGACGGGATGGGTGACCTGCGCGGGATCACCGACCGGCTCGGCCATGTCGCGGAGCTCGGCGCGGACGCCGTCTGGCTCACTCCGTTCTACCGCTCTCCGCTGGCCGACGGCGGCTATGACGTCGCCGACTACAGGGACGTCGACCCACGCCATGGAAGCCTCGACGACTTCCGCGCGCTGCTGGACCGGGCCCGGACGCTCGGTCTCCGTACCATCGTCGACATCGTGCCCAATCACTGCTCCGACCAGCATCCGTGGTTTGTCGAGGCACTCGCCTCGGCACCTGGTTCGGCCGCGCGCGACCGCTTCGTCTTCCGCGACGGAAGAGGCGCCGACGGAGGCGAACCACCCGCCGACTGGCAGTCCAAGTTCGGTGGCGCGGCCTGGACAAGGGTCCCGGACGGCCAGTGGTACATGCATATCTTCGCCGCCGAACAGCCCGATCTGAACTGGGACAACGCCGATGTCGCCGCCGACTTCGAGCGCACTCTCCGCTTCTGGCTGGACCTGGGTGTGGACGGCTTCCGTATCGATGTCGCGCACGGACTCCGCAAGGACCTCACCGCGCCGCTGCGCGACACCCACGGCGGAGACTCCGCGTCCCTCAACTCGCCGCCCAGCGGCGAGGATCATCCGTTCTGGGACCGGGACGAGGTCCATGACATCTACCGCGCCTGGCGGAAGATCACCGACTCCTACGCACCGCCTCGGATCATGGTCGCCGAGGCGGGTGTCAGCGCCGCGAGGCTGCCGCTCTACACCCGGCCCGACGAACTCCACCAGGCGTTCAACTTCTTCCATCTGCGCTGTCCTTGGGACGCCGGCTCCTTCCGGGACGTCATCGACACCTCGCTCTCCGGCGCGGAATCCGTCGGCGCCCTGCCGACCTGGGTGCTGTCCAACCACGATGTGATGCGCCACCGCACCCGTTACGGACTGCCCGAGGGCACCGGCCTCCGCGCCTGGCTGCTGACCGACGGCCTTGATCCCGCCGTCGACGAGGCACGCGGCCACCGGCGCGCCAGAGCGGCCGCGCTGCTGACCCTCGCGCTGCCCGGGACGACATACCTCTACCAGGGCGAGGAACTGGGCCTGCCCGAGGTGGCCGACCTGCCGCCGGACGCGCTGCGCGACCCGATGTGGGAGCGCACCGGACACGCGCACAAGGGCCGGGACGGGTGCCGCGTACCGCTGCCATGGACCAGGGCCGGATCGTCGTACGGCTTCGGCGCCGGCGGTAGCTGGCTGCCGCAGCCGGCCGGATGGGGCGAGTGGTCGGTCGAGGCGCAGACCGGCCGGCCGGACTCGTTCCTTGAGCTGTACCGTACGGCGCTGACGCTGCGCCGCCGCTTCCTCGGTGACGAGAGCTTCGCCTGGCTGCCTTCGGCCGACGGCGAACTGGCTTTCCGCAAGGGTGCCGGTCTGGTGTGCCGCGTGAACCTCTCCGACGAGCCGCTCCCGCTTCCCGAGGCGGCGGAGCCGCTTCTGACCAGCGGCGAACTGGCCCTCGGCGCAGCGGCCGACGGCGGCCCGGCGCCCCGTCTCCTGCTGCCGCCGGACACGGCTGTCTGGCTGGACCTCAGGGACGCCTGACCCGTACCCGTAACACGAGCACGTCCGCACCGGGCCCGCGGCTTCGCCGTCCTGGCCGGCCGGGACCCGGCGCGCAGGCTCAGCCGGTCAGGCGGCGGACCTTGAGAGCGTTGTCCATACGGACGATCGGCTGTCCGTCGGGGCCGTGGTGGATCCGCTCGTGTTCGTCGCTGAGCTGTACCTCCCACTGCCCGTCCTGGAGTTCCAGCGATTCGAGGACCTCGTCCGGCGTGGGAAGGTGCACCTCGGGATGGGGATGGTGCTCCCAGGAGGGAGACCCGGAGTGCCCGACCACAAGGAGCACTCCGCCGGGCGCGACGGCCGACGCGGCGGTCCGCAGGATCTTCTCTCGCGGCATGTCGCCGGGCGAGTGCAGAAACTGGGCGGAGACAAGATCGAAGACGCCTGCCGGAAATGACGCTCCGAGGTCGTGCTGTTGCCAGTCGACGCGGTCCGCGACGCCCGCCTCCGCCGCGTGCCGGGCCGCACGCTCAAGGGCGACGCCGGAGATGTCCGTGGCAGTAACACGCCATCCCCGCTGTGCGAGCCAGATCGCGTCTCCTCCCTCACCGCAGCCGAGGTCGAGAGCTCGGCCCGGCTCCAGGCCGGTGATCTCCCGGACCAGGACGGTGTTGGGATTCCCGCTCCAGATGCGCTCGCTCTCGCTGTAACGGGCGTCCCAGAGCTCCTCGTGCGAGATGTTGTCGTCAGCCATGGGCCGTGTCCTCACTGTCTGCGCGTGCCGGTGCCTGTGCGGGTGTGCCGGGGCGGGGCACACGCCGGTCGGGCCAGGCGTCGTACGAGGCGCCCGGGCCCGGAGGAGATGGTGCGCCCACCTCCGTCACTTGACAAATCTTCTTGCCGAGACGGCAAATGGATGTATGGCCGATAGCGACTTCACGACCGTCCTCACCGCCGTGGGCCCGCGTCTGCGCGCCCTGCGCCGTCAACGAGGCATCACTCTGGCCCAGTTGAGCGAAACGACCGGGATCTCCCTCAGCACCCTCTCGCGCCTGGAGTCCGGACAGCGCAAACCCACGCTGGAACTGCTGCTGCCGCTGGCCCACGCCCACCGAGTGCCACTGGACGAGCTCGTCGGCGCCCCGGAGACCGGCGATCCGCGGATCCACTCCCGCTCCTTCGTCCGCCACGGCATAACGTTTGTGCCGCTGACCCGCCATCTCGACGGCCTGTATGCCTACAAGCAGATCATTCCCGCCGGACACGGAGGAGGCAGGGAGCTGGAGCAGCGTGTGCACGAGGGCTACGAGTGGCTCTATGTCCTGGCCGGCCGGCTGCGGCTGGTCCTCGGCGAGCGCGATCTCGTCCTGACCTCGGGCGAAGCCGCCGAGTTCGACACCCGCACTCCACACGCGTTCGCCTGCGCGGGCCCGGAGCCGGTGGAGATCCTCAGCCTGTTCGGACAGCAGGGCGAGCGTATGCATGTCCGCGCCCGCCCCGTCGGCAGATGAGGCGCGTATCCGGCATCTCGTACTCACCGGCGGCCGGCCGTACCGGGACTCCGGACGGCGGGACCCACCGACCGCGAGGCCGGTGGGTCCCGGGCGGCGGCGTCGTCAGGCGTCTTCCGCCGCCGGCGCGGACAGCGGCGGCGGGGTCCACCGGGCGGCGCGTGACGCGGTGGAGGTGACGCCGTACTCGTTCTTGAGCTGCTCGGGGATGGCGTACTGCATGACACGGCCGCGGGTGAGAGAGCTGAGTTCCAGGTTGCTGGTGAGTCCGCCGAGGTGGTCCAGGGCCCAGGCCGCCAAGGGGGAGTTGTCCTCGACGCGTTCCAGCAGGCCCAGCAGTACGGGTCCGGCCTTGACGGCGGAGTCCCAGGCCGAGCGTGGTACGGCGAGCCAGTCGGCGGCCGTGTCGCCGATCAGGAAGCGGATCAGGGCGGAGACCACCGGGTCGAACGCGGTGCCGGGCACGACCTCTTCGTAGAGATCGATCAGTTGACGGGTGAGCCGGATGCCTTCCTCGGAGGGGCCCATGTGCCGGGTCATGTACAGGTCGGAGAACAGGCGTGCGCTCTCCAGATCGGCCGGCGCGGCGTCGACGTCGATTCCGAGCATGGCTCCGACGACGCGCCAGGCGTAGTAGTAGGACCGGGCGCCGTCCTCCGACATATGAATGCCCAGACGGTGCAGGGCATCCAGCACCTGGATGGAGAAATTCATCTGGGCGCCGATCATGTCCTCCTGACAGATCGGCACACCCAGCTCGGCCAGGTCCCAGCGGTCTTCACGGCGCAGATGGTGCCGGATGGACGCGTGCAGCAGGCGGACCTTCTGTGCGGCCGGGATGAAGCGGCTGCCGTCTTCGAAGGCGTCCGGACGCATCAGATAGACGGTGAACTGGCCGGTCTCGGCCATGCGCCGGGAGGGATAGTCCAGGGAGTGGGTGGCGCTGAGGAGTTTGGCGGCATGAGGAACGGCGTAGCAGGCGGGCATCGCCGCGAAGGACAGCGCGGTGGAGATGTGCACGTTGTTGTCGATGAAGAACAGCCGGGCCTTCTCCATCTCGTCCCAGTCCACCCAGGCCGGAGGCGTGCTGGTGGCGTGCAGATACTCGCGGGCCACGTCGGGCAGTCCGTCCGGCAGGTCCTGGCCGGCCCGGGAGAACCACCGCATGAGCGTGTTGAACTTGCCCGCTTCACCACGCTCGAAGAGCGTGGCCACCGTCGCGTCGGCGAGCTCGTCGCCGACCTGCCGCAGAGATTCCATGGACCGGTGTGTGTACGGCACGGGCGTTTCTCCTCGCGTGGTCATGAGTGACGGCTGACGGCCGAATCGATCAGTCCGGTGAGGGCCCGGGCAGCGGGAGGCGGCAGGCCGGCCCGGGTGACCGCCGAGGTGGCAGCCCGTACCCGTTCGGCGATCAGAGCCTCGATCCGCGTGACGGATCCGGTGCGGCGCATGATGTCCCGCACCTGCTCAAGGCCCTCCTGGTCGAGCGAGCGGCTGCCGAGCAGACCACGCAGGATCTCCCGCTCGGCCGGGGTGGCGGCGGGCCAGGTCACCGCCAGCAGCGCCGTGGGTTTGTGGCCGGCGAGGTCGTCCAGATTCGACTTGCCCGTGATGTGAGGAGCGCCGAAGACGCCGAGCAGGTCGTCCCGGAGCTGGAACGCCTCACCCAGCGGGAGTCCGTAGGAGCTGAAGGTCTCCAGCAGCGAGGGACCGGCTCCGGCCAGGCGGCCACCGATGTGCAGCGGGTGCTCCACCGTGTACTTCGCCGTCTTGTAGCGGATGACCTGAAGGGAACTGTCGGCGCGCGGCGGGGATCCGGTGCGCAGGATCTCCAGGGCTTCGCCGGCGACGAGCTCACGGGCCAGGGTGGCCCACATCGCGCGTGCCCGGGCCAGGTAGGCGCCCGGCAGACCGCAGGAGGTGAAAAGCTGCCCGGCCCACGACATCAGCAGATCGCCGGCGAGCATCGCCAGGGCCCGGCCGCCGGCCTTGCGCTCCGCGGGGCCGCTCAGCGTCTCCCGCAGGGCGATGTGAGCGGTGGGCGCTCCACGCCGCACGGGGCTGTTGTCGATGATGTCGTCATGGACCACGGCGGCGGCGTGGACGAGTTCCATGGCGGTGGCGGCTCTGACCATCGCATCGCTGTCGGGCTGCCCGGCCGCGCGCCAGCCCCAGTAGCAGAAGGCGGCCCGCAGGCGTTTGCCTTCCTCGGTGGCCTTGCGGAGCTGTTCGGCCAGCGGCGTCAACTGTTCATCAACAGCTATCAGTTGAGTGACCTCATGGTCCACGAACACCTTCAGCTCCACGTCGACCCGGGCTTTGAGAGCCCCTCGCTCGTGCCACTCGTCAGCCATCGCACGCACCCGGGTCCGGTCCTCGCCGGGCGGCCACGCGCCGGGCCAGCAGCTCAAGATGCGCTTCGGGCAGGGACGTGTACCGCTGGAGGGCCAGTCGGCCGCGCGCCTTGAGATCCTCTCCGCCGTCCTGGGTCAGCTCGGTCAGGTCCGACCGTCCCAGCACCCCTCGCAGGCCCCGCAGGACGGACACCGCACCGCTGACCGCGAGATCGGCCAGACCGGCGGCCAGATACGCCGCCTCGGTCCGGCGGTCGCTCCCGGAACCACTGTCGCCGACAGACATCGGCACATCGCCTCCCCGATTCCCACCCGCCCGCACACCGCGCGGCCGTCAACCGCGCCGTCTCGTGGCCCGCACGAAGCCTGCCCAGCCACAGGCGAACCGCGACCGAACAGGGGAGATTAATCCTCTATTGAGTGATCAGCGGAGGAAAAGGCTGACAGCGGACCATCTGGCTGCTAAGGGCTGTCCCGTCATCCCTGGTGGATCAGCGCGCGGCGTCGGATGCGGTGGATCGCACGGCGGAGGGACGCTCGCATACGGGACGTATCCGGGCGTTCCGACAACGCGGCGAGGCGCTGTAGCTGTCGTCGCGCGCCCGCCGGGGATTACGGGACAGCCCTGGGGGCGTGTTTCCAATTCCGCCAGACGATGTGGCGGCGGATCATGTTGTCCTGGACCTTGTGCGCGCCTCGATCCGCTGCGGCCGGGACTGCCCGTCCGGCGCCGGGTGGATCCCCGCGCCGACGGCCCCGCCCGGGTCCCTCACCACTCCTGGGTCCCGAGCGGCACCGGCGCCGACGAACATCCGTACAAAGAAAGGACGATCGATGACCAATGGAGCCCTTGAGACCTTGCTGGCCGACACCCGGCGCGGTGTCCTGACGACAATCAAATCCAATGGCCGGCCACAGCTCTCCAACGTTCTCTACAGCGCCGATCCCGCCGCCCGGCTGATCCGGGTGTCGGCCACCGCGGACCGGGCGAAGAGCGTCAACCTCCGCCGGGACCCGCGGGGCAGCCTGCATGTCACCTCTCCGGACTTCGGGATCTACGCCGTCGCCGAAGGAACCGCCGAACTCACGCCGGTGGCATCGGAACCGGACGACGCCACCGTGGAGGAGCTGATCGAGATGTACCGGGCGCTGGCCGGCGAGCATCCCGACTGGGACGACTACCGCGCCGCCATGATCCGCGACCGGCGGCTGGTCATCCGCCTGCATGTCGAACGCCTCTACGGCGGGACCGGCGGCTGACCGAGCGGTTCGCTCCGGGCCCGAGCCAGGTGGATGTCGCGCGGCGCGGGACCGTGATGTCCGACGCCGTGCGACCGCTGAGAGGCCTGCCCGCACCTGCGGGCAGGCCTGTGTCGAAACTCCCTCTCACACCGCTCGCCGAGCAGCCGTCCACTTCGCGCTGGTGACAACGCTGGTGACGGTCCGTCAGACATGTCTCTCCCTGTGCCGCTCTCTGTCCGCGCGGGCGCTTCGCACGACCAGTGTTCTTTTCGGCCGGTCCTTGTGATTCAGCCGCCACCGCCCCACCCGGCGCCGTATCCTGCCGGTCCCCACCGGCGTCCGCCGCGTCACTCTCGCCGCACACACAAGGAATTGACCGTTCATGGCACATGTACTCGTCGCCTCGACTCCCATCTACGGGCACTTCGCTCCGATGCGTTCCATCGCGAGGAGCCTGATCGAGAAGGGGCATGACGTCACATTCCTGACCGGCTCCGGATTCCGGGAGGCGGTGGAAAGCGCAGGGGCGACCTTCGCCGCTCTTTCCGGAGACGCGGACTACGACGCGGAAGCCGTTTCCGCCTCCGAGGAGCGCCTCGCCGTTCCGGTCGGAATCCCGCGCTTCGAATGGGACATGCGCAATATGTTCCTCAAGGCCGTTCCGGCACAGCACGCGGCCCTTCAGCGGCTGCTCGCGGAAGCAGGTGACCAACCGCCGATCGTTCTTGTCGAGACGGGGTTCTGGGGTGTTTTCCCCATACTCCGCGGAGCGCCGGGAATTCGACCGGCGGCCGTGATCACCGTGGGCACGGTGCCTCTTGTGCTGTCGAGCGTCGACACCGCGCCGTTCGGAATGGGACTGCCCGCGGACAGCTCACCGGCCGGCCGGGAGCGCAACCAAGAGGCCAATATCCTTCTCCAGGAGAAGCTTCTCGGTGCCGCGCAGGCTTACGCGGCCCAGCTCGTGGAGTCCGCCGGCGCGACGGAGGCGCTGCCGTTCTTCCTTGACGCCGCGGTACTGCTGCCGGACCGCTTCCTTCAACTGTCCGTCCCGGCGCTGGACTACGAGCGCAGTGACGCGCCGGACAGTCTGCGCTTCATCGGCGCGCTGCCGTCGGCGGCACCGGAGTCCTTCGAGCCGCCGGAGTGGTGGCAGGAGGTCCTGGACGCCGACCGGGTTGTCGTCGTGACGCAGGGCACGATCGCCAACCACGATTTCAGCGAACTGATCGAGCCCGCGCTGGAGGCGCTCGCCGATCTCGATGTCCTGGTGGTCGCGGCCACCGGCCGCGCCGACATCACGCCGGCCAGAGTGCCGGCCAATGCGCGTGTCGCCACGTTCATCCCCTTCGACCTGCTGCTTCCGCACACCGACGTACTGGTCACCAACGGTGGCTACGGCGGCGTCCAGCAGGGATTGAGCCATGGTGTCCCGATGGTCGTCGCGGGAGACACGGAAGACAAGGTTGAGGTGACGGCGCGAGCCGCGGGCACCGGAGCGGCCATCAACCTCGGTACCGGTCGTCCCGAGGCCTTCGCGATCGGCGAGGCCGTCACCGAGGTCCTCAAGAGTCCCGGCTACCGCGACAACGCCCAGCGGCTCAAGGCCCTCTACGCGGCGCTCGACCCTTTCACGACGATCGCGGACACCATCGAAGAATATCTGGCCGAGCAGGCCCGCTGACGGCACAGCCCGCAGGCAACCGCCCGCGCGGCCACACCGAAACAACCGTCGGCAGGCACCGCGCTTCGGACATCGCGCCGCGCGGGCATTTCAGGGTACGGAGACGCGATATGAACGCGACCAGTTGGGCGCGCGCCATCACGAACATTCTGCAGCCTCGCAACGTTCTGCTTTCTGGAATGCTGGGAGTCAGCCTGGCGGCGTCCGGCGATTGGACCGGAATTCCCTGGGGACTGACGGGCGCGCTGTGCGCCGGTATCATCCCCGCTTCCTACGTGGAATGGGAGCGAAAGCGGGGCACCTGGGGAGACCGGCACGTGGTCGACCGCAGGCAGCGCGCGCCCATCTTCCTCGTCATCCTCGCGTCCATCGGTGCGGGCGTCGTCGTGATGGTGCTGGGGCACGCTCCGCGAGACATCATCATGTCGATGATTTCGGCATGGGCCATGACCGTTGGCCTGCTGGCCGTGAACTACGCGTGGAAGATCAGCGTCGACGCCGCGGTCGCCTCTTCCGTCACGGCCATGCTGTGCGTCGTCCACTCTCCCTGGTGGATCATCGCTTACGCGCTCGTGTTCGCGGTGTGCTGGTCCCGAGTGGCCCTGAGCTATCACACTGTGGCCCAGACAGCGGCCGGCGCTCTCCTCGGAGCGTCCACCGCCGCAGTGTTTCTGGCCGTCTGAGGAGCCGCCCACCGCCGTGTTGGTGCTCAACGGACCTATCTATAGGCGGATATGGCCGGTCGCGTGCGGGATCAGCAGGCGGAGACGCCACCGTGCGGTTGCCACGAGGCAGGACGAACTGGCCGTCCGTTACGACCGTGCTGGTGGCGGCCATCAACGAATGGCAGTGACCAGCACGGTCGCAGCCCAGTGTGCGAGCGCCCCTCCCCCGTGCGATGCGCCGCATCTGACTTCGCGCGCTGATCCACCAGGGATCCAACTCAGGTCACCACGCGGGCCGCAGCTCTGCCGGCGTCTCCGCACCAACTCGCACCGCTTCGACGAGGAGAACGCCGAGCGCCACATCGAAGGCCCAGAACATCGCGTCGCCGCAGCTCACCGGCACTGTCTTGCTCAACCGCACCGCCTCGGCAACGTGTCGCTTCGCGTGCGCATCACATGTCCGTTCGGTCGGGATGCCCGCACTGCCAGGCTGACCCCTCCGCGATAGTGCCACAGCTTCGGCGCAGCGCGGCTGCTGGCGTCCGTCTCGTGGGCCGAAGGCTTCCCGTGCGTCCGCCGCTGTGACGGCGGCCAAGAAAATACGTCGCGGCGCCTCGCGAGACCCGGCTATGGTGGGCCCGTCCGGAGGGGCCACTGTGCCGCTCCGCCGGTCTGCCGTTTGTCCGTTGAGGAAACAGGAGGTGAGGACATTGATGACTGTCACGGTGACGGGCGCTGCCCGCGATCAGGAATTCGTCGTCCCCATCCCTGTGGTCTCCGGCTGACACCCACACCACTTCCGCGCCGAGCGCGCCGCCGGGGCCACCCTTTGAAGGGTTTCCCTTGTCTTTCTCGTTTTCCTCTCCTGAGGCTTCGTCTGCTTCGTACCCTCTCGCCCAGTACGGCTGGGACCAGGGATGGGAGGCGGAGTTCGCTCCGTACGCCCAGCGTGGTCTGCTGTCCGGCCGTGTTGTGCGGGTGGACCGCGGGCAGTGTGATGTCGTCACCGCCGGCGGTGTCATCCGTGCCGACACCGCCCTTGTCACACCGCACGACCCGCTGCGGGTGATCTGCACCGGGGACTGGGCCGCCGTGGACGCGGACGGCGATCCGCGATTCGTCCGCGCGTATCTGCCGCGGCGCACCGCTTTTGTACGCTCCACCTCCTCCTCCCGGTCCGAGGGACAGATTCTCGCGGCCAATGTCGACCACGCGATCATCGCGGTCTCACTCGCCGTCGAACTCGACCTCGGCCGGATCGAACGCTTTCTCGCGCTGGGATGGGAGAGCGGCGCCCTCCCTCTTGTCGTGCTCACCAAGGCCGATCTCGTGGATGACCCCGCGGTGCTCGCGCATCTTGTCGACGACGTCCAGGCCGCCGCTCCCGGTGTGCAGGTGCTGGCCGTCAGTTCGGCGACGGGTGAGGGGATCGAGGTGCTCTCCGCCGTGCTGTCGGGTGGTACGAGCGTGTTGCTCGGGGTCTCCGGCGCCGGGAAGTCGACTCTCGCCAACGCACTGCTGGGCGACGAGGTGATGGAGGTGCAGGCCATCCGCGACGCGGACGGAAAGGGCCGGCACACCACCACGACGCGCAACCTTCTCGCGATGCCCGGCGGAGGTGTGCTCATCGACACGCCGGGACTGCGAGGCGTCGGGCTGTGGGACGCGGAAGTGGGTGTCGGGCAGGTCTTCTCGGAGATCGAGCGGCTGGCCGGGGGATGCCGCTTCCACGACTGCGCCCATGTGTCGGAGCCGGGATGCGCCGTGCTCGCCGCCGTGGAGGACGGTTCGCTGCCCGTGCGCAGGCTGGAGAGCTACCGCAAGCTGCTGCGGGAGAACCAGCGCATCGTCGCCAAGACCGACGCCCGGCTGCGGAGCGAGATCCTGCGCGACTGGAAGCGCAAGGGCGCCGAGGGCCGTGCGGCCATGGAAGCCAAGCGGGGCCGGATCCGCTAGGCCGTGTCTGACACATGGCGCCGTCCGCCCGGAGGGCGGGGCCTGCGACGTCTGGTGCGTGCGATCCCAAGGCGGAGGATCATCCGTGTACTGGACGTACTCGGATGACTCCGACAACGCGGTGAGCGTGCGTGCCAGGCGTCGCAGGCCAGGCGGGATGTGTCAGACAGGGCCCAGGGCCACCGGCACCGGCGAGTGTGATGGCCCGCGCCGCGATCACACCAGGTGCCGAGACGGGCCACTCCGCGAGGTGACCCGGCCGCCGGGTCGCCCGGGGCCGTACCGGAACGCTCCGGCACGGCCCCGGGCCCGCTGACGGTCCGTCGCGGCTGCCGCCGGGCCGTTCCGGTCAGTCGAGGCCCCAGCTATGGATCTTGACGGGCCGGATGCGGATCAGTTCCTCGCTGAAGTGCGGACCGAGACCGTGCGGGCCCGTCAGGAGTTCCGCCTCGCCCCGGATGTCCACGCCGCGCACGGTCCACGGCTCGACGCTCACGATGTCGTCGACGACCAGGCCCACGCGCGGATTCACCAGCAGATTGCGCCACTTCTTGGTGTGGCCCAGCGCGTGACCGCCGATCAGGATGGTCCCGTCGTCCTGCGGGAAGAAGCCGACCGGATTGGCCTGCGGCTGGCCGTTCGGGTCGACCGTCGCCATCCGTCCCAGCCGCTGGGACCTGAGGTACGCGCGCTCGGCATCGCTGAATTCGGTCATGCTCCCAGCCTCACACGCCGGCTTTCGGCGCCGCACGGCTTCCGCCCTACCGAGGTGGGATCAGGACAACGGTGTGGCGGGATCCTGGCACCGGATCATCGCGTGGAGATCACCGCGCCCAGCCACGCACCCACCACCAGCAGGCACGCGAACAGCTCCACCAGCAGCGAATAGCCCGCCGTGCGCATGACCATACGCGTCGACGCCCAGCCGGCCCGGTGGCTTCCGAGCCTGCTCCGCTCCGCCCAGTAGACGCCACCGACGAACCCCAGAATCCCGCCCACCACCGGCACCACGAAGAAGCCCGCGATCCCGCTGACCCCGCCCACCAGCAGCGTGTGCCGCGGAGCCCCGGTCCTGCTGGTCCTGCGGGGCGGCAGCAGTGGTCTGAGCGCCTGGTTCAGCAGCAGCAGTGCCGTCGCTCCGATGAGCACGGCCCAGGCCACCCGGCTCGTGTCCGACAGCGACCACCAGAGCACCGAGGCCCAGACGATCGCCTGGCCGGGTACGCCCGGGACGAGCACGCCGAACAGACCGAGCAGCATGACCAGGCCCACCAGCACGAGCTGCCACACGTCCATCTGCCAACTGTGCAGGAACCGGCTCAGTCCCGCAGTCCGCGAGCCACCCAGCCCTTCTCATAGGCGTGCCAGCCGAGCTGCAGCCGGGTCGTCACGCCGCTCAGCTCCATCAGCCCCCGCACCCGGCGCTGTACGGTCCGCAGACCCAGATCGAGCTGTTTGGCGACGCTCGCGTCGGTCATCCCGGCGAGCAGCAGTGACAGAATCCGCAGATCCGTCTCGTCCGGACCGGGAAGGGCCTCCCGGACCACGGAGCCGTCCGCACTCAGCCGCAGCGGCAGTCCCTCCCGCCACACCGCCTCGAACAGTCCCGTCAGAGACTCCAGCAGGCCGCTGGCGTGCACGACCAGAGCCGCGGGTTCGGCCCCGGGTCCGGTCAGCGGCACCATCGCCAGAGCGCGGTCCGCGATCACCAGCTTGGTGGGCACTCGCTCGGTCACCCGGACCTGCTCGTCGCGGCCGAGCGCGGCGGAGAGTTCGGTGATCCCGTCGGGCAGCGAGAGGACCTCGCGCTCGATCACCACCCGATAGGCGACTCCCCGGCCCGTGGCCCGTTCCTCCGCCTCGTTGTCCATCCCGGTCACGGCGACGGGCTTCCCGGTGACCAGGGCGCAGACCTCTTCGGTGGCGCCGAGCTGCAACTGCAGAAAGCGGTGGGCGACCGCGCCCGCGCCCGTCACCACCTCGACCAGATCGTGTACGGCCGGTTCCGCGGCCTCCATCCGGTACTCCTCGGCGAGGAGCACCGCGGCCAGCTCGGCCTGCTCCAGCTCATGGCGGTGCTGAGTGAGCAGCGCGCCGAGTGCGACGGCGGGCGGCGCGGCGACCCACCGTCCGGTACGGGACGAGGACTGGGCGGCCAGGCCCTGCTGCTCCAGTTTGCGCAGGGCCCGTTCGGTGTCCGGTTCCGGGAGAGCCAGCCGGTGGGCCAGATCCGCGACCTCCGCGGCGCCGATCGCCACCAGCGCGCGGTACGCGGACTCCTGTCTCTCGTCAAGACCTATCGCTCCCAGCACCCCTGCAACCCCTCCCCGGACGCCTCACGCGCCCTCCCCGGACGCGCCGGTTTCCGCCGCCTGCCGTGGCGGAAACCGGCCACGGCGTAAACCCGCCGCCCACATCATCCCTGTACGCCCGTTCACTCTGCCAAGGTGGCGCCATCACAGCAGCAACAAAGCCGGTCATATGCCTTTCGGGTGTCTGGGTCCGGATTTGCTCGGGAGAGTGAAGTGTCCGGCTCCGCGCCGGAGCACCCGCCCGCTGAACCTGTGAACGTTCGCCGGGCGTCCTTCCCGTGGGGGGTGGGGTCGCCCGGCGCACGTGAATTTTTGTTCGACGCGCCGTTTTCGCACTCTCGGCGCGGTCGACAATAGGGTCATGAGCCAGCAGGGGGAGAGGCCCGCCGACGACGACTGGTGGAACCGGCTGTACGAGGAGTCCGCGCCGGACACCGGTCCGGTCGCGGCGGCCGGGGACACGGTCGACGACCGCTTCGATTCGGCGGCGGACGCACTGGGCGCGGCGGATGAGGCGGACACGCGCGAGACCACCTCGGAGAACGGGACCGGTGCCACTCCTGACAGCGCCGCACCCGAGGACTCCGGTCCGGCGGACACGGCGGATACGGTGCGCCGACCGGGTGCCTGGTGGGAGCAGCCACCGGCGGCGGCCGTCGTGCCGCGTCAGCGGGCGCCGTGGGAGGCGCCGGCTCCGTACGCTCCCAGCGACGCGAGGCCGCTGCCCGGATCCGTGGAAGAGCGCTGTCCGCGGCCGTCCGCACCGCCCGGAGCGTCAGGCAGGGCCGAGTCCGGCGGTCCGGTGCCCGCCCGCCGTTTCGATTCCGCGCCTCCGGCCGGTGCGGGTCCCTGGCCTTCGGGGCCTTCGTCGGCCGGCCGTGGTGCGCCGGAGCCCGCCGGCCCGGAGCAACGGTCCTCGCGGTCGCGGTCGCGGCCCGGTTTCGGCGGGCCGGTGGCGCCGGGACAGTTCGATTCCGCGCCTCCGGCCGGCGCCGGTCCCTGGCCTTCGGGGTCTCCGTCGGCCGGTCGTCGTGAGCCGGAGCCGGCCGCGGACGGGCCTCGGCCCTTACCGGGACCGTCTTCCGCCGCCGGACCCGCCGGACCCGCCGAACCCGCCGGACCCGCCGAACCCGCCGAACCCGCCGGACCATTCGGCGCCGCGTCCTCGGCCGGTCCGGGGCCGTACGGCGGTGAGTCCGGCAGCCGTGGCGGGCCCGGGCCGTCCTCCGTACCGGCTCCGGGAGCCGCCGGAGACTCCACGGGCGGAGCGGAGTCTCCGTCACCGTCCGGGACCCGGCACTCGGGACGGCACCGCGGTGCGCTGCCACCGTCCGTCGTCACCCATCTCGGAGACGAACCGCCCGTCTACGATCCCGAGCCCACCACACTGCCGCCCGCTCGCGCCGACCGGCTGGACGAGACCGTCGCCGACACGGTCCTCGACGGTGCCCAGTACGGGACGTACGCGCTGAGGGCCGTGTCCATGCGAGGAGATGCCGCGCGGCATCGCGGCGAGCCGCGGCGGGACGCGCTGCTCACCGTCCGCTTCGGCCATGGCGCCGACGCGCTGGTGCTGGTCGCCGTCGCCAGTGGAGTCCACGCCTCCGGAAGTGCCCACCGGGCGGCGGCGGACGCGTGTCACTGGATCGGAGGCGCCGTCGGGCGCAGTCATGTCCGGCTCTCCGAGGACATCAGAGCCGGCCGCAGGGACGATCTCATATCCGGGCTCCAGCGGCTCACCGACCGTGGTTACGGCAAGCTCCGCGCCCGCGCCGCCGAGCTGGGAGTCGAGCCGCAGGAGTACACCGCGAGTCTGCGCTGTCTGCTTCTCTCCGCCGATCCGCGGTGCCGGACCCGGGTCTTCTTCGGAGCCGGTGACGGCGGTCTGTTCAGGCTCAGGGACGGCGTCTGGCAGGACCTGGAGCCGGACATTCCGGATCCGGCGGCCATGACCGGCGAGCCCGTCGTCGGCTTCGGCTCCCAGCCGGCCGAGACGCCGGAAGGCGACCGCCTGACCATGGATCTGGGGATTCCGTCACCTCAGGCCCCGTACATAGAAGGGCCGCTTCCGCCGCCGTCCGAGCCGTTCCGGTTCCGGGCCTCGGTGGCCCGGCCGGGTGACACGCTTCTGCTGTGCGGCACCGGCTTCGCCGATCCTCTGCGCGGCGAGCCCGCGCTCGCCAAGGAACTCGCCGACCGCTGGAGCCCCGTGGATCCGCCGGGTCTGGCCGGCTATCTGGCGGACACCCAGCTCAGAGTGAAGGGGTACGCCGACGACCGTACGGCGGTCGGCGTCTGGGAGGCGTAACCGCGCCCGGCATGGGTTGATGGACACCGGAGGCCGGACCGAGGCCGGCTCACGCCGGTCTGCGGCCCGCTGCCCGAGGCCCCACCGGAGACCAGAAAGGGTGCTCTTCCATGGCCAAGCAGAATGTGGCGGAACAGTTCGTCGACATCCTCGTCAGGGCGGGCGTCCAGCGTCTGTACGGAGTCGTCGGCGACAGCCTGAACCCCGTCGTCGACGCGATCCGCCGCAATGCCGCCATCGACTGGATTCACGTCAGGCACGAGGAGACCGCCGCTTTCGCGGCCGGCGCCGAGGCCCAGATCACCGGCAGGCTCGCGGCCTGCGCGGGCTCCTGCGGCCCGGGAAATCTGCATCTCATCAACGGCCTGTACGACGCCCACCGTTCGATGGCCCCCGTGCTCGCGCTCGCCTCCCACATCCCGTCCAGCGAGATCGGCCTCGGTTACTTCCAGGAGACCCATCCCGATCAGCTTTTCCGCGAGTGCAGCCACTACAGCGAGATGATCTCCAATCCGAAGCAGATGCCCCGGCTGCTCCAGACGGCGATCCAGCACGCCATCGGCCGGAGCGGCGTCAGTGTGGTCACGCTGCCCGGCGACATCGCTTCCGCTCCGGCGCCGGAGCGGGCGGTGGAGCACGCGCTCGTCACGTCGCGTCCGTCCGTACGTCCCGGCGACGCCGAGATCGAGAAGCTCGCTCGCATGATCGACGAGGCGGACCGGGTCACACTCTTCTGCGGCAGCGGCACCGCCGGTGCGCACAGCGAGGTCATGGAGTTCGCCGAGCGCGTCAAGTCCCCGGTCGGCCACGCCCTGCGCGGCAAGGAATGGATCCAGTACGACAATCCGTACGACGTTGGCATGAGCGGACTGCTCGGCTACGGCGCCGCCTACGAGGCCACCCACGAGTGCGATCTGCTCATCCTGCTCGGCACGGACTTCCCGTACAACGCCTTCCTGCCCGACGATGTCAAGATCGTCCAGGTCGATGTCAGGCCCGAGCACCTCGGCCGCCGCTCCAAGCTGGACCTCGCCGTCTGGGGCGATGTCCGCGAGACACTGACCTGTCTGATTCCACGCGTGCGGGCCAAGACGGATCGCAGGTTCCTCGACAAGATGCTGAAGAAACACGCCGACGCGCTGGAGGGCGTGATCAAGGCGTACACCCGCAAGGTCGAGAAACACACTCCGATCCATCCCGAGTACGTTGCCTCCGTGATGGACGAACTCGCCGACGACGACGCGGTGTTCACCGTGGACACCGGCATGTGCAATGTCTGGGCCGCCCGCTATCTGTCGCCGAACGGACGCCGTCGCGTGATCGGCTCGTTCAGCCACGGTTCGATGGCCAACGCGCTGCCGCAGGCCATCGGAGCCCAGTTCACCGACCGGAACCGACAGGTCATCTCGATGTCCGGGGACGGCGGATTCTCCATGCTCATGGGCGACTTCCTCACCCTCGTCCAGTACGACCTGCCGGTGAAGATCGTCCTCTTCAACAACTCCTCGCTGGGCATGGTCGAGCTGGAGATGATGGTGGCCGGTCTGCCGGCCTACGGCACGAGCAACCACAACCCCGACTTCGCGGGCATCGCGCGCGCGGCCGGCGCCTACGGCGTGCGGGTGGAGAAGCCCAGGCAGCTCGAAGGCGCGCTCAAGGACGCCTTCAAGCACAAGGGCCCGGCCCTGGTGGATGTGGTCACCGACCCGAACGCGCTCTCCATCCCGCCGAAGATCCGCGCGGACATGGTGACCGGGTTCGCGCTCTCGGCCAGCAAGATCGTCCTGGACGGCGGAGTGGGCCGCATGGTGCAGATGGCGCGCTCCAACCTCCGGAACATGCCACGTCCCTGAGGCTCATATCCGGCCGTGCGGCGGCTCGTTCCACGGCAGAGGTGACGCACGGCACGCGTGGCGTATGCGGTGCGGGGCATGCATCACTGGGGCGTGTCGCGGGCCGGGCGGACTTTCGCAGCAGGCCCTGGTACGGGTTCGAGAACAGGAGTGGTCACCGGTACGGACGGGGGGCAGAAGTGATGGCAGGGCTACGGCGCAGAGTGGGCGGTGCCGACCTCGCGGCGGTCCCGGAAGTGCGGCACGCGTTGCGCGAGATGCTGCGGCACTGGCGGGAGCGGGATTCCGCGGCGGTGGCCGAGCTGCTCATGAGCGAGCTGGTCACCAACGCGCTGGTGCATACGGAGAGCGGAGCGGTGGTCACGGCGACGGTCGCGGACTCACGGCTGCGCGTGGAGGTGAGGGACTTCGTCGCCGAGCTGCCGGCGTTGCCCGAGCCGCCCAGACGCGTCGCCGACGACGCGACGCACGGCAGAGGACTGGCGCTGGTGCGAAGTCTGGCGGACGACTGGGGAGTCAGGACCCGGCCGCCGGGCAAGACCGTCTGGTTCGAGCTCAACGGCGAGGCGGCTTGAGGCAGAACGCACACCGCGGCCGGTCGGAGACGATGGATCGATGACGACGACCGGTCGGCTCCTGAAGCGGTCCGGGACGCCGGACGGATGTGCGGCGGCGGTCCTGACACAGAACCGGCGTGACGGTTGTCCGTCACGCCGGTCCTGGTGTTCTTCTTGCCGGGACTCAGCCGAACTGCTGCTCAAGATCCTTGAGCTTGCGCTCAAGAGAGTCGAGACGCGGCAGCGCCTGGGTGTCGTCCTCCGCGGTGAGATCCACCGTACGGGGGGCGTCAGCGTCCTTCACGGCCTGAAGGGAGAGCCGGGACCGACTGGGCAGTTGACCCGGCTCGGATATAGCAGGCTCCGCGGCGGCCTCGACGGCGGACGCGCCGCCTCCGCTTACCGCGGGCAGTGCGACCTGGCGGCCACCGCGGCCGCGTCCCCAGGCCCGGTGCTGGCGGTTGAGCGCCTTGATCTGCGCCCGGTCCAGCTTGCCCTGCTCACGCCTGCGGTGACGGGTCTGTTCCTTCTGCCGCCGGTCCTCGCGCACCTCGTCGACCGCTTCGTCCAGTGTGCGTACGCCTTCGAGCAGCATCAGCGACCAGGCGCCGAAGGTCTCGCGCGGCGCACGGAGCCACCGTACGATCCGGATCTGCGGCAGCGGGCGGGGGACAAGCCCCTGCTCGCGAAGCGCCGCCCGGCGGGTCTGCTTCAGCGCGCGGTCGAACAGCACCGCCGCCGAGAGAGACATACCGGCGAAGAAGTGCGGAGCGCCGTCGTGTCCCAGACCCCTGGGCGCGTGCACCCAGTTGAACCAGGCGGCGGCACCGGCGAAGGTCCACACGAGCAGTCGCGAACCGAGGGCGGCGTCGCCGTGGCTGGCCTCGCGTACCGCGAGCACGGAGCAGAACATCGCCGCTCCGTCGAGACCGAACGGTACGAGATACTCCCAGCCGCCGCTCAGGTTGAGATTTTCCTGGCCGAAGCCGACGAGGCCGTGGAACGAGAGAGCCGCGGCCACGGCGGCACAGCAGAAGAGCAGGGCGTAGGAGGCGGTGCCGTAGATCGCTTCCTTGCGTCTGCGGCGTTCTTCACTGCGTTCCCAGGAGTCCTCAGTGGCGGATTTCTCACCAGCGCGCTTGCCACGCGCAAGCACTGCCACCGCCACCAGGATTCCGACGAGCAGTACGCCGCCGGGGAGTAGCCAGTTCAGCGATATGTCCGTCAGTTGCATGCGGTGATCCTTGCATCGCAGTAGGGCGTTTGGGGCGCCATAATGGCGGAAATGCGGTTCCCCTCAGGGGGTTTTGGGTCAAGACAACACCAACGAAGCGGTGTGGCGCACAAATCGGCGCGATCGACTAGAACGGCCGCACGAGAGGCGGCTGTCATGTTCGATTAATATCACCCTAGCGGGTGGTGTGGGTTCCGTGGTGACGCGGGGTCAGGTGCTCGCGGTCAGCTTCCGGACCCGGTCGGCGTCGCACGTACGCGGACAGCTCGCACAGGCGTCCTCGGGACGCAGTGTGTAGAAGAGACAGCAACTGGCCCGGTCCCGGGTGGGCAGCGACTCGCCGTTCGGCCCGGTCAGTTCACGGAATCCCGCCGTACCGACGTACGGCTTGGCCGTGCCCGGCAGCAGCTTCTCCAGCTCCGCGATCGCGCGGGGCTCCTCGCCGAGCAGCTCCGCGACATACCAGAGGCCCTCGACCAGCTCGTCGGTCGCCATGCCCCAGAGCGCCCTGCCGCGGCGCCGCATCCGCGGGCCGAATCGTTCGAGGACCGGTCCGAGATGCTCGGCGACGGCCGACCGCACCTCGGCCCGCAGGGCCTCCTCGTCCGGTACGACACGGGCACCCGGCGCGGTCGCCGCCGGGTCGTCCGGCAGACAGGCGAAGTCCCCGGTCCGCACGGTCATCCGGCCCAGCGAACGGTGGAAGGAGACGCTCTCCACAGGGACGCGCGGCACCCGGCGGCTCAGGAACCACGGCACGGTGATCAGCAGACAGGCGGGCCAGGCATAACGGTGCAGCGCGAAGCTGGCGACCACATCGGGCCGGGCCTCCTGTCCGTAGTCCCGCCGCACCTGCGCCTCGTCCCAGGCGAGAAAGCCGTCGAGAGCGGCGCCGCCGGCCGCGAGTTCGGCCGCGCCCACCCAGCCGCCGCCTTCCGGGAGCCGGCCGTCCTCGGTGAGCTCGTCGATGCGCAGCGTCGGGAACACCTCGGTCAGGCGCGTGTACGCGTCCGTCATGGGAGAGGTGAGAAGGCTGGGCAGCACGGCTGACACGGTCATGCGGGGGACCACCGAATCGGATGCGATTGCAGGTAAGCCTTACCTTACCCGATGGCGATGATGTGTGAACTGCGTCGCCGTCCGCTTATCGTGCACAGGAGACCCGGTCCGTGAGCGGGGCCGACCGGACCGGAGCGTGGAGGTGGAGCCGGTGGAGCAGAGCAGAGCGAGTGGATCCGAGCCCGCGCGGCCGCACCCGCCCGGTCAGGGACGGCTACCGGAACAGGCGCGCGCGGAGCACACGCACAGCGAGACATCTCCGGCCGCGCCGGTGCGACGGCATTCGGTGCGCCGGCAGATCCTCGCCGCACTGCGGGACGCGCTCGTCACCGGTGATCTGACGCCGGGTGAGGTCTATTCGGCTCCGGCGCTGGGAGAGCGTTTCGGAGTCTCGGCCACTCCCGTGCGCGAGGCCATGCAGCAGCTCACACTGGAGGGCGCCGTCGAGGTCGTCCCGAACCGCGGCTTTCGCGTCGTCGAGCGCGGCGCCGCCGAACTGGCCGAACTGGCCGAGGTACGGGCCCTGATCGAGGTGCCGGTGATGCTGCGGCTGGCCCGTTCCGTACCGGCCGAACGCTGGGCGGAGCTGCGTCCGCTGGCGGCGGCGGCCGGCGCGGCCGCCGCCAGTGGCGACCGGGCCGCCTATGTGGAGTGTGACCGTGCCTTTCACCGCGCCGTGCTCGCGCTCTCCGGCAATCGCCAACTGGTTGTGGTCGCGGACGACTTGCGCCTTCGGTCCCAGTGGCCGACGGCCGGCGCTCCGGCCTCGCGCCGCGCGGAGCTGGTCGCGGACGCGGCCGAACACTCGGCGCTGCTGGACGCGCTGATCGCACAGGACCTGCCGGTGGTGCGGTCGCTGGTACGGGAACACTTCGCCGGCGGATCGGTGTCATCGGGCCCGTGACCGGTCGTCGTGACCGGCCACGGGCGTCCGGTCAGTTCACCAGCACGATCTTTCCGCGGGCGTGGCGGCTTTCGCTCAGTTCGTGCGCGGCCGCGGCCTCGGTGAGCGGGTACGCCGCCGCGACCGGCACCCGCAGCCGGCCCTCGCCGGCGAGCGTGACCGCGCTCGCGAGGCCATGCACCGCCAGCGCGTCGGCGGCTCCGACGGCCGCGCCCGTGTCGTCGGCCGGCACTCCGTGCGACAGGTGTACGCCATGGGCCGCCGCGGTGACGTCGGCGATCGTCACCACGCGCGCCGCCTCGCCGGCGATGGCGACAAGGTCCGGCAGCGCTCCTCCGGCGCAGTCGAACACGGCGTCCACTCCGGCCGGTGCCAGCGCGCGGACCCGTTCGGCGAGGCCCGTTCCGTACGTCGTCGGCTCGGCGCCGAGGGAACGCAGGAAGTCGTGGTTGTGCTCGCTCGCCGTACCGATGACGGTGGCGCCGCGGGCGACCGCGAGCTGGACGGCGACGGTGCCGACCCCGCCGGCCGCGCCCTGCACGAGCACGGTGTGCCCGGCGCCGACCGCGAGCCGGTCGAGGACCCGGGTGGCCGTCTCGACGCTGCCCGCGGCGCCGCCCGCCTCCTCCCAGCTCCAGGCGGCCGGTTTGGGCGCCCAGGCGGCCAGGACCGCGAAGTCGGCATTGGCGCCGCGCACGGCCGAATGGGTCATGCCGAACACCTCGTCGCCGATGCCCACTCCCGTGACGCCGTCGCCGATCTCGTCCACCACACCCGCGGCGTCGAATCCGGTCCGGTACGGGAACGTCAAGGGCACCACGTCACGCAGTGTGCCGGAGCGGATGCGCATCTCTCCTGGCGAGACTCCGGACGCCCGTACGGCGATACGGATCTCGCCCGGTCCGGCGTGCGGCGCCGCCACCTCGGCGACATGCACAACACCGGGCGGGCCGTACTCAGTGAATTGAATCGCTCTCATGCGCCGAACGTAACGGAACACCCCGTCCGTTTGACTAAAGTGAGAGTGGTGACGGCTCAAGTGATAACGAAGCTCCGCTCCGACGCCCGCGACAACCGCGGGCGCATCCTCGCGGTCGCTCGCGCGGCCTTCGCCGCCGAGGGCCTCGACGTGCCGATCCGCGAGATCGCCCGGCGCGCCGAGGTCGGTGTCGCGACCGTCTACCGGCACTTCCAGACCAAGGAAGCGCTGCTGACCGAGGCCTTCGCCGAGCAGATGGCCTCGTGCTCGGCGGTCGTGGAGGAGGGTCTGGCGGCGAGCGACCCATGGAGCGGGTTCTGCCTGGTGATCGAGAAGCTCATGCGGATGCATGCCCTCGACCGGGGCTTCGCCCGCGCGTTCACCTCGCAGCTTCCTCAAGCGGTCGACTTCGCCGCGGACCGTGATCGCACGCTGCGTCTGCTGTACGAACTGGTGCGGCGCGCCAAGGACGCGGGGCCCTTGCGGGCGGATTTCGTACTGGAGGACATCAGCCTGGCGCTGATGGCGAACGAAGGCATCCGCGCCGAGTCACCCGAGATGAGGGTGGCGGCGTCGCGTCGCTTCGCGGCCCTGATGATCCAGTCGTTCCGGGCGAACCCCGTCCCGGCGCCGCTTCCACCGGCCGTCCGGCTGCCTCTTTCCAGGCATTGACGACACCCACCGGCAGCGCCGTGTGCCCGGCTGTCCCGGCGACCGGGAGACGGCCGCCCGAACGCGACTCCGGCACACACCGCGCCACTGGTTTCTCAGTGAGCGGTGCGCCGTGCGGCCAGAGCCGAGGAGATCGCTTCCGCGAGGGACGTGGTGGGCCGGCCCAGGAGGCGGCTGAGATCGCCGCTGTCGGTGAAGAGTTCGCCGCGCGCCAGTCCCAGGTCGGCGTCGGCCAGGACCTCGGCGAACTCGCGGGGAAGGCCGGCGCCGGTCAGCAGCTCCGCGAAGCCGGTGGCCGGAAGGCCGGCGTAGGTGATGTCGTGGCCGGTGGCGTCGGAGTACGCCGCGGCCAGCTCGGTGAGTGAGAACGCCTTGTCGCCGCCGAGCTCGTACACGGACCCGAGATGGCCCTCGGTGGTCAGGACGATCGCGGCGGCCTCGGCGTAGTCGGCACGGCTCGCGGCGCTGACCCGTCCCTCGCCCGCGCTGCCCGCGACGGTCCGGTGTTCGAGGACCGAGGCGAGCTGCTCGGTGTAATTCTCCAGGTACCAGCCATTGCGCAGGATGACGAACGGGACGCCGCTGTCGCGCAGATGCCGTTCGGTGGCCCGGTGCTCCTTGGCGAGCGTCATCGTGGCGGAGTCGGCGTTGGACATGCTCGTGTAGACCACCTCGGAGACGCCCGCGGCGCGTGCGGCCTCAAGGGCGCGGCGGTGGTTCGCGACCCGCTCGCCGACCGTCGTGGTCGAGACGAGCAGGAGTTTCCGCGCACCGGCGAACGCCGCGCCGAGACTGGCGGAATCGGCGAAGTCGGCGCGGCGCACGACCACACCGAGGTCCGCCAGATCCTTGATCTTCTCGGTGTCACGGCCGGTGGCCACGATCTCCGAGGGCCGCACCCCGCGACGCAGCAGCGCTTCGACCACGAGGCGGCCGAGGTGGCCGGTGGCGCCGGTGACGACTGTCGACATGTCATGTCTCCCTTGGTTCAAGAAGGTGAGGACCCTGTGTCCAGGAAGGTGAGGACGCCCGTCGCGACCCGCACCGTCGGGAAGTAGACAGGAGTCGCTCTCTATTCGGAAGTGGCCACTTTTTGGTAAGGTAGCCACCCAAAAGAGAGCAAGCAGGTGGGCGCGGTATGGCGGACGACGGCACGGAAAACTCATGGGATCCCTATGCGAGCGGCTGCCCGTCGCGGGATGTTCTCGACCGGATCGGAGACAAGTGGACGGTGCTGGTGCTCGGTGAGCTGGCCGAGGCCGGACCGCAGCGGTTCACGGCGCTGCGCAAGCGAGTCGCCGGAGTGAGCGAGAAGATGCTCACGCAGACTCTGCGCGCGCTCGAACGGGACGGGTTGGTCCTTCGCACCGTGTATCCCACGATCCCACCGAAGGTCGTGTACGAGCTCACCACGCTCGGAGAGACCTTGCGTGACCCGCTCGCGGTGCTCAAGCAGTGGTCGATCGACCACATGGGAGAAATTCTCTCCGCCCGGGCCTCCTACCAGCAGACGGCGGACGCACCGCCGACGGCGGCCCGCCGCTGACCGGCCGGTGTCGCGCCGTTGGCCCGGTGCCCGGGCGACAGGCGCAAACGTCCGGTCCGGCGTCCGGCTCCGAATCCGTGGCCCGCGCTCACGGCCCGCTGGACCATGGCCCGCTGACCCATGGCCCGCTGAACCATGGCCGGCCGGGTCCGCCGCCGACGATCAGCGGCGGGCCTCGGCCGGCCGGGCTCAGACGGCGGGCGCCGGCGGCGCGAGCTGAGCGGCCAGCCAGGTCGGTACGCCGCCCAGCAGCCGGAACAGGCGACCCGCCTCCGCGCGCAGGCGCGTCGCCTCCGGTTCGGGCTCGGCGTCCGCGAGAGCGGCGAGGGCCGGAGCCGTACCGACGAGGTAGCCCAACTCCTCCCGGATCCGCAGGGATTCACCGAAGCCGTGCCTGGCCTCCGCCAACTCGCCCTCTCGCAGGGCCAGTCCGGCCAGATGGCGCCAGGTGAAGGAGAGCAGGAGCGTCTCGCCGTTGGCTGTGGCGGCGGCGTGCGCGCGGCGGTAGGCGGCACGGGCCGACTGCGGGGAGTCCGAGAGATGTTCGGCGATCAGTCCGCGACGGAAGTCGAGCAGGGCGCGGCCGGGAGCCGCCGGGCCCAGCAGAGCAGCCGCCCGGCCGAGAGCGGCGCGTGCCTCGTCGGCGCGGTCGCGTACGCCGAGCACGGTCGACGCGTAGGCGAGGTGTCCGCGTTCGCAGGCGGCGGCGCCGCGTTCGTCGTCCTCGCGGGCCGTGGCCTCCGCCGAGCGCAACGCGTCCTCGGCCTCCGGCCAGCCGCCGCCGGTGAACAGACAGCGCTCGACGAGCAGCGAGGCGCGCTGGAGCGCCGGAGCCGGAGCGGTGGCGTGCGGTGTCAGGAGGGCCGCCGCGTCGGTCCAACAGCCTCGCGAGCGCAGCCGCCATACCGCGGTCTGGAGAGGGTCTTCACCGGCAGTGGTTCCGGAACCAGACATGGCGGTATGCGCCACATTGCCCTCCCCTAGCGCGCCATTGTGCTGTTGAGTGTGGACGCATCTCAGCATGGATCGGTACGCCGGGCCAATAGGGCAGGTGAAAAATTTCACAATCACTTGGCCCTCGACGGCCGGTCCATGGCCCGTGCGCGTGGCCCGGCGGGAGCGGCCGGACGGGTGGCCCGAGGCGGCGACGAGCCGGCTGGAAGGGTCCTCACCTGGGGTGATGGGCGGATGACAAGCGGTGGCCGGTCCGGTGGAGAACGCGTCCGGCGGGCGCCGGTTCTCGCCGCCACCTTTTCGGGTGATGGCGGTCAACAAAAGTCGACGGCGCGGCTGTGGCGTCCGGCCCGCGCTCCGGCGGTCCCGAGACGCGTCCCACCCGGTGGCGGCCTTTCTCAACTCATCCGCAGCGCCAGGAAGAAGTCCAGCTTGTCCTCCAGACGGGACAGATCACGACCCGTCAACTGTTCGATCCTGCCCACTCGGTAGCGCAGTGTGTTCACATGCAGATGAAGCCTGGCCGCGCACCGCGTCCAGGAGCCGTCGCAGTCCAGAAACGCCTCCAGCGTGGAAATCAACTCCGCGCGATGGCGGCGGTCGTAGTCCCGCAGCGGGTCCAGCAGACGCGCGGTGAAGGCCCGGCGGACGTCGTCGGGGACGAACGGCAGCAGCAGTACGTGCGAGGCCAGCTCATGATGGCCCGCCGCGCAGACCCGGCCGGGACGGGCCGCCGCCACGCGGCGCGCGTGCCGGGCCTCCTCCAGTGCGCCGCGCAGTCCCTCCGCCGAGTGCACCGCCGCGCTCACACCCAGCGTCAGCCGCCCGTCGGCACCGAGCCCCGAGGACAGCGGGCCGCGTACGGAGGCCAGCAGGGCATCCGCGTGCAGTCCATGGTCCGTCCCGCTCCGCTCGCCGGAGCCCGGCTCCGCGCCGTCCGGCCCGTCGGGGAGCGCTGCGCCGTCGGACGGTGTTCCCGGCAGCGGCACCAGTGCGATCGCCTCATCATCCGTGTGGGCCACCGCGATCCGGTCGGACGAGTCCGCTCCCGCCGTCGCGGGATCCACCAGGATCTCCTCCAGCAGCGACCGCGCCACCGGACCGTCCGCGGTCGCGGCGTCCGTACCGTCCTGTGCCCAGTCCAGCCGCGCCACCACGATCTGCCAGTGGGGCGCGGTGCCCAGTCCTGGCAGCAGCACCGGCGCGGCCACCCGCAGCCGCGCGGCGATCTCGCCGGGAGCCGCGCCCGTCTGGACCAGTTCCAGGATCTCCAGGGCGAGCCGGCGCCGTACCGTACGGGCGGCGTCGCGACGTTCGCGTTCCACGGCGATGAGCTGGGTGACTCCGTGCAGCAGATCGAGCCGGGCCGCCGGCCAGTCACCCGCGTCCGCCTCGACCGCCAGCACCCAGTCGGAGAAGACGGCGCCGCGCGCGTCCTGGCCGGCTGAGCCGACGGGAAACAGGGAGTACGGCGTGCCCTCGACGGCCACTCGGTGCGGCGCCCGCCGGCCGCCGCGCGCGGCGGCCAGGTAGTCACCGGCGAGCGCCGCGGCCCGAGCGGCGGGCAGCGGCTCACCGGCTCCCGCGATCTGCCGGCCGGTCGGCGAGAGCACCCAGGCGCGCAGATCGAGATCGGAGCCCAGCAGATCGAGGACGGCGTCCGGGCCGCCACCCGCCGGCCCCGAGGTCATCAGCCTGCGGTGCCGGTCGACGACCGCGGCCAGATCCCCGGCCCGCTCCCCGGACACCTGGCGGACCACGTACTCGGTGATGGTCGCGAACGCCACGTCCTCGTTCACGGCGAAGAGCGGCAGCTTGTGCCGCGCGCACGCGACGACCAGGTCGTCCGGGATGTCGCCCTGCTCCGCCTCTCCCGCCGCGAGCCCGGCGATCCCGGCGGCCGCGAGGATACGGACGAACGACTCGGCGTCCTCGGCGGAGCGCCGCCAGGCGAGGCCGGTCAGGACCAGCTCGCCGCCCGAGAGATAGCGGCTGGGGTCGCGCAGATCGGTGGTCATCACGCCGCGCACCGTCCGGTCCAGTTCATCCTCGCCGCCGAGCAGCCGCAGACCCAGCGCATCGTTTTCCAGCAGGGCGCGCAGCCGCATCTCGTCGCCGATCCTTCTCGTAGGGCAGAGTCCCGGGTTCAGGGTCTCCGGGTTTCCGGGTTCGCTGGATTCTCCGGGGTGTCCCGGGTTTCGGAGGCTCACGGTTTCGGGGACAGAGTTCTGACAGCCCGGGGACGGACAGCGCTCACCGCGGCCGGCCGACCTCACTGTCGGCAGGCCGGCCGGCTCCGTCACCGTCCGGACAGAAGCGCCGCACGTTTCGGGAGGAAGACCTTTCGGTTACCGAGCCTCGCCTTTCGTTCGAATCTACAAGACTTGGTGGGCGACCAGCCAATTCCTTCATGGTTTCGGTGACTGCACCGGGCCGGACACGGCTTGTGTACTTGTGGCACACAGCCGTCAGCAGCCCATGAACAGCCAGTCGAGGCCAGGTCGCCCCGGGTCCCGTCGCATGACGATCCGATCACTCGCATGACGACCCCGATCGCAAACGATCAAGAAGAGAGCCAATCATGGACTTCCTTCGCCCCGCCACCTGGAAGGACGCGCTCGCCGCCAAGGCCGAACATCCCACGGCTGTGCCCATCGCGGGTGGCACGGACATCATGGTCGAGATCAACTTCGATCACCGGCGGCCCGAGTATCTGCTGGATCTGAACCGCGTCGGCGAGCTGCGTGAATGGGCGGTCGGCGAGGAGACCGTCCAGTTGGGCGCCTGTGTCCCGTACACGCACATCATGGAAAACCTCCGAGCCGAGCTGCCGGGCCTCGCGCTCGCCTCGCACACCGTCGCCTCGCCGCAGATCCGCAACCGCGGCGGCGTCGGAGGCAACCTCGGCACCGCCTCCCCGGCCGGCGACGCGCATCCCGCGCTGCTCGCCGCGGGCGCCGAGGTCGAGGCGGAGTCCGTACGCGGTACCCGCCTCATCCCGATCGACGAGTTCTACACGGGTGTGAAGCGCAACGCGCTCGCCGCCGACGAGCTCATCAAGGCGGTGCACATCAAGAAGGCGGACGGCCCGCAGCAGTACTCCAAGGTCGGCACCCGCAACGCGATGGTCATCGCCGTGTGCGCCTTCGGTCTGGCCCTGCATCCCAGGACCCGCACGGTGCGCACCGGTATCGGCTCCGCCGCTCCCACGCCCGTACGGGCCCGTGACGCGGAGCTGTTCCTGAACGCGGCGCTCGACGAGGGCGGCTTCTGGGACAGCGGCGCGGCCATCACGCCGTCGGTGGTCAAGCAGTTCGCGGATCTCGCGTCGGCCGCCTGCAACCCCATCGACGATGTGCGCGGCACCGCGAAGTACCGCCGCCACGCCGTCGGCGTCATGGCGCGCCGTCAGCTCGGCTGGACCTGGGACCAGTACCGCGGCCACGGCGGCCGCACGGGTGAAGGAGTGGAACGGCCATGCGAGTGAGCTTCACGGTCAACGGGCGCGCACAGGAGGCCGACGATGTCTGGGAGGGCGAGAGCCTTCTCTACGTCCTGCGCGAACGCATGGGCCTTCCGGGCTCCAAGAACGCCTGTGAACAGGGCGAATGCGGTTCCTGTACGGTGCGGCTCGACGGCGTCCCGGTCTGCTCCTGCCTGGTCGCGGCCGGACAGGTCGAAGGCCGCGACGTCGTGACGGTCGAGGGCCTCGCCGACTACGCCGGACAACGCGAGGGCGCCCGGCTCGCGGGGACCGCCGGCACCAGCCTCCGGGACGCCCGGCGATGGCAGGCGAACGGCACCGGCTCCGGCGAGGCCGCCGAACTCTCGCCGGTCCAGCGGGCGTTCATCGACGCGGGAGCCGTCCAGTGCGGTTTCTGCACACCGGGCCTGCTGGTCGCCGCCGACGAGATGCTGGAGCGCAATCCCTCACCGACCGACGCGGACATCCGCGAGGCGCTCTCCGGCAACCTCTGCCGCTGCACCGGTTACGAGAAGATCCTCGACGCGGTCCGGCTGGCGGCGGCGCGTCAGGAGCGTCATGGACTCCAGGAAGGCGCGGTCTGACGATGGCCACCACTGGCACGCCCGGCAATCTCACCCAGGGCTCCCGGACGAAGGGCGGCATCGGCGAGTCGACGCTCCGTCCGGACGGCGTCCTCAAGGTCACCGGTGAGTTCGCGTACTCCTCGGACATGTGGCACGAAGACATGGTGTGGGGCCACACATTGCGTTCCACCGTGGCGCACGCCGAGATCATCTCCATCGACACCGCCGAGGCGCTCGCGACGCCCGGCGTCTACGCCGTGCTGACCTACGACGACCTCCCGACCGAGGTGACCCACTACGGTCTGGAGATCCAGGACACGCCGGTACTCGCCCACGGCAAAATCCGCCACCACGGCGAGCCGGTGGCTCTTGTCGCCGCCGACCACCCGGAGACCGCGCGCCGCGCCGCCGCCAAGATCCGGGTCGAGTACACCGAACTGCCCGTCGTCACCGACGAGGCCACGGCCACCGCGCCAGGAGCGCCGCTGATCCACGAGAACCGCGCCGACCACCACATCGGCCATGTCCCGCACCCCAATGTCGTGCACCGCCAGCCCATCGTGCGGGGCGACGCCGACCGGGCCGCCGCGCGCGCCGATGTGATCGTCTCCGGCGAGTATGTCTTCGGCATGCAGGACCAGGCGTTCCTGGGCCCGGAGTCCGGCCTCGCGGTGCCCGGTGAGGACGGTGGCGTCGATCTCTATGTCGCCACCCAGTGGCTGCACTCCGACCTCCACCAGATCGCACCCGTCCTCGGCCTGCCGGAGGACAAGGTCCGTATGACGCTGTCCGGCGTCGGCGGCGCCTTCGGCGGCCGGGAGGATCTGTCGATGCAGATCCATGCCTGTCTGCTGGCGCTGCGCATCGGCAAACCGGTGAAAATGGTGTACAACCGGTTCGAATCCTTCTTCGGTCATGTGCACCGGCATCCCGCGAAGCTCTGGTACGAACACGGAGCGACCCGCGACGGCAGGATCACCCATATGAGGTGCCGGATCGTGCTGGACGGCGGTGCGTACGCCTCCTCCTCCCCGGCCGTCGTCGGCAACGCCTCGTCCCTCTCCGTCGGTCCGTACGCCATCGATCACGTCGACATCGAGGCGCTCGCGCTCTACACCAACAACCCTCCCTGCGGTGCCATGCGTGGCTTCGGCGCGGTCCAGGCGTGTTTCGCGTACGAGGCGCAGATGGACAGGCTGGCCGCGAAGCTCGGCCTTGACCCGGTTGAGTTCCGGCAGCTCAACGCCATGGAGCAGGGCACACTCCTGCCGACGGGACAGCGCGTCGACTCGCCCGCTCCGGTCGCCGAGCTGCTGCGCCGCGTCAAGGCCAGGCCGCTCCCGCCGGAGCGGCAGTGGCTCACGGCCGGTGAGGCCGCGGATGTACGGGCCCTGCCCGGCGGGCTCTCCAACACCACGCACGGCGAAGGCGTCGTACGAGGCGTCGGCTACGCGGTCGGGATCAAGAACGTCGGTTTCTCCGAGGGCTTTGACGACTACTCGACCGCACGGGTGCGGATGGAGGTCCTGGGCGGTGTGCCGGTGGCGACCGTGCACACCGCGATGGCCGAGGTCGGCCAGGGCGGCGTCACCGTCCACGCGCAGATCGCCCGTACCGAGCTCGGCGTCGCGCAGGTCACCATCCAGCCGGCGGACACCCGGGTCGGCTCGGCGGGCTCCACCTCCGCCTCCCGTCAGACCTATGTCACCGGCGGCGCCGTGAAGAACACCTGTGAGCACGTCCGGGAAAAGGTGCTGGAGATGGGCCGGCGCAAGTTCGGTACGTACCATCCGGCCTGGGCCACCGCGGAGTTGCTGCTCGAAGGCGGCAAGGTCGTCACCGACGGCGGCGAGGTCCTCGCCGATCTGGTGGACGTCCTGGAGGACGAGGCGGTGGATCTGGAGCTGGAATGGCGCCACCGTCCGACCCAGCCCTTCGATCTCCGCACAGGACAGGGCAACGGCCATGTCCAGTACTCCTTCGCCGCGCACCGCGCGGTCGTCGAGGTGGATACGGAGCTCGGTCTGGTCAAGGTCATCGAGCTCGCCGTCGCCCAGGACGTCGGCAAGGCGCTCAACCCGCAGTCCGTCGTCGGCCAGATCCAGGGCGGTACCACTCAGGGCCTGGGTGTGGCGGTGATGGAGGAGATCATTGTCGACCCCAGGACCGCGAAGGTACGGAACCCGTCCTTCACGGACTATCTGATCCCCACCATCCTCGACACGCCGACCATCCCCGTCGATGTGCTCGAACTGGCCGACGATCACGCGCCGTACGGTCTGCGCGGCGTCGGTGAGGCACCGACCCTGTCGTCCACTCCGGCGGTCCTCGCGGCCATCAGGAACGCGACGGGCCTGGAACTGAACAGGACGCCGGTGCGACCGGAGCATCTCACCGGCACCTGAGGCGGGCCGGACCACCGGGCGATGCCCACACAGGGAACGAGACACCTGAGGAGACCGACATGCTGGACATCGCCGAAGAGCTGAACCGGTGGGTCGAGCAGGGACGTGACTTCGCCGTCGCCACGGTCGTGGCGGTCGGCGGAAGCGCGCCCCGGCCGCCGGGCGCCGCGCTCGCCGTCGACAGCGAGGGCACGGCGATCGGCTCGGTCTCCGGCGGATGTGTGGAAGGCACGGTCTATGAACTGTGCCGGCAGGTACTGACGGACGGCGCCACCGTCCTGGAACGCTTCGGCTACAGCGACACGGACGCCTTCGCCGTCGGGCTGACCTGCGGCGGGACCATCGACATCCTGGTGACACCGGTACGCGCGGACTCCGCCGCGCGAGGTGTGTTCGCGGCGGCCCTGTCCGCCGCGGCCCGGCGGGACACGGCGGCGGTCGCGCGGATCGCCGCGGGACCGGACGGGATGCTGGGCCGCGCGCTGCTGGTGCGTCCCGGCGGATCGTACGAGGGCAGCCTGGGCGGCCACCCGGAGCTGGACCGTACGGCGGCCGCCGAGGCCCGCGCCATGCTGGACGCCGGCCGCACCGGTACGGTCGTGATCGGCGCGCGAGGATCGCGCTGCGGCCGGCCGCTGACACTTCTGGTCGAGTCGAGTGTGCCGCCGCCGCGCCTGATCGTCTTTGGCGCCATCGACTTCGCCTCGGCGCTGGTGACGGTGGGAAAGTTCCTCGGCTACCACGTGACGGTGTGCGACGCGCGTCCCGTCTTCGCCACCGCGGCCCGCTTTCCCGGCGCCGACGAGATCGTCGTCGACTGGCCGCACCGCTATCTGGAATCGACCGAGGTCGACTGCCGTACGGCGCTCTGTGTCCTCACGCATGACGCCAAGTTCGATGTGCCGCTGCTGTGCCTGGCGCTGCGACTCCCGGTCGCCTTTGTCGGCGCCATGGGCTCGCGGCGCACTCATGAGGACCGCGAGAGACGACTGCGGGAGACCGGGCTGACCGACCTCGAACTGGCCAGGCTGCGCTCGCCGATCGGGCTGGACCTCGGTGCCCGTACGCCTGAGGAGACCGCGCTGTCGATCGCGGCGGAGATGGTCGCGGCGCGGCGGGGCGGCAGCGGTGTCCCGCTGACGGGCGCGCACACACCGATCCATCACGACGGGCCCCGGGCGGTGGCCGGCCGGATCAGCTCCGTCGCCTGAACACGACCTGGGCCCGTCCCGGGCGCCACACGCGGGACGGGCCGGCCGTCAGTGGCCGGCGATGCGGTCGAGCCATTCCCGCAGCAGGACCTGTTCGTGAGTGGTGAGAGCGGACGTCTGGGGCAGAACCGCGCGGAGGGCCACCGCGGCGCCGGCCGGGCCGGGCGCGGCGGAGACCGGAGCGTCGGTGGTGATCGCGGCGAGGACGGCCTCTCGGGCCAGGTCGGACAGCGCCGGATCGCGGCGGTCTTCGGGCATCGAGATCAGCGTGAGCGTCGTGCCGCAGCCCGCGGCGTGGACGAGGCGCGCGGCGCGCTCCTCACTGACCCGCAGCCGTCCCGCCTCCGCGATCCGGCGGATGTGCCGGTGGAGAACTCCGGCCGCGGCGACGGCCGCCGGGGATGACATGCCCGGTCGGGGCTCGCCGTAGAGGAGCGAGTACAGGGCCGGGCTGGCCAGGCCGAAGCCGATGTGCAGATCCCAGCCGGTGCGCAGGTCCGCCACCGGATCGGCGCTGGGTCTCCGTTCGGTCCGACTGTTCAGGTAGGTCTGGAAGCCGTCGGCCGCGACCGCGTCGAGCAGGCCCTTCTTGTCGCCGAAGAGCCGATAGATGGCCGGGACCTGCACACCGGCCGCGGCGCTCACCGCCCTGGTCGACACGGCCGCGCGGCCGCCCTCGGCGAGCAGCCGCGCGGCGCCGGCGACGATGCGGTCCCGAGTGCCCGCGGCGGCGGAGCGGCTGATGTTCATGTTATCGACGATAACAAAATGGTGTTAGCGATGCAATGGGTGCTCCCGTGCGTCTTTTCGAGCCGCTCCGTTCCTGTCAAGAGGGCCGAAAGCGCCGTGAATTCGGCACCATCGGCGCGCTCCCGGTGCCGGGAGGCGCTTTCGGGGGGCGAGCGCGGGGGAGCGTGCGCCGGGTGTGTGACGGGTGCGTAAATGTCCGTGTTTTGTAACCTGTGGCGGGATTTTCTACGGCAGTGTGCGACGCGGAGCCACAGTGTGAGCGTCCGTCGATCGACCGGACACAGGCATCAACGGCACCCTTCACAAGGTGCCGCAGCAGGAGGTTTTCTATGTTCAGTTCGGCATCCCGCTCCGTTGCTGTCGCCCTCGGCTCGGCAGCTCTGGTGGCCACCGCCGTTCTCCCGGCGACCGCCGCCGGTCCCTCGTCGGCGCCTCGGCCGCATCGGTCTCCCGTGGTCCTGGGGCAAATCCAATACGACAGCCCGGGGCGTGAAGACGGCTCCAACCGGAGCCTGAACGGGGAGTGGGTGACGGTCAGCAACACCGGCTGGGACGCGGTGAACCTCAGGGGATGGACCCTCTCGGACGACAGTCGTCGTGTCTACCGCTTCAAGAACCTCCGGCTGGCCGGAAAGCAGTCGGTTCGTGTGCGCACCGGCATCGGCCGCGACACCTCGCGCGACGTCTACCAGGACGGCCGCAGGTATGTGTGGGACAACCGTGACACCGCGACCCTGCGCGACGACCGCGGGCGTGTGGTCGATTCCAAGCGCTGGGGCCACAGGCATCACTGACCCAGCGGTCGGTGATCTGTAGTTCCGTGTGCGCCACAGGCCGTCCGGCCTGTGGCGCACCGCCATTTCGTGGACGTCCTTCGTGGTGCGGCCGGCGAATTCACGCGCCGGAGCGGTGCGGAACGACCGCCGCACGGAATATCCCGGAGCCACCGGTTTCCGTGGCCGTCGGCGGTCCGGACGTCGCGGCGGGCCGCCTCATCGGAATCTTGATAACCTTGATGAATCACACTCCTTACCTTACGCGGCGGGTATTTCGCGAACCGCGGGATTCTCGCCTTCCTGCTCGGGAGTGACTTCTCACTGCTCGGGAGTGACTTCTCATCGAGGGTTGATGGCGGAAGGTTCTCAGAAATGCCAGTGACTGTTGACGGGGCGAGCGTATTGATAACAGGCGCGGGGCGTGGCCTCGGCCGTGTTTTCGCGAGGACCATGGTCGAAAATGGTGCCGCGGTCGTGTACGGCGGCGCACGCGACGAGTCCAAGGTCGACGAGCCCGGGGTCGTGCCCGTGCGTCTGGATGTGACAAAGCCGGATGAAGTGGCCGAAGCGGCCGCGATGTGCGGGGACGTCGATATTCTGATCAACAATGCGGCCGTTATGCGCAAGTCGCCACTTCTGTCGGCTCCGACGCTGGACGACGCACGCGAAGAGATGGAGACGAACTACTTCGGCACCGCCGCGATGTGCCGGGCATTCGCTCCCGTCCTGGCCCGGAATGGCGGCGGCGCGCTGGTCAATATGCTCTCGGTGGTGTCATGGTTCGCGAATCCGTTCAACAGCTCTTACGGCGCTTCGAAGTCGGCGGCCTGGGCGTTGACGAATGCGGCCCGGGTGGAGCTCCGCCATCAGGGAACCCTGGTCACCGGAGTATTCGCGGGCTTTATCGACACGGAGATGGCGGCCGCCGCGGCGGTGCAGTCGAAGATCAGCCCGGAAAGCGTCGCCGAGCAAGTGGTCGCGGGCATCGAGGCCGGCCGGGAAGAGGTCCTGACCGATGACTTCACGCGCACCGTCAAGGCATCGCTGCCGGACGACCTCACCTTGATCTATTCGGCTCAGCAGGCGGACTGGGATTCCGGCGTCTGGACCTGAGCGGCAGCCGGGCCCGCGTGCGGTCGGACCGGCCGTCAGAGCGGCAGGGCGCAGACCGCGACCGGGAATGTGAACGGCTCGCCCGCGGACCGCAGTTCGCCGCCGCTCGGGTTGACATGGAAGACCGTCACCGAGTTCGACCGCTGGTTCGCGGCGAACAGCAGCTCTCCGGTGGGAGAGAGCGCGAGCTGTCGCGGAAAGTCGCCGCCGACCGGGACGGTGTCCAGCAGGCGCAGCCGCGCGCCGTCCGCTTCGACGGCGTACCGGGTCAGGCTGTTGTGACCGCGGTTGGCCAGATAGGCGAAACCGCCGTCAGGTGTGACCACGAGCTGGGCCGGGAAGCTGCTGCCCGCGCCGCCCGCGCCGGTGGACTGCGGCTCGCCCGGCGTGAGCACGCCGGTTCCCGCGTCGTACGCGCAGACGACGACGGTGTTGTCCAGCTCGTTGGCCAGATAGGCGAACGCGCCGGACGGGTGGAAGGTGAGATGGCGAGGGCCCGCGCCGGCCCGCACGGTGGCGTACGAGACCCGCGTGAGTGTGCCCGCGGTCGTGTCCAGCCGGTAGGTGTAGACGGTGTCGTTGCCCAGATCGACGGCGAGGACATGGCCGCCGTCGGGGCTGGTGATGATCTGGTGGGCGTGCGGCCCGTCCTGGCCGGGGCCGGGCGGCGGCGCGGAGTGCGTGACAAGATCCGTACGCTCGCCCAGCGCGCCCGAGGTGTCGATGGGATGCACGGCCACACTGCCCGAGGTGTAGTTGGCGCTCAGCAGCCACCGTCCGCCCGGATGCACCGAGAGATGGGTGGGTCCCGCTCCGCCGGTGCCGCGTGTGCCGAGGACCGTGTGAGCGCCGCCGTCGGAGAGAGCGATCGCCGTCACACCGCCGTCCCGCCGCTCATTGACGGTGTAGAGCGTGCCGCCGTCCGGGTGCACGGCGAGATACGACGGGTTGTCCACGCCGGTGAGTGTGCCGGTGCCCGAGATCCCGCCCGTCCCGGAGTCGTATGCCGCCAGCCCGACCCCGGTGCCGCCGCCCGCTTCCGACGTGTACGTCCCGAGGAACAGCGGCCGGACGGCGGCACGTGGCCGGACCGCCTCGTGCGGGCCACCGGCGGCCTCCGGCCGGACGGGCCCGGGCGCGGCGCCCGCGGTGGCGGACACCGCGGCGACCGCCGAGGCCCCGGCGAGCGCTCCCAGGAAGCGGCGGCGGCTCACTCCGTCCGGCGATCCTGTCGGTGGTACCGCTCCGCCGCTCGTGGGGCTCATGCCCGTCACCTCGGATGTGAATTGTGGGGGGAGTGTGGGGAAGGGACACATCCAATGTGACAGACGGGATCCCTGTGACAAATACAGTGGCCCGTTCCTGCCCCGACGACAAGGGGACCCTCTCCATTCATCCGTCGGATATGAAATGACGGGCCGTCAAGTCCCGTTTGGCTCCCGGAGTAATTCTCACTATCATCCGGCGATGATCATAAGTAAACGGTCAGCGGCCGCCGTGTGCGGTCTGGTGGCCACCCTGGCCGTAGGGCTCTTCCCTCCCGCTGCCGCCGCCGACGAACCCAGCGGGAAACCGGCCCCCAAGGTCGATCTCGTCCTCGATGTCAGCGGCTCGATGCGGACCCGCGACATCGACGGCCAGTCCCGGATGTCGGCGGCGAAACAGGCGTTCAACGAGGTACTGGACGCGGTGCCGCAAGAAGTGGAACTGGGCATCCGCACCCTCGGCGCGAACTACCCGGGCAAGGACACCAAGGTCGGCTGCAAGGACACCCGGCAGCTCTATCCCGTGGGCCCGCTGGACCGCACCGAGGCGAAGACCGCGGTCGCCACTCTCGCTCCCACCGGCTGGACACCGATCGGCCCCGCACTCCTCGGCGCGGCCGAGGACCTCGAAGGCGGTGACGCCACCCGCCGTATCGTCCTCATCACCGACGGTGAGGACACCTGCGCTCCACTCGATCCGTGCGAGGTCGCGCGGGAGATCGCGGCCAAGGGCATCCATCTCGTCATCGACACCCTGGGCCTGGTGCCCGACGCCAAGACCCAGCGCCAGCTCATGTGCATCGCCGAGGCCACCGGCGGCACCTACACCTCGGTGCGGCACACCGACGAACTCTCCGGCCGGGTGTCCCAGCTCGTGGACCGCGCCGCCGACCCGGTCGCCGTCCCGGTGGCCACCGAGGGCGCCGCGCGCTGCGCCGACGCACCGCGGCTCAAGCCCGGTCTCTACAGCGACCGCGAGAAGTTCTCCGAGCACCGCTGGTACCGCGTGGACGTCCTGCCTGGCCAGGAGCTGCGCGCCTCGGTGAGCATCGCCTCCGACCGCGCCGTCGACAACGACTACGGCGTCCTGCTGCGCGCCGTGACGGTGCACGGCCGGGAGATCGTCCGGGGTTCGGAGGCGGGCGACGGGCGGACCGATGTGATCTCGACCGGGCTGCGCTATCCGAAGCCGCCGGTCGACGACGTCGACGAGGTGGGACCGGCGCCGGAGACGGTCTGTCTCCAGGTCAGCAACGCCTTCTCGGCGCCCGACTCCGTGAAGACCACGCCGGGCATGCCGGTCGAGCTGACCGTCGGCCTGGTCGACTCGCCCGACGAGCCGTCGGACGCCGCGGCGTTCGGCCTCGGCCGGGGCTGGTGGCTGCTCGGCCTGCTGGCCCTCGCCGGCCTGATCGCCGGCCTGCTGTGGGGCTGGGTCTCGCGCTGGCGCGTCGCTGTCTGGAGGACCAACTGATGCGTATCACCGGTATGTTCACGGGAACCATGCTGGCCGGAGTGCTGCTTCTCGGCACGGCCGGCGGCGCCGTCGCGGACGACACACCGAGCCCTTCGGCCACCTCCTCGGACGCGACGGACAGCGCCGAGGGGCCGACCGAGGCGGGCACGTCCTTCGGTACGGCGGCCGCTTTCCAGCCGGGCCGGCGGGCCACCGCCGACGGCTCCACGGGTGACTATCTCTACTGGGTGTTTCCCGTCGACGCGGGACAGCGCGCCACCGTGACCGCCAAGGTCACACTGCCCGGATCCACCGCCAGACAGGGCGCGGCCACCTGGCAGGTGGATGTGTACGACGGGCTGCGCCGCCGCCAGCCGTGCGTCAACGGCGCGCAGACCAGGGCGATAGCGGCCGGCGCGGGCACGGTCGAGCTGCGCTGCACGCTCCGTACCGTACGGGCCTGGGCCGAGCCCTGGGCCAACGATCCGCTGCCGGGCAGCTACTACGTACGCCTGACCGTCCTGAACGCGCCGGCGTCGGACCTGGGTCTGCCCGTGCGGGCGGAGGTCGAGGCCACCACCGCGGACATGGGCGGGGCCCACGCGGTCGGCGGCCGGCTCGCCGCGCCGCTGACGCCCGGTGCCACCACCTCGGAGGACGAGGAGGGAGCGAGCGACGGCCGGCCGGTGTCGGCCGGTGTCGAGCCGGAGGACGGCTGGTCCTCGGGCCGGTGGTCGGACCGTTGGATCTGGACGGCGGCCGGTGGCGTGATCTGCGCGCTGGCCGGCATCGCCGGCTACTCGCTGGCGCGTCCCTCCCGGCGTCCGGCGGGGATGCCACCGGGCGCCTGACCTTGTGGACGCGGCGGCCCGGGACACCTCCCGGGCCGCCGCGGCGGTGGGATCAGTGGACCAGGACCGGTTCCGGCGTCATCGCCGTACCGATACCGAGGCCCAGCGGGACCATGGCGGGCGGTACGGGACCCGCATGTCGTTGCCGACAGCCAGATCGCACCGTCAAACAAACTAGTTCGTTTATAGTGGAGGCATGAACGCTGGAGAGGCTACGAAGCGCCGCCTGCTGGACGCCGCCACCGCCGAATTCGCCACGTACGGCATCGCCGGCGCACGGGTGGACCGGATCTCGGCCACCGCCCGTGCGAACAAGGCGCAGCTCTACGCCTACTTCGGGAACAAGGAAGGCCTCTTCGACGCGGTCTTCGGCGAGCACCTCGACATGATCGTCAACACGGTCCCGCTGGACGCGAAGGACCTGCCCGGCTATGCCACCGGCCTGTACGACGCGTATCTCGTACACCCGGAGCTGGTCCGGCTGGCGACCTGGTCCCGGCTGGAGCGCGTTCCCGCGGGTGACCTGATCACCAACATGGAGGACCACGACGCGCTGAAACTCCGGTCGATCGCCGACGCGCAGCGCGACGGCCACATCAACCCCGCGCTCGCACCCACCGATGTGCTGTCACTCGTCACCGCGATGTCCATGGCCTGGTCGCCGGCGAGCGTCATCATCGCCGCCGCCAGGGACGACGCGGACGCCGAGCATGAACGGCGCAAGTCCGCTCTCGCCGAAACCGTGCGCCGCGCGTTCGCTCCCTGACCGGGACAGGGACCGGGATCCGGACGCCGACGCGCAAAGGCGGCCGAGGAGGCAGAGCGCTCGCGCACCACCGTTCCCCGGCCACCTCGTACGACTCCGGTCCCGGCCTTCCGCGCCGCCGGTCCGGCCCGGTCAGAGGCCGACGTCCCGGCTGCGCAGGTCGTCGAAGTTCTCCCGGCGCACCAGCATCCGCGACCGCCCGCCGGAGACCGCCACCACCGGCGGACGGCCCGTCATGTTGTAGCCCGACGCCATCGACACGTGATAGGCGCCGGCGGCCGGCACCGCCAGCACATCCCCAGGCCGGATGTCCTCCGGCAGCTCCACCGCCTCCGCGAGCACATCACCGGCCTCGCAGTGCCGGCCGACGACCGTCGTCGTCCGCATCGGAGCCGTGGACGCGCGGCCCACCCTGCGGACCGTGTAGCGCGCGCCGTACAGCGCGGGCCGCGGATTGTCGCTCATCCCGCCGTCGACGGCGACGAAGACGCGACCGCCGGTCCGCTTCACCGACAGCACCCGGTAGAGCGCGATCCCGGCCGGTGCGACGACCGAGCGGCCCGGCTCCACGGTCAGCCGCGGGACCGGCAGACCGTGCTCGGCGCAGGCGCTCGCCAGCGTGTCGCTGATCACCCGGCCGTACACCGACGGGGCGGGCGCCGGATCACCGGGCAGATACGCCACCGCGAAACCACCGCCCATGTCCAGCTCGGGCAGGGTCACACCGTGCCGGTCCCTGAGCCCGGCCATAAAGGCCACGACCCGCCGTACCGCTTCCGCGTACGGCTCGGCCTCCGCGATCTGCGAGCCCAGATGGCAGTGCAGACCGACGAGTTCGAGCCTGGGCTGGCCGAGGATCCGGGCGACGGCCTCCGCCGCGTCGCCGTCCGCGATCGAGAGACCGAACTTCTGTCCTTCCGCGCCCGTACGGATCTTGCGGTGCCCGCCCGCCTCGATGCCGGGCAGCACACGGACCATGACCCGCTGCGAACCGGGCCCCGGCACCTGCGCCGCGAGCCGCGCTATCTCACAGCCCGAGTCGATGACGATCCTGCCGACGCCGAGACGCAGCGCGGTCCGCAGATCCTGAGGCGACTTGGCGTTGCCGTGCAGCACGATCCGGTCGGCCGGAAAACCGCGGGTGGCGGCCAGTTCGAGCTCGCCCGCGGAGCAGACGTCGAGGCCGAGGCCCTCCTGCTCCATCCAGTCGATGACCGCCCGGCACAGAAACGCCTTGGCGGCGTACACGACCTCGCCGCCGGGAAACGCGTGGCGCCAGGCCTGGGCACGGGCGCGCATCTCGTCCTCGTCGAGGACATACGTCGGAGTGCCGTAGCGCTCGGCCAGCTCCGCGAGGGAGACCCCGCCCACGGCGATGTCGCCGCCGGGTGCGACGACGGCGGACGCGGGCCAGACCGTCGGAGAGTTCAACTCGCTGATCTTCAGCAGAGGTTCGGTGGTCATACGGGCATCGCCTCCGAAAGATCCATGGCACGGCGCGCGCAGGCCGGGTCCGGCGCGGGCCTGCCGATCGCCGGCGCGGTGAGCTGAGGATCCACCGTGACCAGGGCCGCGCCGAGTGGCGCGGCGAGCGCGCGCAGCGCCGGCTCCGCCAGCCTGATCCACCGCTGCTGCTCACCGAGGACGGCGGTCAGCCGCCGCGCGCTGGTGAAGCCGATCGCGGTGCGCGCGCCGAGCGGCGTACGCGCGAAACGCAGATACCGTCCGCCGGCCGAGCCGATCCGTACGGGTACGTACAGCGGCTTCGCCGCGCCGGGTCTGTCGGGGTCGGCGTCGGAGTCGGCCTCCGGAGCCTGTTCCGGATGCGGGCCCGAGGCCGTGGTGGAGGCCGGGTCGGGGTCCGAGCCCTCGTCCGCGTCCTCGGATGTGAGGCGCTTCATGGTGCCCTCCCAGGAGAGTCGATCGCTGTCTGACACCTGGAAGCTATGCCCGCCGGGAAGCGGATCGCGGTGCCCCTGATGGAGCGTTGACCTGCTGAGGCCGCTTTTTGACGCGCTCCTGGCGCGGGATCCTCGTCGGCGGGTGTTCAGGGCAGCAGGCCCGCCCGCCGGGCCGCCACCACCGCGTCCAGCCGGGTGTGCGTGCCCAGTTTGCGCATCGCCGAGCGCAGATAGCCCTTGACCGTCTCCGGGCGCAGACCCAGCAGTTCCGCCGCCGTCGCGTTCGTCGAGCCGGAGGCGACGCAGGCCAGGACATCCACCTCGCGCGGTGCGAGAGTCACCGGCGACTCACGCGGCGGAGGTCCCGCCGGGATCGCCGCGCCCGATGGCCGTCCGCAGACCGCCGGCAGTTCGTCGCGCAGGGCCGGGTCCACGATCCGCGGCGCCAGCGCCCGCAGTTCGCTGTGGGCCGCGCGCACCTCCTCCCACGCACCGGGGCCCGCGGACGGCTCACGGCACAGCGTCAGCAGCCGTTGTACCTCGTCCCGTACGACCAGGGCCCGCTCCACGTCCCGGGCCGCGGCGACCGCCGCGTCGAAGGTCCGCCCGCCGATCGGGAGGGCGCTGCGCAGCGCGCCGTACAGCACTCCGCGCACCGCGCGCCGTACGACCACGGGCACCGCGAGCACCGAGCGCAGGCCCTCCGCCGCCACCGCCGCGTCGTACTCATGGCTGATGTGCCGCGCCACGCGGTAGTCGGTGACCGCGCACGGTCTGGACAAGGCGATGGACTTGCCGCCCAGGCCGTTGCCCGAGGAGATCGCGAGGCCGCGCAGCGCGCCGGTCGAGGCGCCGTTCAGCTCGGCGATACGGAGCTGTCCGGCATCGTGCAGCAGTCCACCGAAGGCCACCGGCAGTCCGGTCGTCCGGCGCAGTCGCAGCAGCGCCGCCCGTATCTCCACCGCCTCGACCGCTTCGGCCATGTCCGTATCCTCCCGCCGGGCCCGCCGCCACCTCCGTCCGGAGGTGGCGGGACCCGCGTCACTGGTTACACGATGCCGGGGCGTGTCGCGGTCGCACCCGTGTCACCTTCGCCGAGATGTCCGCTCGCTCCGACCGGGCCGCCAACCGGCCGCGTGAGCAGAGCGTACGGGCCGAGGACCGGATCGTCGTCATGCTCGGCGGCCAGGTCGAGCCGTGGGAGACCGCGCTCGCCGCCATGAGGCCGCGGGCCGTCGTCATCCCCGCCGCACCGCTCCTCGGCCGCGCCGATCCGCGCGATCGCGGCCGGTCCGGCCAGGCCCTGAATCGGAGGTGAGGTGCTCAGCTCGCATCGCCGAGTTCCTTGCCGTTCGTCTCGCGGACGAACTTGCTGATGAAGCCGAACGACAGAACGGCGAAGGCGGCGTAGACGACGTAGGTGGCCGACAGGTTCCAGTCCGACAGGCGCGGGAAGGTCTCGGTCACTGCCCAGTTGGCGATCCAGTTGAACGCGGTGGCGACGGACATGGCGGCGGCGCGGATCTTCGGCGGGAACATCTCGCCGATCATGACCCACAGGATGACGCCCCAGGAGACGGCGAAGAAGAAGACGAAGGCGTGCGCGGCGATCAGCGCCACGGTTCCCTGCGTGTCCGGGATGGAGATGCTGTCACCGCTGCCGGTCTTGTATGAGAACGCCCAGGCGGCCAGGGCGAGAGAGACCGCCATTCCGGCCGAGCCGATGAGAGCCAGCGGCTTACGGCCGATCCGGTCGATGAACAGCATCGCCACGACCGTACCCACGATGTTGATCACCGAGGTGGACAGACTGATCAGCAGCGAGCTGGACTGCTCGATTCCCACCGACTGCCACAGGATCGAGGAGTAGTAGAAGATCACGTTGATGCCGACGAACTGCTGGAAGACGGCCAGGCCTATGCCGGTCCAGACGATTGGCAGCAGTCCGAAGCGGCCGCCGAACAGGTCGCTGATCCGGGGCTTGTCACTTCTGTCGAGGGCGAGTCGGATTTCCGCGATCCGGGCCTCGGTGTCCACGTCGCTGCCCTCGATGTCGCGCAGCGCGGCGCCGGCCCGCTGCAGTCGTCGGGTGGTGATCAGGAAGTGGGGAGACTCGGGAATACGGCTGGCGAGGAGCGAGTAGAGGACGGCCGGGACCACGGCGGCCATCAGCATCCACTGCCATGCCTCCAGCGGGCCGAGGGAGTTCTGGCTTTCGCCTCCGGCGCCTTGGGCGATGACCCAGTTGACGAGTTGGGAGGCGGTGATGCCCAGCACGATCGCGGCCTGCTGGAAGGAGGCCAGACGGCCGCGGTAGCGCGTGGGGGCCACCTCGGCGATATATGTCGGGCCGATCAGGGACGCGAGGCCGATCGCGATACCGCCGAGGCCTCGCCAGGCCGCGAGGTCCCAGACGGAGAAGGGCAGCGATGAGCCGAGCGCGCTGATGGCGAAGAGTGCGGCGGCGATGTGCATGACCCGCAGTCGGCCGATGCGGTCGGCGAGGCGGCCGGCGAAGCCCGCGCCGACGGCGGATCCCAGGAGTGCGGCGGACACGATCGTGCCGGTCTCCGAGGACGAGATGTCGAAGTGCTGCTGGATTCCGGTGACAGCGCCGTTGATGACGGCGCTGTCGTAGCCGAAGAGAAAGCCGCCGATCGCCGCGGCGGCGGCGATGAAGGTGACGCGGCGGAGGTTTGGTTTCGCTGGTTGCCGGGCGGATCGGGTGTCCGGGAATGTGCTGGAGGTCATGGGAACGTGCTCCGTGTCGAGGCGCCGGGTTCGGCATGCCGAATGTCGCCGAATGGGGGCTGATGTGTAAGCCGTGGAGATCAGAAGGCCGCGGTGATGGCGGAGGCCCCGGCGAGGGAGCGATCCGCGCTGCGGTTCCACTCGACGATCACAGGGCGGCCGTGCTCGGTACCGAGGCGGCTGACCGTCGCGGTGTCGAGGCGGAACAGGGATCCCGCGGCGGGAAGCAGGCCGAGCCGCCGGGCGGTGAGAACCCGGAGGAAGTGGCCGTGGGCGACCAGGACCACATCGCCGCCTGCCGGGTCGTCGAGCAGCGGGCCGATTCGGGAGAGGACGCGGTCGGCGCGGGCCCCGATGTCGTGCGGCTGTTCTCCGGGATGCCCGGGTGGGCCGGGGACGACGCCGTCGGTCCACAGGTTCCAGTCGGGGCGGGTGCGGTGGATCTGGGCGGTTGTGATGCCTTCGTAGCCGCCGTAGTCCCACTCGTGCAGGTCGGGTTCGATCTCGGCACGACGCAGGCCGGCGAGTTCGGTGGTGCGTTGAGCGCGCTGGAGCGGGCTGGTCAGTACCAGGGCGGGCGGCCGCCCGGCGAGGAGCCGGGCGGCCGACCGTGCCTGGTCCTCACCATGCGAGGTGAGCGGCAGGTCCGTGTAGCTGGTGTGCTGACGCGAGACAGTCCACTCGGTTTCGCCGTGGCGGACCAGGACAAGTTCACCCATGGTGGGTCATCTTCTTTCGGGCCTTGTGGGCCAGCGGGGTGAGGTCCTGTCCGGTCGGTCTTCGTGGATCAGTCCGGGCGTCTGGTGCGGTGCGTCGCAAGGCGGAGGATCGTGCTCGTACTGGATGTACGTGAATGATTCCGACGACGTGGCGAGGTGCCGTGGCAGACGTTCCGGGCCCGTGAAGACCGTCCGGGCAGGGCTCAGGCGGTGAATCCGGTCTTGAAGGCGCGCGTCAGCAGGACCACGCGCTCGGCCTGGTGGCGGGCGGAGTTGAGGGTCTGTTCGCCGATGGGGTTGTTGCCCTGGGCGTCGACGTGCGAGGTGCCGTACGGGTTGCCGTCGACGAACTTGACGGGGTCGGTGTAGCCGGGGGAGACGATGAGGCCGCCGAAGTGGTGAATCGAGTTGTACAGAGCGAGGAGGGTGGACTCCTGGCCGCCGTGGGTGGTGGCGGTGGTGACGAAGCCGCTGTAGAGCTTGTTCGCGAGCTTGCCCTGCGCCCACAGGCCGCCGAGCGTGTCGATGAACTGCTTGAGCTGCGAAGAGATGTTGCCGAAGCGGGTGGGGGTGCCGAAGATCACGGCATCGGCCCAGTCGACGTCGTCAGGGGTGGCGACCGGGATGCCGGCGCTCTCCGCGGCGTGGGCGGCCCACGCCTCGTTGGCGGCGATCGCGGCCTCGGGGGCGAGCTCGGCGGCCTTGAGCAGCCGAACCTCGGCGCCGGCCTTCTCGGCCGCGTCGCTGATCTCCTTTGCGATCTTGGCGCTGAAGCCGGTGGACGAGTAGTAGATGACAGCGAGCTTGACGGGCGAAGCCATGATGTGGATCTCCAGTAGTGGATGTAGTGAGGTGCGGTCGCGGGCGCCGGCCGTGGTCGGCGGAGAGCCGCGAGCAAGTGGTTGATATTTCAACCATCTCGTTGAACTGTAAACCATGTGTTTGGATTCCCGTGCGCCCAGGGGTCTTGGATCAGGCTGATGAATCTTCCGTGGAGCCGCTCACGCTCTCCCGGAAGCGGGCGCCGGGGCATCCCTGAGGGCGCGCTGGTGCCGGCCACACCAGCGCGCTTGAAGGCGGATGTCAGCGGTATCGGGCCAGGTTGGCAGCGCCGATGAGGCCGACCTCCTGTCCGACGGTGGCGGTGACGACGTCGGCGTACACGCGGTGGTCTCCACCACCGAGTGCCTTGCGGTACGAGGCCTCGGCGGGGCGGGCGATCAGCTCACCGGTCTCGCCGAGGCCACCACCGATGACGAAAACGGCTGGGTCAAGGATGGACGCCAGGTCGGCGAGTGCCTGCCCGACCCAGCGGCCGGTCTCCTCGAAGAGCTCCAGGGCGAGCGGGTCCCCGGCCATCGCTGCCTCGGTGACGTGCCGGCCGTGGATGCCGTCAGGACTGCCGTCGCCCAGAGCGAGGAGCGCGGCGGCGCGACCGGGATCGGTCGCGGCGGCTTCGCGGGCGCGACGGGTGTGAGCGGCACCGGAGGCGTACTGCTCGATGCAGCCGTGCTGGCCGCAGCCACAGGGAAGCCCATCCGGTACGGCCCGATAATGGCCGATCTCTCCGCCCATGCCGAACCTGCCCCGGAAGAGCTGCCCTCCGGTGATGATTCCACCGCCCAGTCCCGTGCCGACAGTGACCATGACCATGTCTTCGTGGTCGGCTCCCGCGCCGTACACGAACTCGCCCCAGGCGGCGGCATTGGCATCGTTCTCGACGACGACCGGCAGCTTGGTGGCGCGTTCGACGATCTCCCGGAGGGGCTCGTCCTGCCAGCCCAGGTTGGGCGCGAAGCGGACGGTGGAGCGCTGCCGGTCGACGTAGCCGGCGGCGCCGACCCCCACCGCCCGCACGCCGTCCCAGCCTTGGCGGACCTGCTCCACGGCGCTTGCGATGGCACGGGCGATCAGGCTCGGGTCATGTGGTGTGACGACGCGGACCCTTGAGAGGATCTCTCCCTTGGGGTCCACCACCCCGGCGGCGATCTTGGTGCCACCGAGGTCGACGCCGACCGTGAGGCCGTCAGTCTGCATGGTTACCGACCGCCGTCCGTGTTCTTGGCGTTCTTGGCGTTCTTGGCGTTCTCGACCGCGTGGCCGCCGAACTGGTTGCGCAGCGACGCGATCATCTTCATCTGCGGGGAGTCCTCTTGGCGCGAGGCGAACCGGGCGAAGAGGGAGGCTGTGATCGCGGGCAGCGGCACAGCGTGGTCGATGGCCGCCTCAACGGTCCAGCGGCCCTCGCCGGAGTCCTGGGCGACGCCCTTGAGTCCGTCCAGATGCTCGTCCTCGTCGAGGGCGTCGACCGCGAGGTCGAGCAGCCAGGAGCGGATGACCGTACCTTCCCGCCAGGAGCGGAAGACCTCGCGGACGTCGGTGACGGAATCGACCTTCTCCAGTAGCTCCCAGCCCTCGGCGTAGGCCTGCATCATCGCGTACTCGATGCCGTTGTGGACCATCTTGGAGAAGTGCCCGGCGCCGACGTTGCCCGCGTGGACGTAGCCGTACGGCCCCTCCGGCTTGAGCGCGTCGAAGATCGGCTGGACTCTGGCGACGTGCTCGGCGACGCCGCCGACCATCAGCGCGTAGCCGTTCTCCAGCCCCCACACGCCGCCGGAGACACCCGCGTCGACGAAGCCGATGCCCGTGGCGCCCAGTTCGGCGGCATGTCTCTCGTCCTCGGTCCAGCGGGAGTTGCCGCCGTCGACGACGGTATCGCCGGGCTCAAGGAGCTTTCCGAGTTCGTCGATGACGGACTGGGTGGCGGCGCCGGCCGGAACCATCACCCAGACCGTACGTGGCGCTTCGAGTTTCTCGACCAGTGCGGACAAGCTGTCGGCGTCGGAGAGTTCGGGGTTGTGGTCGTAGCCGACGACGGTGTGGCCGGCGCGGCGGATCCGCTCGCGCATGTTGCCGCCCATCTTGCCGAGGCCAATGAGTCCGAGCTGCATGTCAGTTACTCCTGTGCTGTTCGTGGTCGGTCAGCATGCCGATGCGACGGCTGTGGCCCGGGTCCTGGCTGAAGGGGGTCCTCACGACGACCTCCCACAGGTGCCCGGCTGCCACGACGGTGTGCATCCGGGCGCCCGATGCTGATGACGTCGGCGTCGTTGTGCTCGCGGCCGAGGCGTGCGGCGTTGTCGTTCCGGGCCGGGGACATCGCTGCTCCCGGCGTCAGACATCGTTCTTCAGCTCCCTGGCGGTGGCGCTCAGGGCGTCGGCGTAAGCCTCGTCCGGGTCGAGACGACGCAGTTCCTCGGCGATCAGCTCGGCCGTGCCGCGGACGCGCAAAGGGAGGGCGCGGGTGGGCTGGTGAGGGATGGACAAGGTGGCAAGGGTCCCGTCCGGGCGGTCGATGACGATCTCGCCGTCGGCGGTGCGCAACCGCACACCGGTGATGACAGGGCCCTTGGTCACAACGCGTCGCACCGGCACGCCGAGTCGGTCGGCGAACCAGCGGGCCAGCAGCTCGGCGCTGGGATTCTCGGCCTCGCTCTCCACGACCGCCCAGGTCACTGTGGCGCGGGCCTGGTCCAACGCCGCCGCCAGCATCGAGCGCCACGGAGTGAGCCGGGTCCAGGCGAGGTCGGTGTCACCGGGGGCGTACGTGGTGGTGCGTACGGCCAGCTCCCTGAGGGGTTCCTCGACGGCGTACGAGTCGGTGATGCGGCGCTGCGCCAGGGCGCCGAGCGGATCCTTCGCCGGGGCGGCCGGGGCGTCCACCGGCCACCAGACGACCACCGGCGTGTCAGGCAGCAGCAGCGGTACGACCGCAGAGTCGGCGTTTTCGGTCAGTTCGCCGTACAGCCGCAGGAGGACGGTCTCGGCGTTGCCGGCGTCGCTGCCGACCTGTACTTCGGCGTCCAGGCGGGTCTCGCCGCGCCGCTGTGCCCTGCGGGTGGGGCGCTTGATGACAGCCAGGATGCGGGAGGGGTGTTCGCGGGAGGCATCGGACGCGGCCTTGACCGCGTCATGAGCGTTCTCCTCGTCCGTGACGATGACCAGGTTGAGCACCATGCCGACGGCAGGGCTGCCGTTGGCCCGGCGTGCCTGGACCAACGCTTTGTTGATCTCGCCGGCTGTGGTGTTCGGGAGTTCGATGTTCATGGCCTTCGCCAGCTTCTTCCGTCTCGTGCGAGCATCTGATCCGCCTCGACAGGCCCCCAGCTTCCAGCGGCGTACTGGGCCGGTGTGCCGTGCTTTTCCCAGTACTCCTCGATGGGATCGAGGATCTTCCAGGATTCCTCGACCTCCTCGGTGCGAGGGAAGAGATTGGCGTCGCCGAGCAGGACGTCGAGGATCAGCCGCTCGTACGCCTCGGGGCTCTCCTCGGTGAAGGACTCGCCGTAGGCGAAGTCCATGGTGACGTCGCGGATCTCCATCGAGGTGCCCGGCACCTTGGAGCCGAAGCGGACGGTAACGCCCTCGTCGGGCTGGACGCGGATGACGATCGCGTTCTGGCCCAGTTCCTCGGTGGCCGTCGAGTCGAACGGGGAGTGCGGGGCGCGCTGGAGGACGACCGCGATCTCTGTCACGCGCCGCCCGAGCCGCTTGCCCGTGCGCAGGTAGAAGGGGACGCCCGCCCAACGCCGATTGTCGATCTCCAGCTTGATCGCGGCGTATGTGTCGGTCTTCGACGCGGGGTCGATGCCATCCTCTTCGAGGTAGCCGATGACCTTCTCACCGCCCTGCCAGCCGGTGGCGTACTGCCCGCGCACCGTGTGCTTGCCCAGGTCGTCGGGGAGCGTGGCGGCCTTGAGGACCTTCAGTTTCTCCGTGACCAGGGACTCGGCGTCGAAGGCGGAGGGCTCCTCCATCGCGGTCAGCGCGAGGAGTTGGAGGAGGTGGTTCTGGATGACGTCCCTGGCCGAGCCGATGCCGTCGTAGTAGCCGGCGCGGCCGCCGATGCCGATGTCCTCGGCCATGGTGATCTGCACGTGGTCGATGAAGGACCGGTTCCAGATCGGCTCGAACATCTGGTTGGCGAAGCGCAGCGCCAGGATGTTCTGGACGGTTTCCTTGCCCAGATAGTGGTCGATGCGGAACACCTGGTCAGGAGGGAAGACCTCATGGACGACCTGGTTCAGTTCCTTGGCGCTGGTGAGGTCGTGGCCGAAGGGTTTCTCGATGACCGCACGCCGCCACGAACCCTCGGGGGCATCGGACAGGCCGTGCCTCTTCAGCTGCCGTACCACTTGGGGGAAGAACTTCGGCGGAACGGAGAGGTAGAAGGCGTAGTTGCCGCTGGTGCCCCGGGCCGCGTCGAGCTCGTCAACCGTCTCGCGCAGATTCTTGAACGCCTCGTCGTCGCCGAAGTCACCGGGGATGAATCGCATCCCTTCGGACAGTTGGTTCCAGACCTCCTCGCGGAATGGGGTCCGAGCGTGTTCGCGTACGGAGTCGTGGACGATCTGGGCGAAGTCCTGGTGCTCCCACTCGCGACGAGCGAAACCGACCAGCGAGAAGCCCGGCGGCAGGAGACCGCGGTTGGCGAGGTCGTAGACGGCCGGCATCAGCTTCTTGCGGGACAGGTCGCCGGTGACGCCGAAGATCACGAGGCCGGACGGTCCGGCGATGCGGGGAAGGCGACGGTCCGCGGGGGAGCGCAGCGGGTTGGTCCAGCCTTCGGTGACGTTTTGTGGCATGACGTCAGGCCTCCTTGGAGTCAAGGCGCTCGGTCTCGGTGGAGGCGAGCAAGTCGTTCCATGCCCGCTCGGACTTCGCGACGCTCTCGTCCTCCACAAGCCGCGCCACTCCGTCGTACGAGATTCCGGGCCTCTCGACCGCGTCGAGGTCGGCGCGCGTCTGCTTGTAAGGGACGGTGATGGTGTTGCCGGTGATCCGGCCGTGGTCCTCGGCGGCCGTGGCCTCCGGCATGGTGTTCACCGTGTTCGGAGCGACCGGACCGTCGACGTACAGGGTTTCGGTCAAGGTGGTCATCTTCTTTCTGGCGATCGGATCAACCGCGCGCGGCAGCCAGCGACTCTCGGGCGGCGGCGGCGACCTTCTCGGGGGTGAAGCCGAATTCGGCGAACAGGGTCTCGGCGTCGGCGGAGGCGCCGAAGTGTTCGAGAGAGACGATGCGCCCTGCGTCACCTACGTACTTGTGCCACGTCAGGCCGATGCCCGCCTCGACCGCGACGCGGGCCTTCACGGACGGTGGCAGAACGCTGTCGCGGTACTCGCGCGGCTGCTCCTCGAACCACTCGACGGACGGCATCGACACGACCCGGGTGCCGATCCCCTCGGCCTCCAGACGTTCGCGGGCGGCGACGGCGAGCTGGACCTCGGAGCCGGTGGCGATGAGTACGACGGCCGGGGTGCCGTCGGAGGAGTCCTGGAGGACGTAACCGCCGCGTGCGGCATCCTCGTTGGGCGCGTACGTCGGCACGCCCTGGCGGGTGAGGGCCAGGCCGTGCGGGGCCGGGTTGGTGGCGTGGCGTTTGAGGATCTCGCCCCAGGCCATGGCGGTCTCGTTGGCGTCGGCGGGACGGACGATGTTCAGGCCGGGGATGGCGCGAAGCGAGGCAAGGTGTTCGACCGGCTGGTGGGTCGGGCCGTCCTCGCCGAGGCCGATGGAGTCGTGCGTCCACACGTATGTCACGGGAAGCTTCATCAGCGCGGCCATGCGGACGGCGTTGCGCATGTAGTCGGAGAACACCAGGAAGGTGCCGCCGTAGATACGGGTGTTGCCGTGCAGCGCGACGCCGTTCATCTCCGCGGCCATCGAGAACTCGCGGATGCCGAAGTGGACCGTACGGCCGTACGGGTCGGCCTCGGGCAGCGGGTTGCCCTGGGGCAGGAAGGACGACGTCTTGTCGATGGTGGTGTTGTTCGAGCCGGCCAGGTCGGCTGAGCCGCCCCAGAGCTCGGGCAGGACCGCGCCGAGCGACTGGAGCACCTTGCCGGAGGCGGCCCGGGTGGCGACCGCCTTGCCGGGTTCGAAGACCGGCAGGGCGTGTTCCCAGCCCTCGGGCAGCTTACCGGCCACGACGCGGTCGAAGAGCTTCGCGCGCTCCGGGTTGGCACCGCGCCACTTGTCGATCCGACTGTCCCAGGCCGCGTGTGCTTCGGCGCCCCGGTCCAGGGCCGCGCGAGTGTGAGCGAGGACGTCGTCGGCGACGTCGAAGGTCTTGTCCGGGTCGAATCCGAGGACCCGCTTGGTGGCCGCGACCTCGTCCGCGCCGAGTGCGGAGCCGTGCGCGGCCTCGGTGTTCTGGGCGCCCGGGGCGGGCCAGGCGATGATCGTGCGCATGGCGATGATCGAGGGTCGCTCGGTCTCGGCCTGCGCCGCCTTGAGAGCCGCGTAGAGCGCGTGGACATCGATGTCGCCGCTCTCGGTGGGCTCGATGCGCTGCGTGTGCCAGCCGTACGCCTCGTACCGCTTCAGCACGTCCTCGGAGAACGCGGTGGCGGTGTCGCCCTCGATGGAGATGTGGTTGTCGTCGTAGACGAAGACGAGATTGCCGAGCTTCTGGTGTCCGGCGAGGGAGGATGCCTCGGCGGAGACGCCCTCCTCAAGGTCGCCGTCGGAGATGATCGCCCAGATGGTGTGGTCGAAAGGGGACTCGTTCGAGGGAGCGTCCGGGTCGAACAGGCCGCGCTCGTAACGGGCGGCCATCGCCATGCCGACGGCGTTCGCGACGCCTTGGCCGAGGGGGCCCGTCGTGGTTTCCACACCGATGGTGTGACCGTGCTCGGGATGGCCAGGTGTGAGCGAACGGTGCGTACGGAAAGACTTGAGATCGTCCAGATCGAGACCGAACCCGGCGAGGAAGAGCTGAGTGTAGAGCGTCAGCGAGGTGTGTCCCGGGGACAGGACGAACCGGTCACGGCCGAACCAGCCCGCGTCGGCCGGGTCGTAACGCATCACCTTCTGGAAGATCGTGTACGCGGCAGGGGCCAGACTCATCGCGGTGCCGGGGTGGCCGTTCCCGACCTTCTGTACGGCGTCGGCCGCCAGGATGCGGGCAGTGTCAACAGCCCGCTGGTCCAGGTCTGTCCATTCGAGACTGCTATGTGAAGGCTTGCTCATCGTGATCGAGCTCTCTCCGTCGTCTTCGGCGCTCGGGTGCGCCCTTGGTAAGTAGTTGAACGTTATACAACGTGGATCGAGCGTGTATTCCCCTCGATTGGACGCGATGTGCCGCCTCGGGGGCACGGACACCGGATGTCATGGCCACGGCAGCGGGACCACCGCGATACCGTGCGTATGCCGTGGGTGTGCGCGGGTGCCTACGGGGGCGACGTTAGGCCCTGCGCCGGGGCTCGCGTTGTCCGGGAACGCATGCGGACGTGCCCGGCAGCGTACGGAGTTCGGTGTGGCGCGCGTTCCCGGCTCCGCGCTGCTGGGCGCGGCCTCGTGCTGGTCGAGGCTGGTCTGGATACGGTCGGGACCGCCCCTGGCCTCGCTCACCTTCTGGTTTCACGGCAGCACGGCATGATCATTTATCGGACAGCCCGCCGCTTCCGAACCAGGGCGTGTTTCGAAAGCGGAGCTGTCCGCCCGGAGGGCGGGGCCCGCGGTGTCTGGTGCGTGCGATCGCAGGGCGGAGGATCGGCATCGTCGATGGACTTCGACGTCCTTGCTGCCTGGGCCTCATACGGACCTGCGTGAGCTGGGACTGGACCTTCCCGCGATCCGGAGGGTCTATGCGCGCAGTTCCGGCGGCTCCTTCTCGATCCCGAGGTCGGCGTCGACGTCGTAGCCGACCGCTGTGTGCCGCACTGTCGGATGTCCTATGTCGGCGCCCATGTCGAAAGCGGCCTCACCGACCACCTCGGCCAGTTCCTCTTCCTCGCGCCGCTGGACGGCACGGTTGTGGTGCTCGCTGATCCGTTCGACTACTTCCCGGACGTATCCGTGGTGCCGCCCCGAGGGCTGCTCGACATCGCTCATGTACCAGATCCTCCGTGTGTGCGACCGGCCTCCTCAACTGTGCCCAGGTGACAAGCCGGTGACGTTGTGGGTGCCGGGAACCACAGGTTTGCCGGTGAGTTCCAAGAAATGAGTTCCAGGAAGCGCCAAGGGCCGACCCACGCTAGGGCGCGTTTCGAAAGTAGCGCCGTCCGCCCCCTGGGGCGGGGCTCGCGGCGTCTGGTGCGTGCGATCGCAAGGCGGAGGATCGTTCGCGTACTGGACGTACTGGGACGACTCCGGCAACTCGGCGAGCGTGCGTGCCAGGCGTTGCGAGCCAGGCGGGGCTTTCGAAACACGCCGTAGAACCACGGTAGGGGTAGTAATGGCCCGTGCGCGTACGACCGCTGTACCGACAGCGCACGGAAGGCGGCAGCCGTACCCGAGTGCCGGCTGACGAGGACATATCGGTGCGCTGTGAGGACGAATTCAGTGCACGGACAGACCAGCCAGGCATGACGCCAACGTTGTGACGGTGGGGATGGCCGACAGGTGTCCCGGTCTCCGTCAAGTGATGTGACGCAGCAGCGCGGCGACCGCCAGCGGTGCTTCGCCGGGAGGTCGTACCACCATGATCTTCCAGTTCGGCGCGTACCGGTCGAACCGATGCTGGGGCAGATCGGGGAAGCGGTCCGCGATCGACTTCGGCATGATGCAGACGCCCAGATCATTGCGGACCAGTTCGGCTGCCGCGACGATGTCGTTGACCTCGAACGTCGTGCCGCGGTCGACACCCGCGGCCCGGAAGGCCCGGTCGACCGCGTAGCGGATGGCCCAGCCGGGTGGGAATTCGACCTGAGGTAGCTGGGCGATGTCGCCGAGCCGTACCTCGCCGTTCGGCGACGTCCCGGCGAGCACCCGCCGGGACGACGCCAACAACACCATGTCCTCGCGGGACAGCAGCCTGGTCACCAGCCCGCGCTGCTGCTGGCGGTCGAGCGCCACCACGGCCAGGTCCACCGTGCCCTCGCGCAGTGCCTGCCGGATGTCGGCGACCGCCGCCTGCCGCAACTGTACGACCACGCCCGGATGCTCCGCCCGTAGTGCGGCGAGGGCGTGATGGAGCCCCGCCCACACCCCTTGCATCGTGCCGACCGTCACTCGCCCGCGTAGCTGTCCCTGTACGGCATCGACGGCCTCCCGTGCCAGTTCGGCGGCCCGGAGCACCGTGCGTGCGGCGGGTACGAACGCCTCCCCGGCCGGGGTCAGCACGACATGGTGTGTGGTGCGGTCGAAGAGAGGGGTGCCCAGTTCCCGTTCGAGGGCCCGGACCGTGCTCGACACCGCGGACTGGACTACGTGCAGCCGTCTTGCCGCCGCCGTGAAACCGCCCGCTTCCGCAACCGAGACGACGACCTCCATCTGCCGCAGATCCATCATCCGCTCCCGGTTCAGTAGCGCTCCGTCTGGTGCGAAGGCGACGGTTCCTGATCTTCGCCGCATCGTATGCGGAAGGCGGAGCGTCGTCGTGCGCTGCCGGGTCATGCCTCCTCAGGCACCCTCATATGTACGCTGACGGCGGCCCGCCATTCCTCAGACGCGGACCAGTGGCGTGTCGACCAGATGTTCGGCCAGGAACCACGCCTGCCGTTCACCGCTCCGGATCACCTGTGACACCAGCAGGTCGATGGTGCCGTCGTCACCCCACTCGGCGGTCCGGGCCGAGGCGTCGTGGGCGTCGATGAGGATGGCCTCGTGGGCCTCCAGCAACCGGGAGAGCATGGCGGGCACCTCCTCAACGCCGTCCGGAGGCCGCGGGATCGAGGTGATCTCCGCGACATGCCGGGGATCTCCGACCGCGACGCCGCCCAGGGACTGGACGCGCTCGGCGATGGTGTCGATGATTTCCAGTTGTTCTCCCGCGTGCTTGTCCAGCACCAGGTGCAGTTGGTAGAAGGTCGCGCCGCGCATCAGCCAATGGTGCTTCTTGTAGAGGCCGTAGAGGATCTGTGTGTCCGCCAGGACCTTGTTCAGACGCTGGCAGGAATACATCCGGGCCTCGTAGGTCAGGCCGACCGGAAATTGCTTGACGGTCCCGAATTCCTGGATCACCTGGCCTTTCTGGTGCAGCCAGGGCTGGCTGCCGTTCACCGGCTTGGAATTGGTGGTCATGGTCCGCCTTTCACAGTGCCGTGCTGTGCGTACCAGGGCGACGCTAGGTGTGAGAACGCGGACCGGCTTGTCCTGCAGCGCATGACTTTGCACCCGTCAGCGCACTGTGCTCGGCGTTCGCGCCCGCGTTCGCTCTCGGTCAAGCCTTCCCGCGCGGCGGACCCTGGCCGGTTGGGACAGTCCTGAGGGAGGCAGTGCGCTGTCGGAACGCAGCCTGTGCGCTGCCGGGTCATACAGACGCTTCGGCTCGAAATAGCTTTGCGTCGCCAGCAGTTGTGGGTCACCGGGTCCGGGGCTCTGCATCGCGCAGAAAGCCCACCCGGAACGCGGATCAGTTCAGCGTGGGCGCGGTAACACGCGTCTCCGCCTTCTCTCCGGCCCGCCGCTGACGACGCGTATGGCAGTCGATCCGAATGAAATCGACGCCTTTCATCCCGCAGGAGGTTGTCGAAGGTGTCCCCGATGCCGGTCGGTGGGCTGGTTCCCCACGCCACCGACAACGCCGCGGACCTCGTGGTCCGCAACGCGAAGATCCACACAGGAGACCCGGGCCGCCCGCAGGCCGAGGCGATCGCCATCCGCGATGGTGTCATCACGGTTGTCGGCGACGACAACGACGTGGCCTCTCAGGTCGGCCCTGCCACAAAGGTGGTCGACGCCCTCGGCCGTCGGATGGTGCCCGGCCTCAACGACGCCCACGCGCATGTCATCCGAGGCGGACTCAACTACGTACTGGAGCTGCGGTGGGACGGTGTCGCCACGCTGCGCCAGGGCCTGGCGATGCTGCGCGAGCAGGCGGCGCGCACTCCCAAGGGCCAGTGGGTGCGGGTGGTGGGCGGATGGTCTGCCGAGCAGTTCGCCGAGCGGCGGCTGCCGACCGTCGCCGAGCTGAACGCCGCCGCGCCGGACGTCCCGGTGTTCGTTCTGCACCTGTACCAGTCCGCGGTGCTCAACCGGGCGGCGCTCAAGGCCGCCGGATTCACCCGGGATACCCCCGACCCCAAGGGCGGCCAGATCGTGCGGGGCCGGGACGGTGAGCCCACGGGCATGCTGCTGGCCGCTCCCAGTGCCCTGATCCTCTACTCGACCCTGGCCAACGCTCCGGTGCTGGAGGGCGAGGACAAGAAGACCTCGACCCGTCATTTCCTGCGGGAGCTGAACAGGTTTGGCCTCACGTCGGCGATAGACGCGGCCGGAGGGTTCCAGAACTTCCCCGACAACTACAGCACGGTCATCGAACTGGCCAAGGCCGGTCAACTGTCGCTGCGCATCGCCTATCACCTGTTCCCACAGACCGCGGGCCAGGAGATCGACGATCTCACCCGCTGGATCGAAATGGCCAGACCCGAGGACGGGGACGAGTGGCTGCGCCTCAACGGTGCCGGAGAGAACCTCACCTGGGCGGCGGCGGATTTCGAGAACTTCGCCGAGCCGCGACCGGAACTCGCCGACTACGAAGAGCAATTCGAGAAGGCCGTACGTCTCCTCATGGAGAACGGCTGGGGATTCAGGCTGCACGCCACCTATGACGAGACCATCCGCCGAGATCTCGCGGTATTCGAGAAGCTTGCCGCGGAAGGGCTCTTCCCGGCCGGAAATCGGTGGCTGTTCGACCACGCGGAGACCGCCTCCGCGGACAGTCTCGATCGCGTCGCCGCCCTCGGCGGCGCCATGTCCGTGCAGAACCGGCTGTCCTTCCAGGGCGAGGCGTTCGTACGCCGCTACGGCCCCGGTGCCGCCGCGGACGCGCCTCCGATCCGGGCCATGCTGGAACGCGGCCTGACCGTCGGCGGCGGGACCGACGCCACCCGGATCTCCACCTACAACCCGTGGATCGCCCTGCACTGGCTTATCACCGGCCGCACCGTCGGCGACCTCGTCGTCCGACCGCCGCACAACCGGGTCGACCGGCGGACGGCGCTGTCGATGTTCACCGAGGCCGGTGCGGCGCTGACCGGCGAGGCGAGTGTCAAGGGCGTCCTGCGGCCGGGCTACCTCGGCGACCTCGCGGTCCTGTCCGAGGACTACTTCACCGTGCCCGAGCCGGACATCGCGCACATCGAGTCCCTGCTGACCGTTGTCGGCGGCCGGATCGTCTACGCCACCGCCGAGTACGAGGGCCTGGACGAGGAACTGCCGCCGGTCAGTCCGGGCTGGAGCCCGGTGGCGTACTTCGGTGGCTACCAGGCCACGCCCCGAGCCGGCCTGACGGGCACGCGCCAAGCCGAGTTGCTCGGCCAGGCGGTCGCCGAGTCCGAGCAGCACCGCCAGTGGCGCGCCCGCCGCGGTCTCACCCGTGAGCCCGCGAGCACGCTGTTCGACCCCTGCTTCTTCCTGTGATCTCCCGGGACGGGCCCGGTCACGAACCGCCTGTCCCGGCACCACCCCAACTCGCGCCGCCCGCCGGGCGGTTGCTCTCAGAAGCGGACGCCCATCCGTGATCACAACACAATTGGAAGGCTCTCTCATGGTCAACATCTCCGATGTCACCGCGGCCCCCAGCCCGGACCTGCTGACCCCGGACAACTGCGCGGTCCTGTTCGTGGACCACCAGCCGCAGATGTTCTTCGGTACCGGCAGCGGCGACCGCACCGCGATCATCAACTCGACGGTGGGCCTGGCGAAGACCGCCAAGGTGTTCGACGTGCCGGTCGTGCTGAGCACCGTGGCCGCCGAGTCCTTCTCCGGTCCGATCATGCCCCAGCTTGCCGAGGTCTTCCCCGGCCAGGAGATCATCGACCGCAGCACGATGAACGCCTGGGAGGACGCCGCCTTCGTCGAGGCGGTCAAGGCGACCGGTCGCAAGAAGCTCGTCATCGCCGGTTTGTGGACCGAGGTCTGTGTCGTCCTGCCCACGCTCTCCGCGCTCGCCCAGGGCTACGAGGTCTACGTGGTCACCGACGCGTCCGGCGGCGTCAGCCCGCAGGCCCACGAATACGCCATCCAGCGCACAGTCCAGGCCGGCGCGATCCCGGTGACCTGGGTGCAGGTGCTGCTGGAGCTCCAGCGCGACTGGGCCCGTACCGAGACGTACGGCGCCGTGACGCAGGTGGTGAAGGAGAACGGCGGCGCCTACGGGCTCGGCCTGGTGTACGCGCAGGCCTTCATCGGCGCCCACGCGGCCGGCTGACCTCTTCACACGGTCGTCGACGGACGCCAGAGACAGGCAGGAACGCGTATGGACACCGGACTGTTGGTCCTCCGGCTGGTAGCGGGCCTTCTCATCGCCGGACACGGAATGCAGAAGGTCAGTTTCCGGCTGGGAGGCAAGGGCTTGTCAGGCGGAACCGAGGAGTTCCGGCACGACGGATTCCGCGGTGGCCGGCTCACCGCTCTCGCCGCGGGCGGCAGCCAGGTCGGCGCCGGCCTGTTCCTGGCGATCGGACTGCTCACCCCCGCGGCGGCGATGGCCGCCATGGGGGTGATGACGGTCGCGAGCACCGTCAAGTGGCACAACGGGCTCTGGGTGCAGGACGACGGCTACGAGTACCCGCTGGTCCTCGTAGCCGTCTCCGCGGTGCTGGCCCTGACCGGCCCCGGCCGCTGGTCGGCCGACCACGTTCTCGGGCTGACACCTTGGCCGCTGTGGGTCTCCCTCGCGGTCATCGTGATCGGCCCGGTCAGCGGACTGCTCACCCGAGTGGTACTGCACCGCACGCCCGCTCCCGATCGAAGGACTCCCCATGCACAAGCTGCTGACTGACGTGGTCCGCACGCTCGTCCCGCCCAGCGGAGACCGGCACGGCCCGCTGCCACCCCTCATGCTGACGCTGACCGCGGTGACCGGTCTCGTCGACGCCGTGAGCTACCTGGCGCTCGGGCACGTCTTCGTCGCCAACATGACCGGCAACGTCGTCTTCCTCGGGTTCGCCCTGGCGGGCGCCAAGGGCCTGTCCGCGCTCGCCTCCATCGTCGCGATAGCCTCGTTCCTCGTCGGCGCGCTGATGGGAGGACGGGTCGGCACCCGGTTCGCGGCACACCGCGGGCGGCTGCTGACCCTTGCCACGGCACTGCAGGTCGGGCTCGTCACCGTGGCCGTCATCACAGCCGCGGTGACCGACGGCAGAGTGACCACCACGGTCCAGTACGCCCTGATCGTGCTCCTCGGCCTCGCCATGGGAACGCAGAACGCGGTCGCCCGGCGACTCGGCGTACCCGACCTGACCACGACCGTCCTGACCCTCACTCTGACGGGACTGGCCGCGGACTCCACTCCGGCCGGCGGGACGGCGCCCCGGCCCGGCCGACGGATCCTGTCCGTCCTGGTCATGTTCCTCGGAGCCCTCGCCGGTGCCGAGCTCCTGCAGAACGCCGGACTCGGCTTCACCCTGGGCCTGGTGCTGGTGCTGCTCGCGGTGACTTCCATAGCCACCCATCGCCTCTCGGCCTCCAACGCCGCCTGGACCAAGCCGCAGTCGTGAACGCGGCGTCGGCCCCTCATCCGCGATTCGGGTGAGGGGCCGACACCGCGTTCACCAGGCCGCGTGCCGCCGGCTGAGTTGTGCACGTACATCGGCACTGGCTTCGGCATCCCGCACAGCACACGCCCCGGGCGACCGCTGCTGAAGGGCGAGGAGAAAGCCGGGACTTCCATCCCGCACCCGGGCGGCGACCGCCGGCCCCCGGCAGCGGCCGCCGTACGGAGACCATGCGGGCGAGGTGCCGTAGCTGTCGTCGCGCGCCCGCCCGGACAGCCCTCAGGGGAGTGGCTTCAGCCGCAGGATGTGGGATGCGGCGAAGGGTATCCGGTCGTCGAACCGGTCCGGTAGGGCGATCACCAGGGCGCTGTCGGGCAGGGCGCGGCGGACGCCCGTCAGCATCCGCACCGCCGTACGGTCGTCGAGGCCTGCCGTCGGCTCGTCGAGCAGGAGGACCGCGGGCGCCCGCAGGACCGCTCTCGCGATCACCAAGCGGCGTCGCTGGCCCTGCGAGAGCGCACTGCCCAGCGGGCCCGCCGGAGTGTGAAGGGGTAGCCCCTCCAGGGCCGCTGCCGCGAGCGCGGCCCGGAGTGTGTCGTCGTCCGAGCCCGGAGCGGCCTGCCGGAGGTTCTCGGCGACGGTCGCGTCGGCGATCCAGTCTTCCGCCTCGACGAGAGTGAGCGTATCGGCGATCATCCTGGCGGGCAGGGACTCGATGGGCACACCGTCGAGCAGCACCGATCCGGGCGCGGCGGGAGCGATGCGTCCTGCCAGTGTCTCCAACAGGGTGCTTTTCCCACTGCCGTTGGGCCCGGTGACGACGATGACACCGCGTGGCTCGATCACCGCGGACCACCAGGTGCGGTCGTCGCCGCCGCCCACGGGCACGTGGTGGACCACCAGTGTTTTCGGCCCCGCGAGCGGCGGAGTCGCACAAGACGCGGGTCCCGGCCCCTTGGGGAGCGCGCGGCTCGCCAGATCCGTCAGTCGCCGGGCGGCATCGGCTGCCAGGCCGTGGTCGCGGAGCACCTGGGGCAGTGTCTCCATCAGCTCGTAAGCGGCTGCGACCAGCAGCACCTCGCCGATGGCGTCGGCGGCCGGCTGGGTGAGGACGGGGCCGGACAACGCCAGGACCAGCACCGCTGTCTGACCGGCCATGGCCAGCAGCCGCAGCAGCAGCCGGGTCCGGCGCATCAGCGACGCGGCCTCGGCCTCGGCCCGCCGGGCCCGGCCGACCGCCTCGGCGACCTGACCGCGGACCAGGTCGACGGCGTCCAGGCAGCGCAATTCCGGAAGAGCGGAGCGGGCGCTGAGCAACGCGGTGCGTGCGGCGGCACGGGCCACCGCGGCCGTCCGCTGGTGGCTGCTGTTCGCTTTCTCCGCGGTTACGGCGGTGGCCGCCGAGAAGGCGAGCAGCAGCAGTTCGGCCGCGCCGGCCGGCGGGCTTGCCACCAGCAGCAGCGTGACGACGACGGTGACGGTCACACCGATTCCGGCCAGCGGCGGGACGACCTGGCCGGCTATCCCGCCCACCGCGCCGACGTCGCTGGTGAGCCGGGTCATCAGGACGCCGTCACGTTGGTCGCGCAGTTCGCGCGCCGGCACGGTGGTCGCGGCGCGAACCATCCGTGAGCGCAGCGAGACGGTCGCGCCGAGCAGGGCGCCATGGCTGACCAGACGCTCCCCGTAGCGCAGACCGGTGCGGCCCAGCGCCAGTGCTCGGACCGTCCCCGAGGGGTACATCCACGACCAGGTGGTGTTCGCCTGTGCGGTGACCACGGCGCAGGAAGTCAGAAACCAGCCGGACACCCCCAGCAGTCCGGCGGCGCAGAGTTCGGCGGTTCCGGCGAGCACCGCTGCGAAGAGCAGGTCTCGGCGTGCCCGGTGGTCCGCCACCGTCCACAGCAGTCTGAACGCGCTCACCGTGTCTCCCTGGTCCGGGACACTCGTCCCTGGCTCAGCCGCACGACGTCGTCGGCGATGTCGAGCAGTGCCCGGCTGTGTGTCGTGAGCAGCACGGTGCGGCTGCGCGCGAGCGTTCCGATGGCGCCGATGACGCGGGCCTCGGCGCCCGGGTCCAGATGGGCGGTGGGTTCGTCCAGGCACAGCAGCGGTGTGTCGCGGAGCAGTGCCCGGACCAGCACCAATTGCTGCGTCTGCCCGGAGGACATCCCATAACCGCGTTCTCCGACCCGGGTCCCCAGGCCCTGCGGAAGCGCGGCCAGCAGATCCTCGAAGCCCAGTGTCCCGAACGCCGCGGTCAGTTGCTCGTCGTCGGCGTCGCGCCGGGCCAGCAGCAGGTTGTCGCGCAGCGTGCCCGGGAGGAGATAGGAGGGCTGGCCGGCCCACGCCGTCAGAGAGGGTGATGCGGGCAGGATTCTGGGACCGGTGGTGTGCAGACACCGCCCGCGGTCCGGTTCGCGCAGGCCTGCCACCACGGAGAGCAGCGTGGTCTTTCCGGCGCCGCTGGGCCCGCTGATGGCCACGACCGAACCGGGCCGCACGGTCAGGTTGACGTCGTCCAGGGCCACGTCGTCGCGACCCGGATACCGCACCGTCACCTCCTCCACGATCACGCCGGCCGGGTCCGGCAGGCTCGGACACCGCGCGGCGGGCACGCGGGCCGGGGGAGTGATGGCCGGTGCGGCCGGAGCCCGGTCGATGATTTCCAAGATCAGTTCGGCAGCCGCGGACGCCTCGGCACGGGCGTGGTAGCCGCGGGCGAGTTCCCTGGCAGGGGCGAAGTACGCCGGGGTCAGGACGAGTACGAAGAGCGCGGTGCCCAGGCTCATGGTGGAGGGGACCACCGGCAGGTCGAGGTAGCCGAGCAGGGCGAGCCCGCAGTACGTGGCGACAACGGCCATGGCCACGGTGATGAGGAGTTCGATCCAGGCGGTCGAGAGGAAGGCCACCCGCAGCACGGTGTGGGTGCGCTCGGCCAGTTCCCTGTCGGCCGCCTCGGTTTCGCGCACCGCCTCCTCCCCGGCCCCCAGGCCGACGAGCGTGGGCAGTCCGCGGAGCTGATCCAGCAGGTGAGTGCTCAGCCTCCGGGTGGCAGTGAGCTGGGCGTGCACGGCGGCGCGGGTACCCATGCCGATCACCTTCAGGTTGAACGGCAGCAACGGGGTCGCCAGCGCCAACAGCAGTGCGACGGCCCAACTGCCCACCAGCACGGCGGCCAGGATGATGCCGCTTCCCAGCAGCATCGCGCGCCGGGCGGGGACGTACGTCGTCAGCCACTGGGTCAGCCGGCCCACCTCGCTGTCGAGCGCCTCACCGAGAGCGGCGTCGGACACCTCCTCGGGTGGAGTGCCCGTCGTCGGGAGTGCGGCCAGGAGCAGGCGGGCGCGCAGGTGGTCCTGGACCGCGGCCGCCCCGTTGTCGGCGACCCGGTCGGCCGCCGCGAGCAGGACCGTGCGCAGCAGCAGCCCGGCGGCGACCAGAGCCGCACTGGAGAGCACCGGAGCCAGAGCCACGCCCCCGTGCGGGGCCCGCAACGCGGCCTGGGCCGCCCGGCCCAGCCCCGCGGCCCACAGCACATGGCCCACGGCCGCCAGCCCGCGCAGAGTGCCGGCTCGCCGGAACGCGGGTTCGCCGACCGCCGCCCACGCGGTGAGCGGTCCGGCGGTCCGCTGCTGACCTTCGTCGTCCCGGCCGAGCCCGGCGAGCTGGCCGGCGATGTCGTTCACTTCTCGGCTGCCCGGAGGTCGAATTCGCCGGCGGCGGCGGAGCGGCGGTCGGACCGGATCCACACAGCGAGTGCCGTCACGGAGCACACCGCGATCCCGGCCGGGCCGATCCACGCCCGTACGCCGCCGAAGACGTCCTGCGAGAGTGCGGCCACCGCGACGGCCAGCAGCGTCAGGAGCACGCGTCGCCCGACAACGGCCGCCCACGGACCGTTGTCCTCGGCCGGCGCCCGCACCGTGGGCCGCTCGGCGGCGGCCGCGCCGCCGGACGGGCCCGATGCGCCGGTGGGGGCCGGCGGCTGGGCGAACTTCCCGCGGAACACCCACCACGCGTAGATGTTGTAGGCCAGGACGACCGGTATGCAGCCGCCCACTCCGATGAGCAGGAAGAGCTGTGTCCCGTGGGGGCCGGCGGCCGCGTGCACGGTCAGGTCGGGTGGGACGACGACGGGCGCGGTGGCGGCGACAAGGGCGAGCAGGCCCGCGGCCTCCGCACCGGCCACGGCTGCGAACGGACGCCAGTCCGGCCGGCGGCCGAAGCCGTACCACGCGATCGCCCCGCATGTCACGGCCACCGCCACCGCGAGGCCGAACAGCGCCGCGCGGAGCGGTTGGTCGAAGCGCAGGTGCTGCGGGTCGGCGAGCCGCAGCCCGAACGCCAGGACGACAGCGCTCGCCGTGACCACCAGAAGCAGCGGTCGGCCCAGTCGGCCCGCCCGCTCGTGGGCGGTACCCGTGGTCTTGTCCTGTAGCCATGCGGCACCCGCCAACAGGTAGACGGCCGTGAGCCCCAGGGCGCTCAGCACGCTGTAGGGCGTCAGCCAGTCCCAGGTGCCCCCGGTGAACTCCCCGCCGCGGTGGGGCAGTCCGGACAGGACGGCCCCGCCCACGAGGCCCTGGCACAGAGCGGCCACCAGCGATGAGAGGCCGAAGACGAGGCCCCAGCCGCGCCGGTAGCCGGGGGCGGCGCTCTGCAGCTCGATGGCTGTGCCGCGCATCACGATGGCGAGCAGCATGACCACGAGCGGCAGGTAGACGCCTGGTAGCACGGTGGCGTAGACACCGGGCAGGCCCGCCCACAGCACGACGCCCGCCAGGATGATCCAGCTCTCATTGGCGTCCCAGGCGGTCGCGATCAGCTCGCTGTACTCCTTGCGCCGCCGGTCGCTGCGGTCGAACAGGCTCAGGATGCCAATGCCCAGGTCGTAGCCGTCGAGCAGCACATAGGCGCCGAGCGCGAACAGGACCAGAGCGTATGACGCGTACTCAAGCATGGCTGATCTCCGTGGGGCGGACGGTGGTGTCGTCGTCGGTCACCAGCTCTTCGGGGCCGCTCCGCACCGTGCGGACGATGTAGCGGATCCACAGCCCGAGCAGCAGCGCGTAGACGGTGACGAAGCCGGTGAGACTGGCGATCGCCGCGCCGAGGGAGAGGTGGGAGACGGCGTCACTGGTGCGGATCAGGCCGTAGACGACCCAGGGCTGCCGACCGGTCTCGGCGGTGATCCAGCCGCCGCTGATGGCCAGGACACCGGCGGGGGCCATCCAGACCATCAGCCGGTGGAACCTCCGGGCTGTGTACAGCCTGCCGCGCAGCCGCAACACCAGTCCGGCGAACGCCATGCCGAACATCAGCAGAGCGCTGAAATACATCGCCCGGAAACCGTAGAAAGCGGACCACATGTTGGGGCGCTCGTCCTTGGGCGTCTGCAGCAGTCCGGGGACGTTCGCCTGTCCGGACAGGTCCTTGCCAATGACGGCGCCCAGGTGCGGTATCTCGACATGGAACTCGTTCTCGGCCTTGTCCGTGTCGGGCACCACGAGCAGGTTGTAGCCGTTGTTGTCGGTCTTCCAGTTGCCTTCGAATGCCTGCAGTTTCGCCGGCTGGTGCACACCCATGAACGCCGCGGTCGCATCACCGACGTACAGCTGTACGGGCATCAGGATGGCCAGCACTCCCAGGGCGATGGACAGGGTGCGGCGCGCGAAGGGCAGAGCACGCTGCTTGACCAGGTACCAGGCGGCGATTCCGCCGATGAACCAACTGGCGCTTATCAGCACCGCGAGCAGGATGTGCGGGTACCGGTAGGTGAACGCCGGATTGAACAGCACGTGCCACCAGTCGTTCGCCCGGAACTGGCCGCCGACCTCGGTGAAACCCACGGGGTCCTGCATCCAGCTGTTGGCCGACAGGATCCACGTCGTGGACAGCAGGGTGCCGACGACGAGCATCCAGCAGGCGAACGCCATCGTCCGGGGACGTACCCGGCCTTCGCCGTACAGCATGATGCCGATGAATCCGGCCTCCAGAAAGAAGGCCGTGATGACCTCCATGCCGATCGTGACACCGAGGATCGGACCGACCGCATGAGCATATCTGCCCCAGTTGAGGCCGAACTCGAATGTCATGACGGTTCCTGCGACTACACCGAGGCCGAATCCGACGGCGAATATCTTCTTCCAGAAACGGAATATCTGGAGATACAGCGGGTTCCCGGTCCTGAGGTAGACCGTGTACATCACGGCCAAGAAGATGGAGAGTCCGACGGTCAGTGCGGGAAAGCTCATGTGAAAGACCGCGGTGATGGCGAACTGCCATCGAGAGATCTCCACCACTGCGGGCGAGGCCATGGTGTTTCCCCTCGGTTGATAACGATCGGCCCGGCGGCCTGGCGGAATGGCCCGCCTGCGGGGGCCCTTTGAGGCGTCACGGCCGACGGGAAAATGGCCCAGTGCGTGGGCGTCCTCCAGGCTGAGGCCCGTGAGGCGACCGGCTGCTCACCATGACGGTGTACGAGGCCTTGGGTCTGGAGAGGCCGGGCGGAGCTTGACGGAGCTTGTGGCCACGCCTTGCCCTCTTCGTGTACGACTCGGGCCGAAACGGCGGCCCCGCATTCCGGGACGGTCTCGGAATCTCCGGCTCCCGAGATCACCATAGGACCGGTCGCTGGGCATCCATTGCCTCCGGGCGCATCGCTTGTGTCCTCGCAGCGCAATGCGCGGGATGCGACGCGGACGCAGTTCGCTCCTGGACCGAAAGCAGTGCGCTGCCGGGCAGGAGAGGTACACCGGGCGGCTGATCCGTTGGTCGCGTGACATCGGCGTCCGGTGCGCTCAGGAGCCACCGGCGGTGCGCTGTCGGTCAACCGGCTTCCGCCAACTCCCTTACGGTGGCGGCGGCTTTGTTTCACGGCGCCTGAGACACCCACCGGCCAAGGCGGATTTCCCCGGCACTCCGCCCAGTCGGATGTGCCTCAGTCTCGTCTGCCCATGAGCTCGGCAAGGGCACGGTCCATGTCGATGTGAAGGCTTTCCGTCCCCGGGGGCACGCGTGAGACCGTTCCTTGCAGAAAAGCGGCGACCGCCGACGCCGCGATGTCGACCAGCGCCGCGCCGGCGGCAGATCTCAGGACGACGCGTAGCAAGCCCGTATGGCAACGGTGCGGGGGGATCACCAGAACGTCGCCGGTACCCGTAGGCCGGTGCATGCCCTCCATGAGCAGCGAGCGGGCGAACACCCAGTTCACGGGCCGGGCCGCTGGTGCGCCGATGGAAAGCCGGACGGCGTAGGGGTCGGCCATGTCGTAGTGCAGCTCCGCGGGCAGCGGGGTCGGCAGTTCGTCCGGGACGCGGACATACACCGTTACCATGCACATAACTGAGGGAAGAGGCTGGATCATTTCATCCCTCATTTCAATGGCTACAGAAGAAGATTCCCTGCGAATGACCCTAAAACCGCGTGATGGATGCATCTTGTCGAGGAATGCACGGTATGTGTCCTGAGGAAGAACAGGGCACCGGCCTCAGGTATCCATGAGCTCTGTGGATGACGGGGTGTGCAGCGTCAAGCTCTGGGTGTCGCGCCATTCACGGGGAGACATCCCATAGGCCGCCCGGAACACCCGGCTGAAATGCGGTGCGCTGGTGAAGCCCCATCGGTGCGCCACCGCGGCGATGGTGGAGCTATTCGCGCGGCGCACCAGATCGCGTCCGCACTCTTCCAGACGACGCCGCTGGACCCACCGGCCGACAGTGACGTCTTCGCTCTCGAACAGCCTGTGCAGATGGCGGAGGGATATGCGGTGGACGCGGGCTATGACCTGCGGGGTCAGATCGGGGTCCGCGAGGTGACGGTCGATGAACGCCTGGATCCGCAGCAGCAGTGCCCGGTTCGCGCCGGGCGTGTCCGCGTTCGTCCGGCCGAGCCCCTCGTGGGCCAGTACGCCGAGCAGGTCCACGATGTTGCGGGCCATCAGTTCACCGGTGTGTGGCGGGAAGGTCCCCGCGCTGTCCACCAGCCCGGCCAGAAAGGGCGACAGCAGCCCACCCATGGGTGAGTCGGGCCCGATCGGGGTCGCGGTGACGCGCGTCACGTCGGGCTCGCTCAGACCGAGAATGTCTCTCGGCAGCACGAGGGACTTCGTGCGGAAGGACTGGGGAAAGTGCAGCCGGAAGGGGCGCGCTCTGTCGTAGACGAAGACGTCCCCGGGCCCAAGGAGCGCTTCACGGCCGTCCTGCTCCAGCCGGGCGACTCCTCTGTCCAGCAGTTTGACGACCACGTACTCGTCGTCGCCGCCTTGCGCGATCAGTCGGCGAGTTCGCAGGGCGGACAGGCGGTCGGCGTCCACGGTGACGGCCCGCAGCCGGCCGAGCGGTACGGTGCGGATCTTGCCGGAATACACCTCGTCGGGGACGGTGGTGCCGACGGAGCCGAACGTACGGGACAGTGATTCGCACCAGTACGCCCGTCTGCGGTGGGTGGGCAGAGAGTCGGTGGTGTAAAGGGTGCCCGGGAGTTGGTCAGGCTCCAGGCGCGATGAATCCGGCGACATGATGTCCCCCTTCAGCGGCAGTGCTTTGGCAACACCGTGCCAGCGGGACCGGGCTTACACATCGCGTGAATCCGCTAGGTACTGTCCGGACTTGTCCACGAAGACCGACCGGACCGGGCCTTGGTCAGAGGCGCGGGTCCGCGATGCGGAGGCGGGACCGTCTCTCGCTTGACGGCTCCGCCGTTGGCGACGGCGACATGGCGCCGAGCGACGACCAGGAGCACGGCCGCCGGTACGGAGGCCAGAACGGTGGTGGCCGTTCCCGGGGTGACGGCGCCGCTTCTCGCCTGATGCTCATCCGGAGGCAGGTCAGTCACCGGTCGCGATTCGCTGCGCACGCTTGAGCGCTTCCTCCGGTGTTCGCTCACCCGTCACCGCGGACTGGATCGCGGTGTATATCCCGGTCGCTGCCTGGGGCCACCTGACGCCGAGTTCGCTGGTACGGGCCCGGGCCCCCGCGACGCTTTTGACAAAGGCAGCCATCGACGGGACCCGGTCGGCGTACTCGGAGGCGACCGCGGAGCGGGAGGGCACGGTGAAGTGCTGCTCGGCCAGGGTGAGCATGTTCGTGGAGTTGTTCAGGCAGGCGAGGACCTGGGCGGCCTTCTCCTGCCGGGCCTTGGAAGCGCTCTGCGGAACTGTCCACACCTCGCCACCGAGCGGTGTGACAGGAGTCTGCCCCGTCTGAGGAACAGGGATGGAAGCGACCCCCCAGTGCAGGTTCTTGGCTTTGTTCAGAGAGGGGATCCGCCAGGGGCCGTTGACCATCATGGCTGTCTTGCCGGCGACGAACTGATCGTGGACGTCGGCCTGCGTCCAGTTCAGCACTGACTTCGACATGGATCCGCTCTTCACCAGGTCGACCCACAGCTGGAGTGCTTGTGCGGCTCGCGGGGTGTCCAACCGCTGCTCGTCCCCGCCGTTGGACCACAGGAAGGACAGGAACTGCCAGGTGCCCTCAAAAGAGGCGTTCGCGTCGACCGCCATGCCGTAGCGTCCCGGGCGGGTCAGCTTGGCGGCCGCCGCCTTCAGCTCGTCCCAGGTCCTCGGCACGGCGACACCGGCGTCGGAAAGCATGTCCTTGTTGTAGAAGAGGGCGACCGTGCTGACGTTGGGCGCCAGTCCGTACACCTTTCCTCTGTAGGTGCCCGCCGACAGGATGTCCTTGTCGAAGCCGCTGGAGTCGATGCCGTACTGGTCCAGCGGGGCCAGCGCGCCGCTCGCCGCGATCTGCTGCATGTCGGGGTTGTCCAGCATCAACAGGTCAGGAAGGGTCCGCGACGAGGCCTGCCGCAGGACCTGTGGGACGAGCGATGCCGCCGGGACGCTTGTCTGCTCGACCTTCACGCCGACGGTTTTGCCGCATCTGGTGAGCAGATCGCCCCATTGGGCGTGCTCGGATTCGTCGGTGTAGTAGTCAAGTGCGGTGATGGAGGTGACCTTGCCCGCGGCGGATCCGGCACCGGTTCCCCCGCCACACCCCGTGGCAGCCAGTATCAAGGCGACGCTCCCCAAGAGGGCTGCGATCTGCCGCGCCGGGGGGCTGGCCGGTGAGATCATGGCGGTGCCTTTACCGAGTGAGACGAGTGGCCGAAGTGTCGGGTGGAAGGTACAGGCGTGGTCCGGGACCTCCTGCGGCGACTCGACGAGCGTAAACGTTTGTGCGAAGGCCAGGCGTCCGGTGGTCGTCAGACGAGACGGCCACCGGCCGGATCCGCTTTCGCGACAGGCCCTGTCGGTGTCCGGTGGCGATGCCTTCCTTCACCTGCTCAGAGGGTGTGTCGCAGCCCGTTGCCGTCGCCGCGACCGGCGTCCTGTCCGGCGGCCTCCCGGATCATCGCCGCCACGGCGCCGGGCTGTGACAGCACAACGGCGTGCGAACCGTGCAGCACGCGTTCGGTGGCCGCCATGCGCTGTGCCATGAAGCGCTGAGCGGTGGGGTTGAGGACCTGGTCGGCGGTCGCGACGGCGTACCAGGACGGTTTGGTGACCCATGCCGGCGCGCCGGATCTACCGGTCAGCGCGCTCCGGGCGATCGGGCGTTGCGCGACGGACATCACATTCTTGACGCGGGACGGCAGGTCGGCGGCGTACACCTGCGGGAACCGTTCCTCGCGGATGTACAGCTCGGCGTCCGAGCCGCCGGGAAACAGGGTGGGGAGGGCCGCGGTGAAGATCGCATCAGCCACCGGCATGGCGGCGAAGCGGTTCGTGATGTCCAGGAGGCACTCGCCGGCGTCCAGGCCGAACGCCGCGACATAGCACAACGCCACGACATTGTCGCCGTCGGTAGCGGCGTGGGTGATGACCGCGCCACCGTAGCCGTGGCCGACGAGCACGACGGGGACGCCGACGTCACGCACCACGCTCCTGATGTAGGCGGCATCCTGCGTCAGACCGCGCAGCGGATTCGCCGGGGCGCACACTCTTGATCCGGCGGCGCGAAGGAGGCTGATGACCCCCGCCCAGGATGAGGCATCCGTGAACGCCCCATGTACGAGCACGATGGTTGGCGGTACGGGGGTGGGTTGGTGCATGTCGGTGACCTCCGACTGAGTGTGGAGGCTGCCAGCCAAGCGCATCGCGGTACGGCGGAGCATCGCGTGAACGTACCAACAGGCCCGCTCAGTCCTCGGGCAAGGCCAGGACCAGATTGGCGAGCTGGACCCGGGAGTTGACCGACAGCTTGCGGAAGACGGAGGTCAGGTGGGTGTTGACCGTGTGCGGGGAGACGACGAGGAGGTCGGCGGCCGACCGGTTGGTGTGGCCCCCGGCGACAAGGCGCGCGACCTTCTTCTCCGACGCCGTGAGGGATCCCCAGCCCTGGACGGGGCGCTGCGTGGTCGCTGCGCGGTGGCCGCGGGCCCCCGCGCCGTCCAGGTCCCGCTGAACGCGTGCCGCCGCGGCGTCGGCGCCTGACTCCGCGAAGGTGCCATGGGCGTGAGTCAGAGCGGCCACTGCCTGAGCTTTCCGGCCCGCCACCAGGAGCGCTTGCCCGAGATCGGCGTAGGCGGCGGCCTGGACCAGCGGGCGAGGGCTTGTCCTGAGCAGCGTTACGGCGTGTTCCAGCATCGCGAGATCGTTCTTCACGAGCCCCAGGGCCTGCGCCGCGAGGCCCGTGGCGCTGGGCACAGCCGGGTTACGTTCGGCGTGGGCTCCGGCCTGTGCGGCCAGTTCCTCGGCGAGCGCGTGATCTGCGCCTCGCAGAGCCATGCGTATCGCGGATTCGACCCAGGTGCGCAACAGCCGCCAGCGCATGAAGAAACCCTGCTGCTGTATCTGTCGGATCTTGTCGACGGCACGGCCGCAGTCCCCGTCGGCCTCGGCGTGGAGGGCTTCCAGGAAGCGCACCGCGGCCGTGTTGCCAGGGTTCGGTTTGACGGCCAGTCTTTCCTGCGCTGCGGCCAGGTGCCGCCGCGCGGCTACCCGATCGCCGCGCAGAAGGGCGATCTGGGAACGGATCACGCGAGCGTTCACCTGCTGGACCGGCACCTGCACGTCGTCTTCCAGGCGCTCCATTGTCGCGAAGTCGGCCTCGGCGTCGTCGAGTCTGCCGAGCCCCAGGTCGTACTGGCCCTGGGCCCACAGCAACATCGCCGGTCGCGTCACTCCGGCATTGTCGGCTGCCCGCAGGAGCAGTCGTTCGCTGGACTCGAAGTCGTCGGCGTGCAAGCGCGCGACGATCTCTTCGGGAAGGAAAGCGGAATCGACGGCGCTGAGCGCGGTGAAGCGCTCCAGCGCGACGGCGCTTTCGCCGGCGTTCTGCGCGATCTCGCCGAGTCCGGACAGGGCCAGGACGTGCGCCTCCCGGTCACCGATCGCGGTGGCGGCACGCAGCGCGGTCTCGCCGGCCTCACGCGCCGCGACAAGATCATGGTCCCGGGACAAAGCCAGCGCACGCAGGGCGGCCAGCCTCGCCCCGATCTCCGGGGTGGCGCCTCCGATCGCGAAGGCCGTTTCGGCGCGGCGGCGCAGCTCCTCCGCCAGATCCATGTTCCACAGCGTCCCGCCGAGGGCCGCCTGCAGCCGACCGAACGCCTCCAGTGGTGGTTGGTCGGCCAGCAGCCGGTCGCCGATTGCCAGCGCCTCTCGATTCCTCCCGGCTCGTGTCAGGCTGACGATCGCCCGCTCACCCACCGCGAACCTCAGCGGTCGTGCGGACGGCAGCAGTTCCAGGGCCCGCGTCATCAGGTCGGCCGCGAGGCCCGGCGTGACCGAAAGTACGTCGTCAGCGGCTCCCCGCAGCAGCGCCACGGCTTCCTCGTCTCCTGGCAGGGCGCCCTTGAGGATGTGCGGTACCGCGTCGATCGGCCGGTGGCCCGTGGAGACAAGGTGGTGGGCGGCTTCTCGGTGCAGGGCCTTCCGGGCTGACGGCGGGATGTCGACGTAGACCGCCTGGCGCAGCAGATCATGCCGGAAGACCAGATGGTCGCCGTCGTCCTCCAGGAGTCCGGCGCGCATCGCCTCTTCGAGCGCCGCGATCAATGTGCCGGACGGCTGTCCGTAGAGCCCGGCGGCGTCCTGGAAGCCGAACCTGCGCCCCAGCACCGCTCCCATCTGCAGGAAGCGCAGTGTGCTGGGCCGCAGGGACTTGAGTCTGCCGCGCACACCCACCACGAGCCCCGGAGGCACCAACTCACCGGACACATTGGCTGTCCGCAGGCCCGCGAGCATCTCGACCGCCAGAAAGGGGTTTCCGCCGGCTCCGTCGAGCAAGTCCCGTATCCGCTCGTCAACGGCCGCACCCATCGCGTCGCCGGCCAGTTGGCCGATCGCCTCGCTGGAGAGGGGCCCCAGTGACACAGTGACCGTCGGGAGGTTGCCGGTCGCGGCGTCGACGACCTCGGCCGCTGGACCAGCGGGCTCCAGCCGCCCGGTCAGCATCCATAGAACCGGCGAGGTCCGCAGGCGTGCCGGAAGCAGCTTCAGGGCAAACCGGCTCAGCGGGTCGGCCCACTGCACATCGTCCAGGGCGATCAGCACCGGGGCGCTGTCGGCTCTGGTTTCGATCGCCTCTGCCAGGCGCTCCACCAGCCAGATCCGCTGTTCGCGATGGCGCGCGAGATCGACAAGGGCATCGCCGGACACGAGCGGCTGATCGCCGTGCAGGACGCAGGCCGCCAACGATGAGAGCGGAACGATGTGATGCAGCTCATCGGCCGTGCCGAGGCCGACGGAGAATCCCGCTGCCCGGGCCCTGGCGACGACCTCAGCGAGCAAGGTGGTTTTGCCGATGCCTGGTTCCCCTCGGATGAGGGCCAGACCTCCGCTTCCGGTGCGAGCCACCGAAGCGATCAGTGCCTGCAGCTCTTCGAGCTCGACCCCTCGGCCGCGCAGACCGCAACGGGTCAGCGATCCGCCTGACCCATCCACGTACGCCCCTTCTCTTCCGCTCTCGCCGGCCGGAGTCCGGCTCAACCGATGCCGACCGGTGACTTTGCCCGCCGGCATCACCTGCCGGTGCTGGAAGGTCTCAGCGCGGGAAGAACCGCCGGGTGCCTCGGGCAGCGGATGGCCGCCTCAGGTCCCCATGAGGTGAGAACGCGCGCGGGCGGTCGTGAATTCCAGCAGGTCGCGGCTCTCCGCGGGGACGCCTTGCGTGGCCGCCTCGCGGCACGTCATGTCCATGGTCTTCGCGCGCGTCCGCGTCGCCCTGGGTTTGGCGGCCCCGTTGGTGAACGCGTACGACCACGTCATCGCATCGCTCCGGCACGCGTGCAGGTTCTCGGTTTCGCTGTCAGGTGAGGGCGCTGTGACCTGTTGTCCTTCTCCTTGTCTCAGGCCGCGTCGCTGGACGGCCGTCTCAGGAATGTGTCATTTCCTCATGCCGGGGTTCGAGGAACCGGCGCGAGGATTCCCGGAAGTGGGCTACGAGCGGGTTGTGGTCGCCTGCGCGGCCGGCGACGACCACCTGACAGGGCTCGATGTCGTCGACGGTGATGGCGGCGATGTCGTCCCGGAGTGTGTAGCGCCGGTCATACGCGGGCACGACGGCGATCGCGCGCCCGTCCGCAACGCCTTCGAGCTTGTCCTCGAAGGCGTCCACGAGCAGCGGACCGATGGGGGCAGGGGTGCCGTCCGACCGGGGTTCGAGCCGCCAGAACCCGCTCCAGACCGCGGCCATGCCGGCACAGGCCGGCAGAGGCTCGTCGGCGAAGTCGTCCATCCTGACCGACTCCTTGTCGGCGAGGTGGTGGGACGCGGGCACGAGGAGTACCCGGGGTTCGTCGTAGAGGACGGTCACGCTCAGGTCACTGTCCGGGATGGGAAGCGGCGTGCGGGCGACGAGCACGTCGACCCGGCCGTCGGGAAGGGCGCGGGTTTCGTTCCAGTCCAGATGCCGGGTGCGGATATGGGCGTCGGGATGACGGCGGCGCAGGTCCCGCACCGCGGGAGTGATGACGAGGTCCTCGACGTACCCGATGGTGATCGTGCGCGGTGGCGCCGCGGCGCGTGCGGCCCGCACCGCCTGCTGGGCGGAGTGCAGGAGTGCCCGCGCCTGCGGCAGGAAGGCCGCGCCCGCCGCGGTGAGAGCGCTGCCCTGGGTGGTGCGCTCCAGCAGACGCACGCCGAGGGTGTCCTCCAGCCGCTTGATCTGACGGCTCAGGGAGGGCTGGGCCACGTGCAGCGCGGCCGCCGCCCGGGCGAAGTGCAGATGCTCGGCGACGACCGTGAAGTACCGCACCAGCCTCAAGTCGATGTCCAGGCCGGAATCGAGCGCCGGAGCGGGCGAAACTTCATCGGGCATGCGGACACCCTACTCGTGATACCGATTCTGCATGAGGGGGTGCGAAACAGGTCTTGGACGCCCTGCCGCAGACGGCTGTTGACTCGATGCCGTCCCTCCGTGACCGCCCCGGAGGGACATGATCCGCAGGCCGATTCCTGAAAAAGAAGGTGTCCACCATGGGCAAGTACGAGGGCAAGAACGTCGTGATCACAGGAGGCAGCAGCGGACTGGGCCTGGCCACCGCCCGGCTCCTGGTGGGCGAAGGGGCACGGGTGCTCATCACCGGGCGTAATCAGGCTGCGCTGGATGCCGCCCGCGACCAGCTCGGCGACAGCGCGAGCGCGGTACGCAGCGACGCGTCGTCGTTGGCCGACATCGACGCGCTGGCCGACCGCGTGAAAGCCGAGTTCGGCACGGTCGACGCCCTGTTCGCCAACGCGGGTGTGAACGGATTCGCACCGTTCGAGGCGACGAGCGAGGAGCTCTTCGACGAGTTGCTGACCATCAACACCAAGGGCCCGTATTTCACGGTGCAGAAACTCGTCCCGCTGCTGGCCGAGGGCAGTGGCGTGGTGCTCACCACCTCGGTCGTGAATGTGCTGGGCCTTCCCGCGCTCAGCGCATACGCGGCGAGCAAGGCGGCCCTGCGCTCGATGACCCGCAGCATGGCCCGCGAACTGCTGCCGCGGAAGATCCGCGTCAACGCGGTCAGCCCCGGTCCGATCGACTCCGGGATCCTGGAGAAGTCGATGACCCCGGAAGCGGCGGAACAGACGAAGGCACAGATGGCCGCCGACATCCCCATGCTGCGCGTGGGCACCCCCGACGAGATCGCCAGGGCAGTCGCCTTCCTCGCCTTCGACGCCACCTTCACCACCGGCGCCGAACTCGCCGTGGACGGCGGCGGTTCCCAACTCTGACAGGAGTCTCCGTCCTGGGCGGGAGCGGCCCCACACCGCGCTCCCGCCCGTGTCGTCCCTCCCGGACGAGCCAGGAACGGCCCACGAAGTCACGATGCCGTCATATGACCTTGAGCGAGCCACCCCGTGCCCACCGTTACCGGTCCGCCGGGCTCGGATTCGCCGTCGCCCGCTGTCGGAGTTCGGTGGTCCAGTAGAGCAGGGCGATGAGCGGAAGGGCGGCACCGAGGACAGTGACGGCGGTCCAGCCTCCGGCGTGGTAGAGGACGGAGCCGAGCTGGGAGCCGATCGCGCCGCCGATGAAGAACACCGCGATGAAGGCGCTGTTGAGACGGGCGCGGGCGGCGGGGTCGAGCTGGTAGACGACGTGCTGGCCGAGGACGAGAGTGGTCTGTACGGCCATGTCGATCAGGATCGCGGCCAGGGCGATCAGGACAATACTGTGTCCGCCGAACCCGGCGACCGCGAAGGCCAGGGCTGCGACCAGGAAGGCGACGCCGGTGATGGGACGTGCCAGCTTCCGGTCCGCCCAGTGTCCGGCGAACGGGGCGATCGCCGCTCCGGCCGCGCCGACGAGGGCGAAGACGCCGACTCCGACCTCTGAGTAGTGGAAACGGGGACCGGTCAGGACGAAGGAGACAGTGGTCCAGAAGGCGCTGAAGGCGCCGAACATCGCCGCCTGGTAGAGGCCGCGGCGCAGCAGTGCCGGGTGTGTGCGAACCAGCCGGAGGGTCGACCGCAGCACGGCGTGGTAGGGGACGGTGGTGGTCGGTGCGTGCTGCGGCAGGGCCACGCGCAGGGCCACGGCGAGCAGGGCCATGAGCCCGGCGGAGCCGAGGAAGACGACGCGCCAGCCGGCGAGGTCGGAGACCAGGCTGCTCAGGGTGCGGGAGAGCAGGATGCCGGCGAGCAGGCCGCTCATCACGCGGCCGACGATGCGGCCCCGGGCGTGGTCGGGAGCGAGGCTGGCGGCAAAAGGCACCAATATCTGGGCCACGACCGAGGTGGCGCCGCTGACCAGCGAGGCGATCAGCAGCATGGGGAAGCTGGTCGCGAGTCCCGCCGCCACGAGGGCGAGGGTCGTGATCGCCAGCAGGACGGTGACGAGGTTGCGTTTCTCCAGCCGGTCGCCGAGCGGGACCAGGAAGAGCATGCCGATCACATAGCCGACCTGGGTGAGTGTGATCAGTGCGCCGGCGGTGGTGGTGCTGGTGTGGAAGACGTCGCTCAGCGTGGACAGCAGGGGCTGGGCGTAGTACAGGTTGGCGACCGTCATTCCGGAGGCGACGGCCAGGAGCGCGACCAGCCAACCCGGCACGCCGTGAGGGGCCCTGGCGGTCGCGCGCCGGCGCTGGCTTTGGACGTCGGGTGATGCGGACATATGCACCTTCTTGACGGGGCGAACCGGGAAACCGGCTCGGACGGACGTGCTGTGCGGTGGTCGGCAGCGTCTTCGATGCCGTCACGCACCCGTAAGCGTCGGTCCGCCCCTTGATGCTTCCTCGCCGCTCGCGATGGTTCGGGATTGCAGTCATCTCCATCGGAGATGAGCATGGCCGGGCGCCGTTCCGACGGTGGCGAAAAAGGCGGCGGCGCCGCCGGTCACCGTGGCAGCACGGTCTCCAGCCACTGCAGAAGTTCGGGGGTCACGGGGTCGGTGATGTCAGCGAACTCGTCGTGCTTCTTGAGGAATTTTGCGACGTAGGGGCAAACCGGCACGATGCGCTTCCCGGAGACACGTACGTCGGCCAGGGCCTGCTGGACGAGGAGCGAGGCCAGGCCTTGACCGGCGAAGGCGTCGTCGATCTCGGTGTGGTAGAAAACGCGCCGGTCATCGCGGTCGCGGTAGGCGGTGAAGCCGGCGGTTTCGCCGTCGACCAGGATTTCGTAGCGGTGCTTGGCGTCCACTCGCTGGACACTGGGAGCGGTGGCGGCGGGCTGTGTCATCGGGTGCCTTTCAGCGGCGTGGGGTTCTTGCGCGGAGCGATGGTGGCATGGGGAAGGGCCGGCGCGGGAAGACGGTCGCCGTCATAACCACCGACAGTGCCGAAGCGGTCGGACGCGTTCTCCCAGGCTTCTCTGGCTTCGGCGATGTCTTTATGGTCGCGGCCGATGAAGTTCCACCACATGACGATCTGTTCCTCGAACGGCGTCCCGCCGAGCAGCACCACCCGAGCGGGGGAGGACGTCTCGTTCGCCAGGGTCAGCGTGTCGTTTCCCGTGCCGAGGTAGCCCAGTTCCGCCGGGCGCAGGAGTGTTCCCGCCATGCGGACGTCCCCGTGATCGACGAGAAGACCGTACTCGAAGGCGGAATCTACCGGGAGTGTTGTCGTCGAGCGCGGATCGAGGACGAGCTCGGCGCCGAGCAGGGGCGTAAAGGTAGGTACCGGAGAGGTGTCACCGGCGAGGGATCCCAGGAAGACTCTGATCTCCGCTTTGTCCAGCCGGACCGGGCTCGGGACGTGGTGCCGGAAGTCACGGTCGGCATGCCGGTGCTCTTCGGGCAGAGCCACCCACAACTGGACGCCGTGCAGGGTCGTGGTGCGAGTGGTGGAGACTTCCGAATGGCTGATGCCGTACCCGCCGGTCATGAGATTCAGTTCACCGGGCCGTACGAGCGCGTGGCTGCCCATGCTGTCGCGGTGCTCGATCTCTCCGCTGAACAGCCAGCTCACGGTCTGAAGGCCGGTGTGCGGATGCGGAGCGACGTCCATGCCGCCCGAATCGGCGACGTTGTCGGGGCCGTAGTGGTCGACGAAACACCAGGCTCCGATCAGCGTGCGGGCACGCTGCGGCAGTGTGCGCCGTACCGTCATCGCTCTTGGCCCGCCCAATGGGACGTCCCGCGCGGTCAGCACGTCGACCCGCTGCGCGGCCTCACCCTGGCCCGCGGCCCCGCGATGCGGCGCGGCGGGATCCACTTCGACGTTACTCATCGCACGCCCTTTCACACCCGAGAATGATTTCATATTCAATGATCATGCTTGATAGTAAAGTCCCTGCCCCAGCACGTGCACGGCACAGAGAGCGACGGCCGAGAGCGGCCTTGAAGGAGTCCACGTTGGGTGACACCGCAGCAGATCCCGCGCGCCGGCGGGTCTTCATCGACAAGCAGAGTCCCAAGGCCTACCACGCACTGGTCGAGACGGCCGATGCGGTCCGTGCGGTCGCCGCCGAGGCGGGGCTGGACCGTGGCTTGGTAGAGCTGATCAACCTCCGCGTATCGCAGATCAACGGCTGCGCCTACTGCCTCAACGTGCACACCAGGGCTGCGCTCCGCGTCGGTGAGACCCCTCAGCGTCTGGGCGTGCTCGCCGCCTGGCGCGACACCGAACTGTTCACGGCACGGGAACGCGCGGCACTCGCCCTGGCGGAGGCGACCACCGAACCGGCGAACGCCGTCGCGCAGGAGAGCGCCTACGAAACAGCTCGTCAGGTCCTCAACGACGACGAGATCTCCGCGGCGATCTGGGTGGCGATTACCATCAACGCGTTCAACCGGGTGTCCATTCTGAGCAAGCACCGCGTCACTCGGATACCCGGTTCCGCGGGTGGGTGATCGCCACCTCGGTCCGCTCAGCAGGCAGCGCGCAGGGATCAGATCGGTAACGGGGCCGGGGGCGCTCACGGTGACCGCGTGAGGTGCGCGAGGACCGGGGCGGGGTCAGCGGACCGTGGCCTGGACGGCCTCCTCGATCAGCGTGATGACGTGCTCGGGATGGGCGAGCATCACCAGATGCGAGGAGTCGACCTCGACGCTGGTCATGCCGGCCCGCTGGTAGCCGTGTCGCTCCACATCGGGGTTGATCGTGTGGTCGGCCGTGGCGACCAGACCCCAGGAGGGCTTGGTCTTCCACGCCGCCGCCGGTGCCTTCTCGGTGAATGCCTGGGCGGCAAGCGGACGCTGGGAGACGGCGAGGACGGCTGCGAGGCGGGGGTCGACGTCGGCCGCGAAGACAGACGGGAATGTGTCGATCCGGACCGACACGTCGGTGCCGGGAGTGGTGGAGCCCTCGATCGGGAAGGGGGTGTAGACGAGCGCGCCGGCGAGGTCGGAGTCGGGGAAGCCGCCCTGCAACTCGCCCAGGCTCTCGCCCTCGTCGAGGGCGTAGCCGGCCAGGTAGACCAGCGCTCTGACGTTGTCCTCCACGCCGGCGACGGTGATGACGGCGCCGCCGTAGGAGTGTCCGACCAGGATGACCGGTCCGGGTATTCCACGGACGATCGAGGCGATGTAGGCGGAGTCGCCGACCAGGCTGCGGTTGGGCACCGCCGGTGCCACGACATCCAGGCCGCGGGCGATCAGCTCGGGGATGACACGTGCGTAGCTGGACGCGTCGGCGAAGGCGCCGTGGACCAGGACGACGGTGGGCTTCTCGGAACGGGACACGGCACAACTCCCTGTTGCTGTTGATGTGGTGGCGATCGGATGATGCGCGGCCGGAGATGGGGAAAGGTCCGCTGCCTGTGCCGGGAGCGAGTGACACCAGGAGACAGGGACGGCTGCCTCGACCGAGGCGTTTCACCAGGCGGACCGGCGCGGACAGTGTCCGAGCCGGGCGATGGACCGCGCAGGCTTGAACACCACATTACGGGCGGCCGGTGAAGGTGTCTTGCCTCTTGGCGCACCACGTGTGGTCCGTTGGTGCACCACATGTGGTCCGCCCGAAGGGTGAGGGGATGGACGTCCTCGAAGGCATTGGGCGGCAGCGGACCGGGAAACGTCCCTTCCCTGGCACTTCCAGGCAAGGAGCAATGCGTTCGAAGGCAACAGGCGGCGATATGTTCGCTCTAGTGTGATGACATTCCGTGCCGAGAATGCCCGGATGTCGGATGCCGATGAGCCGGTGCCGTCTCCACAACGCTCTGCCTCATCGAGCTCATCGAGACGGAGCACGGTCTTGCGCGCACCAGTCACTCCTGACGAAGGGACGAGACCTTGCCGCACATCACCGCGGGCCAGGAGAACTCCGCCACCATCGGCCTCTATTACGAGGACCACCGCACTGGGCAGCCGGTCGTCCTCATCCATGGTTTATCCATGGGTTCCCGCTCGCCTGCACTCAAGATTCTTCTGCTGCAAATTCTGCGTGAGATTGTTCCTTCAATTCTTCCTGGACTGTTGGACGTCGAAACTGTGTCATTGGTTGCGCCGGCTCCGGAAGCTGGTCGATCACGATCTACGTGGAGGGAGACCGATGTCCATTGTCCTGTCCACCGCGCCGCTGTCCGCCTCCGACCGGGCGGAGCGCTGGCACGAAGCTGTGCGTAGTGCCTTCGTACCACTGGATGTGACTCTCCTCGAAAGTGAGCCGTCACCTGGAACGATTGTCAGTAATCAGCTCGGGTCCCTGCGGATATCCAGCGTCCAGGCGGGACCGCAGATAGCGACGCGCAACCGGCGTCTGATTTCGCAGGACGGCCAGGAATCACTTATCCTCAGCCTTCAGCACCGAGGCACCGCAATTAAGGAGCAGGACCGGCGAGAATCTCTGATAAAACCGGGTGAATTCTCCATCAGTGACGCGTCGCGCCCGCTCAGAAAGAAACTCGACGGAGAATTCAGCTTCACCTCGTTCCAGTTCCCTCGCAAAGAGCTTCATGTGCGGGACGAAGATCTTCGGGCGCTGACCGCAACCGCCTTCGCCAGCGACGAGGGCAGCGCCGCGCTGTTGGCAACCTATCTGGCGCGCATGGCGCGCGAAGCGGCGAGCTTCGACGACACCATCGGCCGTCGAGTCGCCGCCACCGCGCTCTGTCTTGTGGAGCTGCTTATCGAAGAGCGGTGTGGTCGCTTCTCTTCCGTGGCCCCGCAGCCCGGCGCGGCCATGCTTGTACGTGTGAAGGACCACATCATGCGAAATCTTTCCGACCCTGACTTGTCACCGTCAAAAATCGCCAAAGCGCACTTCGTGTCGGTTCGCTACGTCCACAAGCTGTTTCAGATGGAGGGCGTTACGTTGGGCGGGTGGATTCGGACGCAGCGACTGGAGAGATGCCGCCAGGATCTTCTCCGTCCCATGGCCAAGGAGTTGGGAGTGGCGGCCGTTGCCAGGGACTGGGGTTTTGCGAATCCCAGTCACTTCAGCCGTGCCTTTCGTGCGGCTTACGGTATGACGCCTCGCGACTGGCAGGTCGAGGGCCTGTCCGGTAAACGGCGCATCAATGAGAGCCATTGAATGTTGCCGTTCTCCTTCGGATCCGAACGCTAATCCGTCGGTGCGTGCACTCGGAACTGGTCGGCAGTAAGGCCGTCGAGCCGCCCGCGGGTCTTCGCGTTGCGCACGGTCAGGTCCGTGTCGAAGTCGATAGCGCGGGGCAGCAGCCCGCCGACCGGCACCGTGGACGCCTTTTGATGACCTCCTGTGGGATAAAAACGTCGATATCCTCCAAGCGGTAGCGGCAGCGGCAGGCGAGGAGGGAAAAGCCCCATCGTTACAGCGCCTACAGTTACGAGGACATGAACCCTGGCGGGCTTGCGATGAAATGCATCCGGCCCAGCCGTTCTCTGACTGCTCCGCCACGTTATCTCGGGCCGATGTGTCCGTGCGTCCCGGTAGCGCACTGATTTCTTGCTGCCAGTGCACACGTTTTTCTTTCAGTGCGCTGCGAGGCCAGAGCCGGTGCGCTGGTGGGCAATTCCGCTTCGCCAGGACGGTTTAGCCTGGTCAGCGGCGTCCGTGCAGTCCTATTACGTCCGCTTCGGAGCCCGTTTGCCGGATGGGCCGGCATTCACAAGAAACGCAGGAGTTTGTTATGCAGGATGTTGTGGAGCCCACGCGGCCGGTACTGGAGCCGGCAGCGGCCGCGTTCGCGGAGGCGACCGCGAATCCTCCCTACCTGTTCGATCTGCCGCCGGCCGAGGGCCGCAAGGCGGTGGACGAGGTGCAGTCCGGTGAGATCGACAAGCCGGCCGTGGACGAGGAGTGGATCACGGTCTCGGGCGGTCCGACGGGCAGTGTGCGGGCTCGGATCGTGCGCCCGGCCGGTGTCCAGGGCACCCTGCCGGTGATCCTCTACATCCACGGCGCCGGCTGGGTGTTCGGCAACGCTCACACTCACGATCGTCTGGTGCGCGAGTTGGCTGTCGGCGCCGGCGCGGCGGTGGTGTTCCCCGAGTACGACCTCTCCCCGGAGGCCCGCTACCCGGTCGCCATCGAGCAGAACTACGCGGTCGCGCAGTGGGTTGTCCAGCAGGGTGCCTCCAAGGAACTGGACGGTTCCCGGCTGGCCGTGGCCGGCGACTCCGTGGGCGGCAACATGTCCGCCGCGCTGACGCTGATGGCCAAGGAGCGCGGCGACGTCGCGCTGGTGCAGCAGGTGCTGTTCTACCCGGTCACCGACGCGAGCTTCGACACCGCCTCGTACCACCAGTTCGCCGAGGGCTACTTCCTGCGCCGTGACGGCATGCGGTGGTTCTGGGACCAGTACACGACCGACGAGGCCCAGCGCGCGGAGATCACCGCCTCGCCGCTGCGCGCCACCACCGAGCAGCTCACCGGTCTGCCGTCGGCGCTGGTCATCACCGGCGAGGCCGACGTCCTGCGCGACGAGGGCGAGGCGTACGCCAACAAGCTCCGCGAGGCGGGCGTGTCCGTGACCGCGGTCCGCTTCCAGGGCATCATCCACGACTTCGTGATGCTCAACACCCTCCGCGAAACCCACGCCGCCCAGGCGGCAATCACTCTGGCCGTCACCACTCTGCGCACCGCGCTGCACGCCGGCTGACCCGACGCCCACAGCCACCAGCACCAAGGAGAAAAACAACATGGCCACCAAGCCCACTCCGACGGTTGTTCTCGTGCACGGAGCCTTCGCCGACGCCGGCAGTTGGTCCGGGGTCATCGCGGAGCTTCAGAACCACGGCGTCGCGGTGGTGGCGCCGTCCAACCCGCTGCGCGGCCTGGCCTCCGACGCCGCGTACATCGCCTCCGTGGCGTCCCAGATCGACGGTCCCGTCGTCCTGGTGGGCCACTCCTATGGCGGTGCGCTCATCACCGTGGCGGGCATCACGGAGAATGTCGTCGGACTCGTCTACATCGCCGCCTACGCCCTCGAAGAGGGCGAGAGCCTCGGCGAGCTCCAGGGCCGCTTCCCCCTCTCGCCGCTCGTGAGTAACCTCAAGCAGGCGACCTACCCTGTCGAGGGTGCGGATCCCGCGGTCGAAGTCACGATCAAGGCCGAGGCATTCCCGGCCATCTTCGCCGCCGATGTGCCGGCCGCCGTCACCAAGGTCCTCGCGGTGACGCAGCGCCCGCTGGCGGCGGGAGCGTTCGAGGAAACGGCCTCGGCGGCCGCATGGAGGACCAAGCCCTCCTGGGCGCTCGTCGCTGGGGCGGACCAGGCGATCAACCCAGAGGTGGAACGCTTCGGCGCCACGCGGGCCGGGGCGACGATCGTCGAGATCGAGGGCGCCTCGCACGCGATCGCCGTCTCCCAGCCCAAGGCCGTGGCAGAGCTGATCCTTGACGCGGTACGCGCGACGAGTTAGCAAGCCGACTCAGCCACCGCCCCATCGCCAAGCGCGGCGACGATGCCGGCAGCGGCAGCGATCTTGGGCTCAGTTGATGAAGCCGTTGAGTTCGGCCCGGTCTCGTCGCACCTGTTCTCGTGCGGAGCCGAGTGCTCGGGGAAGCTGGTTGACGGGGATCGATGCTTCGTGTGTGTGTCTTGCCAACGGAGCGAGCTGAGCAGTGGTGTTGCTCAGGACTGTCCGGTAATCCCAGGCGGGCGCGCGATTGTTGGCTCCGGCACTTCGCCGCGTTGTCGGAACGCCCGGTCCCGTATGCGAGCGCCTCTCCGCCTTGCGACGCACCCCTTCGGCCGTCTCGCCGACCAGCGGAAACCGGCATGACGTCACCCAGTCGATGCCCCTACTGGACGCGTAACCCGACATCCGCGGTGTGCGCGGGCGGCCGCGTCAGAGGCCGAGGGCAGCCACAACCGGTCGCGACCAGGACGCCGGAACAACAACCGGAACGTCTGATCGACCCAACCTCGGCAAAATGAAGCCCACCAGGTCCTCGCCGCTCATGGTGAGCCGCGCGAAGTGTTCCGAGATCCGCGCTGCATGGGCGTGCGTGGAGGTCGCTGCTCCGGCGCCAGACCGCCCGTACGAGCGGCCTGGCGCCAGGGTGGTCTGCGAAACGGTGGGACGGAATCCCGTGGGCGTCCGTCACACCAGCAGGCCGCCTATGCGGCGACGTGGCGTCAGTTGACAGACGAGGCCGCGTCGAGGATGACGTTGGTCACCGCGCTCGGCTTGGTGACCAGGGACAGGTGGCCGGCGTCGACCTTGGTGATGTGTGATTTCGCGCGCTTGGCCATGGAGAGCTGCTCGGCGGGCGGAATGACATGGTCCGCCGTTCCGACGATGGCCCATGACGGGATCGTCTTCCAGGCGGGTACTCCGGACGGCTCCGAGCCGGCGCTGACCGCGAACGGCCGCTGGCCGGCGGAGAGGAGCTGTGCCTGGTCGGCCGGGACCCCGTTGGCGAAGCAGCCGTTGAAGCCCTTGTAGTCGGCGTTGGGCGCGACCTTGAGGTAAGCGTCGTAGTCGCCTGAGGGCGAGTTCGGATACGTCACCAGGTTCAGGAACGTCGACGGGTCGCCGCCGACGCATGAGCCCGGCTTGGCGGCGTTGATCTCGAAGACCGTCTCTCCCTGCTCAGGTACGTAGGCGTTGTCGTAGACCAGCGCCTTGACGTTGCTGTTGTGGGTCGCGGCGTTGGTGATGACCATGCCGCCGTAGGAGTGTCCGACCAGGACGACCGGACCGGGAATGGTCGCCACGAAGTTGGACAGGGTCTGTGCGTCGTAGGAGACGCCGCGCAGCGGGTTCGGCGGGGCGTAGACGGTGTAACCCTCGTGCTGAAGGCGCTCGGTGACCGCGTTCCAGCTCGACGCGTCCGCCCAGGCCCCGTGTACCAGCACGATCGTCGGCTTGGGGCCGTGGTGCTTGGAGGGAGCGGCGTGCTTGGAGGGAGCGGCCGCCTGCGCGGTCACCTGGGCGCTCGTGGCCAGTCCGGCAGTGGCGGCCAGGACGCCCGAGGCGACGAGAAGACGCGTCTTTCGACCCCGCATTATCTGAGCTATTTTCACTGTGCATCCTTTTTCAGCCCTGACAGGGCCCTTGTGGTGTCCATCAAAAATGTGTGGACGGTTTTCAGCGGTGGAACCGGGCTGTGACCGGACAGTCACCCACTGATCGGTGGAGGGCCGGTGGGACCGGCTGATCGGGGCGACGGCGCGCGGGTCTCGGCGCTCGGTGATCCTGGGGAAGACGGGACGGTTCGGACCGCAGGGCCACTACCACCCGTTGCCGCCGTTGAAGTGCTTGCGGCGATATCGACGATAGCCGCGCTTTTGAGTGCTTTCTGGAAGGAGAGCGCACAAACTCGGTCCTGTGAGTGCACTGTTGGTGCGGGCTCGAAGTCACTCCACGTAACGCGCCGTTCGATGCCAAGTGCCCTGATCGGGCGGTGAGCCAAGTCCTCACGCGGGTCTTGGCGAACAACCGCGTGGACATGGGGGTGCGGTCACCGGGCTCGCCCGCCTCGACCGAGCGAAACTGTGCGGCGTGGTGCGGCACTCGAAGCCAGTGCCGGTTGCCGCTGTGAACCCCTGCGCCCGGCCGCACGGGGGGCCGCGGTCAGTGCCCGCCAAGTAAGTACACCAGTGCCTTGACGTTGTCCTCTGTTCCGGCCACGGTGATGACGGCGCCCCGGTAAGGCGCCCGACTGGGTCGTCTTGCCTGTGCGTGCTCGCCGTTTGTCCCTCCACGCATGGCTTTACGGACGACGCCACACGCACCGTGACGGCTGCCGGAGCACAGGGGCTCCACCCCAGCGGAGTGAACGACCTGTGCGGCACCGCGCCGAACCGGATCTGTCGCCCTCGGACTGTCCGGGACACTCACGGTGCGCAGGGAGCCCGCGGCCGATTCTTCCTGTGATTCTTCCTGGTCCGTGCGGCCCCCAAGCAGTTTCCTGGTGATGCACGGGCCGGCTCCGAGCGCCGGTCGATCACATGCCCAAGAAGGTATCTGGTGGCCATAGTCGTTTCCACTGCTCCACTGCCCGCACCGGAACGAAAAGAACTCTGGCACGAGGCGGTGTCACGCGCCTTCGTGCCGCTCGACGTCAATCTCCTGGAGAAGGAGCCGTCGGCCGGAACGATTTCCAGCCAACGGCTTGGCGTTATGCAGATCTCCAGTGTCGAGGCGGGACCACAGGTGGTGACACGCAGTAAACGTCAGATTTCTCAGGATGGCAAGGAGTTTCTTATTGTCAGCCTCCAGGAGCGAGGCACGGCAATAAAGGAGCAAGACGGACGAGAAGCCCTGATAAAGCCCGGTGAATTCTCGATCTCCGACTCCTCCCGCCTGTTCAGAAAGAAATGTCGGGACGATTTTCGTTTCACCTCTTTTCATTTTCCTCGCGAAGCGCTTCGTGTGCGGGAGGATGATCTCCGGGCGGTGACCGCGACAGCCTTCAGTGGTACGGAGGGAGTTTCCGCACTGGTGGCGACATATTTCGCGCGTATGGCGCGGGAAGCAGCCGGCTTCGACGACATCGTCGGCCGTCAGGTCGCCGCCACCGCGCTTGAGATGCTGGCGATGCTGGTCGACGAGCGGCGCGGCCGCTTCACCTTCCAGGCGCCGGAGACGGCCGCGGCCACACTTCTGCGGGTGAAGGACCATATCTTGCGGAACCTTTCCGACCCCGACCTGTCACCGCATGCGATCGCCGCCGCGCATTTTGTCTCGGTTCGCTATGTGCACAAATTGTTCCAGATGGAAGGAGCCACGCTGGGCGGATGGATTCGTACTCAGCGCCTGGAGCGATGCCGCCAGGATCTTCTGCGGCCCCGGGCCAGGGAGCTCGGCGTGGCGGCCATCGCGCGACGTTGGGGTTTCGTGAGCGCCAGCCACTTCAGTCGGGTCTTTCGCGCGGCTTACGGTATGACGCCTCGCGACTGGCAAGTTCACGGCCTGTTCGGTGAAGAGCGGGTCGCCTTGGGCGCTTGAGGTCTCTCAGTCCGGCGAGCGCGCCGTCGAACTCGCGGCCCTGCGGCGGCCAGGAGGGCAGTCGCGCAGGCGGAGACTCCGGCCGCGACGCACCGCGACCGGCGGAATGTCGCGCAAGCGACCCTCGTGCGCCGAGGCGCCGTACACGAGAGCCGAGGCGCCGACTGTGCCGCGTGCGGTGGGCGGGCCGCCGTTGTGAACCCCCGTTCCCCAACCGCACCCCGTTCTCCAACCGCACACGGCGCGGATACATCACCGCCACCGCACAGCGGGCCACCAGGCCGACGTGTCCGGTGCCGGTTTCCGTGTGCCCGCCGTCCGGTGGCGGCAGCCGGGAAGTGTCAGCGCTCCCTGAGCCGGGTCACTTCGCCAGGAAGGCCAGCAGCGCCGCGTTGACCTCCTCCGCGTGAGTCCACAGAAGGCCGTGCGGCGCGCCTTCGATCTCCACGTAGTCGGCGGAGGGGAGTGCCTTGTGGAACAGTCGCGCGGTTCCCTCGGCGGGCAGGATCCGGTCGGCCGTGCCGTGCAGGATCAGAGTCGGCACATCGATGGCCGGGATGTCGGCCCGGAAGTCGGTGTACCAGGTCGACGGCGCGGCAGCGGCCGCGAAGAATCCGCCGGCCGCCGCGGTGTTCCAACTGCCGCGAACCGCTTCCTCGCTGATCCTTGTGCCGAGGTTCTCGTCAAGGTTGTAGAAGTTCTTGAAGAAGTCGCTGTAGAAGGCGTAGCGGTCCGCCTTGACGGCCGCGACCACGCCGTCGAAGAACTCCTTCGGCGCGACCCCGTCCGGGTTGTCGTCGGTCTTGAGCAGATAGGGCTCCAGCGATCCCAGGAACGCGAGCTTGGAGACCCGCGCCGAGCCGTTGGCGGACACGTATCGGGCGACCTCACCGGTGCCCATCGAGAAGCCGACCAGGACGGCGTCCCGCAGGTCGAGTGTTTCCATCACGGTGTTCAGATCGGCCGCGAAGGTGTCGTAGTCGTAGCCGGTCGTCGGCTGGCTGGACCTCCCGAAACCGCGGCGATCATAGGTGATCACGCGATAGCCGGCATCGAGTAGTGCGGCGCTTTGCCGCTCCCAGGAATGTCCGTCGAGCGGGAAGCCGTGGATAAGGACAACCGGCTGCCCGGTTCCGTGATCCTCGTAGTAGAGGTCGATGGTGGCGGAGTTCTCCTGACCCACGGTGATGTACGGCATGACTTCTCCTTCATCCGGAATAGTGGTGCGTGCCGCGCTCCCTTGCCCTGTCGGCTCAGGAATGCGCTCTGTGAAGCCCGTCAGCCCGGATTGGTGCGGGGCCGACCCGGCGTGCGCGGCACGGGAAGTGCTGACGGTGCCCCGTCCGCACAGTTGCTCTCTTCATGGCTTTCGAGGCGCGGGACACCATGGTCGACCACCGCTCGCAGCCTTGCGGTCGTGTCCCTTTCAGGCGCGGACCAGAGGGGTGTCGACCAAGTGCTCCGCCAGGAACCACGCCTGGAGTTCGCCGGTCCGGATCACCTGTGACACCAGCAGGTCGTTGGTGCCGTCGTCACCCAGCTCCCCGGTCCTGGCAGACGCGTCGTGAGCCTCGACGAGGATGGACTCGTGTGCCTCCAGCAGACGCGACAGCATCACAGGCACTTCCTCCACTCCGTCCGGCGGGCGCGGAATCGATGTGATCTCCGCGACGTGCCTGGGATCCCCCACCGCGACGCCGCCCAGGGTCTGGACCCGCTCGGCGAGAGCGTCGACGAGTTCGAGCTGTTCGCCCGCGTGCTTGTCCAGCAACAGGTGCAGTTGGTAGAAGGTCGCCCCGCGCATCAGCCAGTGGTGCTTCTTGTAGAGGCCGAAAAGGATCTGGGTGTCCGCCAGCACCTTGTTGAGCCGCTGGCAGGAGTACATGCGTGTCTCGTAGGACAGGCCGAGTGGGAACTGCTTGACGGTCCCGAACTCTTGGATGACCCCTCCCTTCTGATGCAGCCGAGGCTGGCTGCTTCCGGGCCGAGAGCTGGTTGTCATGTTGGGCCTCCTGCGCTGCTGTCTATCGGTGCACGATCGACGCTAGATGCCTGTTCGGCGGCTCTGTAGCCCAGGAGCGCATGCGGTGCTGCTCAGCAGCGCACCGCAACACGGCCTCTGCCCGGTGTTCGTTCTCGGGCAAGCGCTCGTGCGCCGGCGGAGCACCTGGCCGGTGTCGTACCTGCCTAGCCTCCTTGCGGGCCGAGTCGGTCCGACGAGCAAGTGGGAGAGGCATGAGTACGAGCGAGCAGGCCGATGTGGTTGTCCTGGGGCTGGGGCCTGGTGGCGAGTACGCCGCGGGGACCCTCGCGGAGGCTGGGCTGGACGTGGTGGGGATCGAGGCGGAACTCGTCGGAGGCGAGTGTCCGTACTGGGGCTGCGTTCCCAGCAAGATGATGATCCGGGCCGGGAACCTCCTCGCCGAGGCGGAGCGGGTCTCCTTTCTCGCCGGTGACGTGCGGGTCGCTCCCGACTGGAGCCGGGTCTCCGGACGTATCCGGGGCGAGGCCACCGACGACTGGAATGACCAGGCGGCCGCCGACCGCCTCGCGGCGAAGGGCGGCCGACTCGTCCGCGGAAGGGGACGACTCACCGGGCCGCGCCAGGTGACCGTCGGCGAGCGTACGTTCCAGGCCCGACGCGGTGTTGTGCTGGCCACGGGCACCCGGCCCCGCGTTCCCCCGGTCCCCGGCCTCGCGGAGACGCCGTACTGGACCAACCGGGACGCCATGGCGACCAAAGAGATGCCCGCCTCGATGCTCGTGATCGGCGGAGGTGCCATCGGTGTGGAACTCGCCCAGGTCTTCGCCCGGTTCGGGTGCGCGGTCACGGTCCTGGAGGGACAGGACCGGCTGCTGTCGCAGGAAGAACCGGAAGCCGGGGATCTGGCCGCGAAGGTTCTGCGGGCCGACGGTGTCACTGTTCTCACCTCGGCCCGGGCCCGGCTCGTCAGCCATGACGGTAGCGGGTTCACCGTCCGCCTTGAGGGTGAGGAGGAGCCCTTGCGCGCTGAGCGGCTTCTCGTGGCCACCGGGCGCGGCGTCGATTTCTCCGAATTGGCGGTCGACGGGGCGGGCCTCGACCGTTCGGCGCGGAGCGTGCGCACGGACGGGCAGATGCGGGCTGGTGAGGGGCTGTGGGCAGTCGGCGACATCACCGGTCGCGGCGCCTTCACCCATGTGTCGATGTATCAGGCGCAGATCGCCGTAAAGGACATCCTCGGGCGCCCCGGTCCCGACGCCGACTACCGCGCACTGCCCCGTGTCACCTTCACCGATCCCGAGATCGCGGCCGTCGGGCTCACCGAGCGGCAGGCGCGCGAGCAGGGCCTGCGGGTGCGCACCGGGCTGGTGCCGATCGCCTCCTCCACGCGTGGCTGGATCCACGGGCGGGGCAACGAGGGGTTCATCAAGCTGATCGAGGATGCCGACCGTGGCGTGCTGATCGGGGCGACCTCGGCGGGACCAGCGGGTGGTGAGGTTCTGTACGGGCTGAATGTCGCCGTCCACGCGGAGGTGCCCGTCGAGCGCCTCCAGCACATGATCTACACCTATCCCACCTTCCACCGCGCCGTGGAAGCCGCTCTGGGAGCCCTTCGCTGAGCCCCCGCCGGACATATACGCTCCCAGCACGGCCATGGCGCACTCTGCCGGCCTGGGCCTCGGACCGTGCCGTTCACGGCCGGGCCGGTAAGGCGCGGGGATCGGGCGGCACCATGCTGGGCCGGGATCCCGGCGAACCGCACAGGACCGCCACCTCGCTGGAACTCTTCTTCGACCTGTGCTTCGTCATCGCGGTGGCGCAGGCATCCGAAAGTCTGCACGAAGCGGTCGCTGACGGGCACTACGCCACCGGCTTCCTGCGCTTCGCACTGGTCTTCTTCACCATCTGGTGGGCGTGGATGAACTTCACGTGGTTCGCCTCCGCCTATGACCCGGACGACGTCTCCTACCGGTTGACGGTCCTGGTCCAGATCACGGGCGCCCTTGTCCTCGCGGCCGGTGTTTCCCGGGCGTTCGAGGAAGGCGATCTGCGCGTCATTACGCTGGGATATCTGATGTTGCGTACGGCGCTGGCCGGGCTGTGGCTGCGTGCCGCGCGCTCGGACAGCGGTGGGCGGCGGACCGCTCTTCGATTCGCCGCAGGGGTGACCGCGTGCCAGGTCGGCTGGGTCGGGCTGGTTTTCGTCCCGGCTCCGGCACGGTTGCCGGGCATCATCGTGATGATCATCGCCGAGCTCTCCGTGCCGGTGTGGGCCCAGTCCGCCGGGATGACGCCGTGGCATCCGCGTCACATCGCCGAGCGTTACGAGCTCTTCATCCTCATCGTGCTCGGTGAGTCCGTCTCAGCCGCCACCACGGCGGTCCGCGACGGCTTCGACCAGCACCACAGTTCCAGCGCGCTGTACGCCCTCGCGGCGGGCGGCCTGCTCATGGTCTTCGCCATGTGGTGGTTGTACTTCGCCTGGCCCGCGCACACCCTGCTCGCCACGACGCACCGGACCGATCGCAAGATGTTCACCTGGGCGTACGGCCACTATCTGATCTTCGCCTCAGCGGCGGCCACGGGAGCCGGCCTGGCAGCGTACGCCGGGCTGGTCACGCGGAACACCGGTGTCCCGTCGCCGGCGGCGGGGGCCGCGGTCACCGTCCCGGTGGCGCTCTTCCTGATCACCGTGTGGGCCGTGCACGTCCGGCCTCACCAACGGAGCGTGGTTGAACAACTCGCGTTCCCTGTTGTCGCCGTCTGTGTGCTGACAGCCGCGTACTCCCCGGCGCCCGCACTCGCCGCCGGTCTGATGATGGTGGCCCTGGTCGTCGTGGTCACGCTGAGCGACCGCGCCGGACGCGGACGGAAGGAGGAAGGACTGACGTCCTCGGCACTGGCAGCGGTCCGCGGTCCCAGGAGACCACCCGGTTCCGCGAAATCGTGAACACTCCGGTCAGTTCCTGCCGGCCGGTGCGGACCAGTGAGCGGGAGCGGGGCTCCGAAGGCCGCCGGCTGCTCCAGGACAGGGCCTCTGGTCTCCTCGGTCATGAAGGAGCAAGCCGCGTCGCGCACATGCGGGCCGTCGAGCGAGATCGACAACGCGCCGGACCGCCCCCGCTGCCTCGACGGCGGCGGGGGCGGTCCGGGCGATACAGGCGTGTGGATCGTCGTCACACGGCGACGACCTGCCCGGTTATCAGGCTGAGTGAAGCGCGGTGCGCAGGGTGTTGACCGCCATCGTGATGGCGGCCTCCGCGGCGTAGGTCCCACGCAGAGCGTTCAGCATCACGAAGTCGTGGATGATGCCCTGGAAGCGCACAGCGGTGACGGGGACACAGGCCTCGCGGAGCTTGTTGGCGTACGCCTCGCCCTCGTCGCGCAGGACGTCGGCCTCGCCGGTGATGACCAGCGCCGACGGCAGTCCGGTGAGCTGCTCGGTGGTGGCGCGCAGCGGCGAGGCGGTGATCTCCGCGCGCTGGCTTTCGTCGGTGGTGTACTGGTCCCAGAACCACTGCATGCCGTCGCGGCGCAGGAAGTAGCCCTCGGCGAACTGGTGGTACGAGGCGGTGTCGAAGCTCGCGTCGGTGACCGGGTAGAACAGCACCTGCTGGACCAGCGGAATGCCGCCGCGCTCCTTGGCCATCAGGGTCAGCGCGGCGGTCATGTTGCCGCCGACGGAGTCGCCGGCCACGGCCAGCCGGGAGCCGTCCAGGCCCTTGGTGCCGCCCTGCTCCACGACCCACTGGGCGACCGTGAAGTTCTGCTCGATGGCGACCGGGTAGCGGGCCTCCGGGGAGAGGTCGTACTCGGGAAAGACCACGGCCGCGTCGGCGCCGACGGCCAACTCGCGCACCAGGCGGTCATGGGTGTGGGCATTGCCGAAGACCCAGCCGGCGCCGTGGATGTAGAGGATCACCGGCAGGGTGCCCTCGGCGCCGGTGGGCTTGACGACGCGGACCCGTACGCTGCCCGTGGGACCGCCCGGGACGGTGATCCACTCCTCGTCGACCGCGGGCTTGTCGATCCCGCCGGACTGCACCTCGTCGACAGCCTTGCGCCCGTCCGCCGGGGCGAGGTCGAACAGGTAGGGCGGGTTGGCCGTCGCTTTCACGAAGGCACCTGCCGCCGGCTCCAGCACAGGCTGGACCGGCTCCACGGAATCGGACATGTGAAACTCCTAAGATGTCATGCGATATGCCGGGTCTTCCGGCGAAACAACCCGGATCGCGCGCGGAGCGCCCCGGTGTCGCTGATCACCACGCTAAATTTTGTGAGCGGGCGGGAACCGCTCGCGAGCGCACTACTCGTGTTCCCGCAGCGCACCGAGGGACGGCGGCTCCCGGCCGGCGACGGTGACATGGGCGAGCGCGTGGTGTGTACATCCCTGGTGGACAGGGCGTACTGGCGCGCGGCGGCCTCGATCCGCTCCGCGCGGGAGCGGTTCTCGGCGTAGAGCGCCGGTGCCTGTCCGGTGGTGTCGCTCCGGCGGTCAGCGCGCGGCGCCGGAAGCGACCAGCTCCTCCGCCGGGCCGTTGACCGGCTGCGGCGTGCCGGTGAGATCCAGTGCGAAGAGCGGCAGGCCGACCTCGTCCGCGCGGGCGAGGGCGTCGTCCGCGTAACCGGCCAGCGAGAAGAAGACACTCACCGCGGAGGCGTTCAGCCCGTTGAGCCAGAGGCACTCGACGGAGCGCAGCGAGGTCGCGCTGGTGGTCGGGTCGACCTGGGCGATCAGATCGGGGCCGCGCAGATCGATGCCGGAGGGCGACGGCTCCTCGGCCTGGACGACGCTCTGGAAGCCCAGCCAGCGGAGATAGAGCGCCGCGGCGGTCACCGCGTCGTGGGCCGTACGGATGGTGAGCGGACTGAACGGCGGACGTGCCGGTGGCTCCTGCGAGGGCCGTCCGGCCGGGTCCGGCGCCTCGGCGCCCGGCGTGAGCGGCGGTGTCGCGCCCGCGCGCGGCGTACGTACCGCAATCCGCAGCACGGAGCCGCACGGGCAGCCCAGCTCCGGCTGCGGCCAGTGGTCCTCGCGCCCGCATGCCGTACAGCGGACCGGCACCCACTCCTCCGCCCAGGTGCGGCGCGTGATCGGCTGCACGGCTGCGCCCGTGACCAGCGGCGGTGCGACCGGAGCGCCGCAGGCGCACGGGTAGGCCGACGCCATGAAGGCGTGGCGGCGCCCGCACGACGGGCAGTGTACCGAGACGCTCTCTCCCACGAGGACCTCCTCCGGCCGTGCCGCGTGTCCATATCGTCCATCAACGGCGAGGCCCCGGGAGCGTCTTCGGCCATCCCTTGACGCCGCATCACAGGCGTCTTAGATTAATTCCATATAGCAGAACTAAACTTCCGCAATACGGAATCGACTCTCAGGTGGCGCGACAGAGCCCGAATCCCGACCGGAGCAGGAGCACTCCATGCCTCGAATGACCGCTGCCCGAGCGGCAGTTGAGATCCTCAAGCGCGAAGGTGTGACAAACGCGTTCGGTGTGCCGGGCGCCGCGATCAACCCCTTCTACGCGGCCCTGAAGGCGTCCGGCGGCGTCCGTCACACGCTCGCGCGCCATGTCGAGGGCGCTTCGCACATGGCCGAGGGCTACACCCGTACGCACCCGGGCAACATCGGCGTCTGTGTCGGTACGTCAGGGCCCGCGGGCACCGACATGATCACCGGCCTGTACTCCGCGCTCGGTGACTCGATCCCGATCCTGTGCGTCACCGGTCAGGCGCCGACGGCGGTGATCCACAAGGAGGACTTCCAGGCCGTCGACATCGCCTCGATCGCCAAGCCCGTCACCAAGGCCGCGACGACCGTCCTGGAGGCCGCCCAGGTCCCCGGCGTCTTCCAGCAGGCGTTCCATCTGATGCGCTCGGGCCGTCCGGGTCCTGTGCTCATCGATCTGCCGGTCGATGTGCAGCTCACCGAGATCGAGTTCGACCCGGAGACCTACGAACCGCTGCCGGTCTACCGGCCCGTCGCGAGCCGCGCGCAGGCCGAGAAGGCCATCAGGCTGCTGAACGAGTCCGAGCGTCCGCTGATCGTCGCCGGCGGCGGCGTCATCAACGCCGACGCCGCGGGTCCGCTGGTCGAGTTCGCCGAACTGACCGGCGTCCCGGTCATTCCCACCCTGATGGGCTGGGGAGCCATCGCGGACGACCACGAGCTGAACGCCGGCATGGTGGGTCTGCAGACCTCGCACCGCTACGGCAACGCGACGTTCCTGGAGTCGGACTTCGTCCTGGGCATCGGCAACCGCTGGGCCAACCGCCACACCGGCAAGCTCGATGTCTACACACGGGGCCGGAAGTTCGTCCATGTCGACATCGAGCCCACCCAGCTCGGCAAGATCTTCGCGCCGGACTACGGCATCGCCTCCGACGCCGGGGCGGCGCTGGAACTCTTCATCGAGGTGGCCCGGGAGCTGAAGGCGGCCGGCGAACTGCGCGACCGCGGCGCGTGGGCGGCCTCCGCGCGAGAGCGCAAGGCCACGCTGCACCGCCGTACGCACTTCGACGACGTGCCGCTCAAACCGCAGCGCGTGTACGAGGAGATGAACCGCGCCTTCGGTCCCGAGACCCGGTATGTCACCACCATCGGCCTCTCCCAGATCGCCGGCGCGCAGATGCTGCACGTCTACCGGCCGCGCCACTGGATCAACTGCGGCCAGGCGGGCCCGCTCGGCTGGACCGTACCGGCCGCGCTGGGAGTCGCCATCGCCGATCCCGAGGCGACGGTCGTGGCGCTCTCCGGCGACTACGACTTCCAGTTCATGCTCGAAGAGCTGGCGGTCGGCGCCCAGCACCACATCCCGTATGTCCATGTGCTGGTGAACAACGCCTATCTGGGTCTGATCCGCCAGGCTCAGCGCAACTTCGACATCGACTTCCAGGTCAATCTGGAGTTCGAGAACCTCAACTCGCCGGAACTGGGCGTCTATGGCGTCGACCATGTCAAGGTCGTCGAGGGCCTGGGCTGCAAGGCGATCCGGGTCACCGAGCCGGACCGGCTGCTGCCGGCCTTCGAGGAGGCGAAGAAGCTGGCCGCCGAGCATCGCGTACCGGTGGTCGTCGAGGCGATCCTGGAACGCGTCACCAATATCTCGATGAGCGGCAGCGACATCGCGAGCGTGAACGAGTTCGAGGATCTCGCCACGGAGCCGTGGCACGCGCCCACGGAGATTCTGCCGCTGGCCTGACCGGCGCCCGGGCCCACGGAGCGGCCACGTCCACCGAGGCCAAGTCCACCGAGGGGGGAAGGCCGGCCCCGCACCGGAGAGATCGGGTGCGGGGCCGGCCGTTGTGCTCAGCAGCCGGACACGCGCCGGCCGGCACCGAGGCGTGTACGCCCTGGCACCGGTGATTCGGTGATTCGACGGTGATCCGACGGTGAGATGGTTCCGGGCGGCGGCAGCGCCTGGGCGCGACAAGGACAGGTGTCAGCGCTGCCGCTGCCCGGGTTCTGGGGGCCGGTACGCGGTAATCCCGTGGTCCGGCCGTCAGGTCGGGTCAGACCTGCTCGCCGGAGAGGCGTTCGACGGAGCGCAGCAGCGCGGAGTGGTCCAGACCGCCGTCGCCCTGAGCACGCAGGGAAGCGACCAACTGGGCGACGACGGCGCCGACCGGGAGCGCGGCACCGACCTCGCGGGCGGCGTCGGTGACGATGCCCAGGTCCTTGTGGTGCAGGTCGATCCGGAAGCCGGGCCTGAAGTCACGGTTCAGGAAGTTGTCCCTCTTACGCGTGAGCACGGTCGAGCCGGCCAGGCCGCCGTTGAGGACATCCAGCGCGGCGGCCAGATCCACGCCCGACTTCTCCAGGAAGACCACCGCCTCGGCGCAGGCCTGGATATTGACCGCGACGATGAGCTGATTGGCGGCCTTCACCGTCTGGCCGGCTCCGTGCGGGCCGCACAGCACGATGGTCCTGCCGAGGGCGTCCAGCAGCGGCCGGGCCTCGTCGAAGTCGGCCTCCTCGCCGCCGACCATGATGGAGAGGACCGCCTCGACCGCGCCGGCCTCGCCGCCGGAGACCGGGGCGTCCAGGACACGGATGCCCTTTCCCGCCGCGTTCCTCGCGAGGTCCACGGATGTCACCGGCGTGATCGAGGACATGTCGATCAGCAGCGCTCCGCGCCGGGCGTTCGCCAGGATGCCGTGCTCGCCGTACGCGACCGCCTCGACCTGCGGGGAGGCCGGAACCATCGTCACGATCACATCGGCGTCGCGCACGGCGTCCGCGACGGAGGCCGCGACCGTCCCGCCGGCCGCCGCCAGCCGCTCCAGCTTGTCCTGCTCCAGAGTGAAGCCGGTCACCGGGTAACCGGCCTTGATGAGGTTCTCGGACATGGGAGATCCCATGATCCCGAGACCTATCCATGCGACCTTGGGGAGATTGCTCATCGGGGATCCTCTTTCCACGCGCGCGTCGGAACGGTCAGTTGGCGATCCAGCCGAAGGCCTCGGCGCTCGGGCGGGCGCCCGGCTTGTACTCCAGGCCCACCCACCCCTCGTAACCGGCCTTGTCCAGGCGGTCCAGCAGTTCCTGGAGCGGCAGTGATCCGGTGCCCGGCGCGCCTCGGCCGGGGTTGTCCGCGATCTGTACGTGGCCGGTCCTGGCGGCGTACCGGTCGATGACCTCGTTGAGGTCCTCGCCGTTCATCGACAGGTGGTAGAGGTCGAGCAGGAACGCGGCGTTGCCGAGTCCCGTCGCCGCGTTGACCCGGTCCACGACCTCGATCGCGGACTCCGCGCTCACCAGCGGATAGAGCGGTGACTCCGGCTTGTTCAGCGCCTCGATCAGCAGGGTCGCGCCGATCCGGTCGGCCGCGCGCGCGGCGAGCACGAGATTCTCCAGGGCGAGGGCGTCCTGGACGGCCGGGTCGACGCCGTCGACGCGGTTGCCGTACAGCGCGTTGAGCGCCGTGCAGCCCACGGAGGCGGCGAAGTCGGCCGCGACCTCGATATTGGCCCGGAAGCGGTCGGACTCCTCGCCGGGCACGGAGAGCGCGCCGCGGTCCGGCCCCGGCAACTGCCCGGCGTACAGATTCAGTCCCACCAGTCTGGTGCCGGCGTCGTCGAGCGCCTTCTTGAGCGCGTCGAGCTCGGCCCGCGGCGGAGTGGGCGTGTCGGTCCAGGGCCACCACAGCTCCACCGCGGTGAAGCCCGCGGCGGCGGCCGCCGCCGGGCGTTCCAGAAGCGGGAGCTCGGTGAAGAGGATGGACAGGTTCACATCGAAGCGCTGGTCGGCGCCGCGCCCGTTCGTGGAGTGAGGGGCCATGAGGAGTCAGGCGCTCCTTCCGTATCGCGGAAGTATTATTCTGCTTGATGGAAAGCCTGCCTTTGTGGTCCAGGGCTGTCAAGTGTGCTCCGGGATTTCGTCGACGCCGTACGCGCGGACCAGTGCGGGCCCAGGGAGATCGTTCACTCCCGGTCGACGGTGAAGGTGCGGCGCGTCCTCGGGCCTTCGCTCTCCGGCGCCGCGTCCGTAACGGAAAGGAACCGGTCGCGCGGTGCGTGGCCTCGGGCCGCCGCTGCCGGTACAGGCCCCGCGCAGCGCGGATGCGCCCACCACGCGAACTGCCCAGACTGAGGGTATCGAGGACTGGACTGGTAACCATGGGCGCATCGGATGCCACTGAAGGCCACGCCCGTACGGACGGGGCCGGTCGCGGCGCACACGTGGTGCTGGACTCCCGGGCCGTCGTCATCGCGTGGAGTCCGGAGGCCCAGGAACTCCTCGGCTACCGCGCCGCGGAGATCATCGGGACGCCGGCTGCCGAACTGCTGGCCGGCGACGGCCCCGGGCCAGGAGTCCTGGTACGCCATCGGGCAGGCCATCTGCTCCGGTGCCGGCTGGATCTGCGACCCGGCGAACCGGCCGACGGCGCCATGAGGTGGATCGCGGTGCTGACCGCCTCGCCCGCGCCGGAACTCGCCGACGCCGAGCACGCGGCCCTTGAGGCGCTGTTCACCGAGTCACCGATCGGACTGTTCATACTCGACCCGGAGCTGCGCGTGGTCCGGTTCAACGCCGCCGCGGAAGGCATGCAGGGCATCGAGATCGAAAGAACCCTCGGCCACCGGTTGAGCCAGATCTGGCCCGGCGCCGATGCCCGGGCGGTCGAAGAGACACTGCGCCGCGTCCTGGAGTCGGGCGAGCCGGCGACCGGCTTCGAGAAGCGCTGCTACCCGCCCAGCGATCCGCTCCGCCAACACGTCTACGAAGCCTCCGGGTTCCGCCTCCGGGATCCTGCGGGCCGGATCCTGGGCGTGGCCGAGGCCGCCATCGATGTCACGGCCCGGTACCGGGCCAGGGAGCGCCTGGTCCTGCTGGCGGAGGCGAGCGCGCGGATCGGAACCACTCTGGACCTCATGCGAACGGCTCAGGAACTCACCGAGACGGCGGTGCCGCGGTTCGCCGACGGCGCCTGCGTCGATCTCGTGGACGCGGTACTGCGAGGCGCTGAACTGCCCGCGGGACCGGTCGGCCAGGAGACCGAGCTACGGCGTGTCGCGACGCTCTCGGCCGGTGGCGGCGAGCGACCGCGGGCTGGGCCCGACGACGCGAGCGGTCCGCCGCGTTGCTTTCCCATGCCGCACGGCCAAGTCCTGGCCGACCTGCGGCCCCGGCTGGTCAGCCCGCTCGACAGCGACCGGGAAGGCGCGCACTCCATGATGGTGGTGCCGCTCACCGCCCGTGGTGTGGTCCTCGGACTGGTCAGCTTCTACCGGTGGCAGGACGAGCCGGGACCGTTCCAGGACGACGATCTGACCCTGGCCGTGGAACTCGCCACACGCGCCGCCGTCTGCGTGGACAACGCGCGCCGCTACATCAAGGAGCGCCACACCGCTCTGTCCATGCAGCGGAGCATGCTGCCCCAGGTCATTCCGGAGCACAGCGCGGTGGAGGTCGCTCATGGCTTCGCTCCGTCCGGTGAGGGCTCGGAGTGGTTCGATGTCGTCCCGTTGTCCGGAGCGCGTGTCGCGCTCGTGGTCGGCGATGTCTCAGGACAGGGCCTGAACGCGACCGCCACGGCGGGCCGGCTGCGTACCGCCGTACGCGCGCTGGCCGATCTGGACATGGCACCCGATGAGCTCCTGGCCCGTCTGGACGATCTCGTGGCCGGTCTCAACGCGGGACTGGACGCCGTACCGGCCGGAGAGCGGACGGCCGAGCCGGTCGCCGGGCACACCTGCCTCTATGTCGTCTACGACCCCGTGAGCCGGAACTGCACCATGGCCAGCGCGGGACACCCGCCACCGGTCATCACCCGTCCCGACGGTTCCGTGGACATTCCGGAGCTACCGGTCGGCCCGGCGCTCGGCACGGGCGAGACGCCGTTCCGCGAAGCGACGCTGGCACTTCCCGAAGGCAGTCTGATCACTCTGTACAGCCGTGGTCTCCTCCGGGCGCGCCACCGCGACCCGGAGGCCGGCCGGTCCGTACTCGAACGCCTGCTGGACCACTCCGACCCGGACCTCGACCGTGATCTGGAGACGATCCGCCGGACCGCCGCCGACGCGCTTCTGCCCGGACATCAGGCGGACGCGGGCCTGCTGATCGCCCGCACCAGAGTGCTGACTCCGGCCCAGGTCGCCTCCTGGGACCTGCCGCGCGATCCCGCCGTGGTCGGAACCGCCCGCGCGCTCGCGGACCGTCAACTCGCCATCTGGGGACTGGAAGGCGATGTCTCGTTCACCACCGAGCTGGTCGTGAGCGAACTCGTCACCAACGCCATCCGGCATGCCGAGGGAACCATCGGCCTGCGGCTCATCCGGGAACGCGGCCTGATCTGCGAGGTCTCCGACGGTAGCTGCACCGCGCCCAGGCTGCGTCACGCCCGTACGGACGACGAGGGCGGACGCGGACTCCTCCTGGTCGCGGAGTTCGCGTCGCGCTGGGGCACCCGCTACGAGAACGGCGGCAAGACCATCTGGACGGAGCAGCCGCTGCCGGTCCCGGCCGCCTGAGCGCGCGGGTGGTGGCGAGGACCGCGAGCACCTGCCGCCTTGGCCCGCGTGTCCGTTAAGGTCGGGTGCGGGTTCCTGGGGCACACGGACGCCGCGACGACTCTGGATGTCCCGGCGTTTCAGTGGAGGTTCCGTGCGATTGCGAGTGGAGTTCACGACCGAACCCTTCGACCTCGACGAGGTGCCCGCGCACGCGGTGGTGGCCCGTGAGGTCGTCCAGGACGCCGAGCTGGACTCCGTCGATGTCGGTCCGTTCGGCAATACGGCGGAAGGCGGCGCGGAAGCGGTACTGAGCACGGTGGACGCCTTGCTGCGTCAGTCGCTGGCCGCCGGTGCGACGCGGGTCTCGCTCCAGGTCAATGTGATCGCGGACGAGGAGGGCGGGCGGTGACCGACCCCCGGGACCATCCGTTCGTCGCGGCCGTCAAGCCGCTGATCGATGCCATGGGCGGCGAACTGATGGCGCCGCACGAGGCCCGGCCGGACGATGTCGTCCTCGCCTGGGAGGGCGAGGATCTGCTGGCCGTGAGGCTGCCGCAGCTTTCGGAGTCCCTGGACCACATCCTGGCGGCCCTGGAGCGCGGGCACGGTGTGCCGCTGGCCGAACTGGACCGCAAGTCCAAGCAGTCGGTCGTGCGTGTGCTGGAGGCCAGAGGCGCCTTCTCCGTACGCCACGGCGTGGAGACGGTGGCGAGCGCTCTCGGCGTCAGCCGCTTCACCGTCTACAACTATCTCAACCGCGAGAGCGCCGCCAAGGGTGAGTAGCCGCACTCGGGCGGTGGCTCTCGTATACGAGATTTCAACAAAGTGTTGACGTGATGTGGCCGAGGGCGTTAGCTGTGCGAAGCCCGCCCAGCAGAGCCACGGAGGCTGCCGTGACGTCGACACCGACACCGGGCCTCACCCGGTTCAACGCCCTTCCCGACAGCGCGGCCCTGGCCGCACTGCACGAGGTGTGCGCGAGTCCGGCGTGGAGCGGCAAGCTGCTCAGCCGGCGTCCGTTCGCCACTCTGGACGCCCTTCTGGACGCGAGTGACGCGGCGACGGCCGCTCTGGGCCCCAGCGATCTGACCGACGCGATGGCGGGCCATCCGCCGATCGGCCGGCCCGCTCCCGGAGACCCGGTCTCCTCCCGCGAACAGCGCGGGATGGCCGGCGCCTCGGCGGAGCTCAGGGCCGAGATGCTCGAACTGAACCTGGCCTACCAGGACACGTTCGGCCATGTGTTTCTGATCTGCGCGACCGGAGCGACCGCCGAGCGGATGCGCGACGCGCTGAAGGCCCGGATCGGCAACACGCCCGAGCGGGAGCGCGCGAACGTACGCACCGAGCTGGGCAAGATCAACCGGATCCGGCTGACCCGTCTGGCCGAAGACCTCGCGGAAGATTCGCCGGCCGGACGCGACGGAGGAACCGAGGGAGAAGGAGAGCGGCGGTCATGAGTACCGACACCACCGCCTCGGTGTCCACACACATCCTGGACACCAGCGCCGGACGGCCCGCCGTGGGCGTCGCCGTCTTCCTCGCCGCACGCGGCGGCCCGCACGAGGACTGGGCGTCGCTCGGGTCTTCGAGGACCGGCGCGGACGGGCGCTGCACGGACCTGCCGGCACTGCCGGAGGGCACCGGCCAGGTACGTCTCGCCTTCGAGACCGAGATGTACTTCTCCACAGGAGGAACCGAGGCGCACCAGGACGCTCCTCGGGGAAGGGACGGCGAGGTGTCGTTCTTTCCGGAGGTCGCGGTCACATTCACCGTCAGCCCCGGCGAGCACTACCACGTACCGCTGCTGCTCAGTCCGTTCGGCTATTCGGTCTACCGGGGGAGTTAGGCGATCAGGGACTGATGACAACGCCGTCAGACGCGGCGCCGGGCCGGCGAGCCCGGCAGGATCCGAAAGGGAGGCTCCACCAGATGCCCACGATTCTCGGTCAGAACCAGTACGGCAAGGCGGAGACCCGCGTCGTCAGGATCACGCGCCACGGCCGGACTCATCACATCAAGGACCTGAATGTCTCGGTCGCGCTCTCCGGCGACCTGGACGATGTCCACTACTCCGGCTCGAACGCGCATGTCCTGCCGACCGACACCACCAAGAACACGGTGTACGCGTTCGCCAAGGAGCACGGCATCGAGTCGGCGGAGCAGTTCGGCATACGTCTGGCCCGGCACTTCGTGACCAGCCAGGAGCCGATACACCGGGCGCGCATACGGATCGAGGAGTACGCGTGGGAGCGCATCGAGACCTCCGACGGTGAGTCAGGGTCCGGCGCGGACGAGGCCAGGCACTCCTTCGTCCGCAAGGGCCAGGAGACCCGGGTCGCGCAGATCACCTTCGACGGTGAGAAGTGGCAGGTCATCTCGGGTCTGAAGGACCTGACCGTGATGAACTCGACGAACTCCGAGTTCTGGGGTTTCGTCAAGGACAAGTACACGACGCTCCAGGAGGCGCACGACCGCATCCTCGCGACCGAGGTGTCCGCCAGATGGCGTTACGGCTGGTCGGGCGGGGACGAGCCGATGCCGGACTGGGACGACTCGTACGAGCAGGCCAGGAAGCAACTGCTCGGGACCTTCGCGCGGACGTACTCCCTCTCGCTCCAGCAGACGCTGTACCACATGGGCTCACAGATCATCGAAAACCGCGACGAGATCGACGAGGTCCGGTTCTCGCTGCCGAACAAACATCACTTCCCGGTCGACCTTGAGCCGTTCGGGCTCAAGAACGAGACTGCCGACGGCGCTGTCTATTTCGCGGCCGACCGTCCGTACGGCCTGATCGAGGCCACGGTCCTGCGCGACGGAATCGAGCCGCGGATCCCGTTCGACATGACCGATCTCTGAGCAACGCCGCACCGGAAGTCACCGGAAGCCCGAAGTCACCGGAAGCCCGAAGTCAGGAAGAGGAACAGCCATGGCGGCCTCGCGCATCGTCATCGAGAACTGCGCCATCGCGACCGTGGACGCGCGGGACACCGAGTACGCCTCGGGGCACGTCGTCGTCGCGGACAGCCGGATCGAGTCGGCCGGCGCGGGCCGGGCCCCGGCCGGTCTGGAGAATGTGGTCCGCCGTATCGACGGCACCGGCCATCTCGTCACGCCGGGCCTGATCAATACGCACCACCACTTCTACCAGTGGATCACCCGTGGACTCGCCACCGACCACCATCTCTTCGACTGGCTGGTCGCGCTGTATCCGGTCTGGGCGCGTATCGACGAGCCGATGGTCCGCGCGGCCGCGCGGGGCTCTCTCGCGATGATGGCCCGTGGCGGAGTCACCACCGCGATGGACCACCACTATGTGTATCCGCGCGGCTCGGGCGATCTGTCCGGGGCGATCATCGGAGCCGCCGCCGAGACAGGCGTACGCTTCACTCTCGCCCGTGGCTCCATGGACCGAGGGAAGTCGGACGGCGGTCTGCCGCCGGACTTCGCGGTGGAGTCCCTCGACGACGCGCTCGCCGCGACCGAGGAGACCATCGACGCCTACCACGACACCTCCTTCGACGCGATGACACAGATCGCGGTCGCGCCGTGCTCGCCGTTCTCCGTCTCCACCGAACTCCTCAAACAGGGCGCGGAGCTGGCCCGTGGCAAGGGCGTGCGCCTGCACACCCACGGCAGCGAGACCGTGGAGGAGGAGCAGTTCTGCAAGGAGCGGTTCGGCATGGGACCGACCGACTACTTCGAGTCGGCCGGCTGGCTCGGCCCCGATGTATGGATGGCGCACTGCGTCCATATGAACGACTCCGACATCGCGGCCTTCGCCCGTACCGGCACCGGCGTCGCGCACTGCCCGTCCTCGAACGCCCGCCTGGCCGCCGGTATCGCCCGCGTTCCCGACATGCTCAAGGCCGGTGTGCCGGTCGGCCTCGGTGTCGACGGCACCGCCTCCAACGAGTCCGGCGAACTCCACACCGAACTGCGCAACGCACTTCTGATCAACCGTCTCGGCGCCCGTCGCGAGGCCGCGCTGAACGCCCGCCAGGCGCTGCGTCTCGGTACATACGGCGGCGCGCGGGTCCTCGGCCGCGCGGACCAGACCGGCTCGATCGAGGCCGGCAAGCTCGCCGACCTCGTGCTGTGGAAACTGGACACGCTGGCCCATGCCTCCATCGCGGACCCGGTTGTCGCGCTGGTCTTCGGAGCGGCGGCCCCGGTGACGCTCTCCCTTGTCGGCGGAAAGACCGTCGTCGAGGACAACCGACTGACCACGGTGGACGAGGACGAGATCGCCCGCGCCACACGGAGCGAGGCCAGACGCCTCGCGCGGATCGCCGCAGCGGACTGACGCGGCCTCGACCGCACCGAGAACCACCTCCCTGACAACCGCGTCGCCGCCGACGCGCAACCGACCGGAGGAAGCGCCGTGGCCACTCGGCCCAGGACCGGCAAGCTTCGAGGTGTACGCGGCGAGGAGGACACGCGCGCCGCCGCCGACACAGACGCCGATATAGCCGCCGGCCCCGAAACCGGCCCCGAAACCGGCCCCGTCGCCGGCCGGAAGCATCCGGTCGACGAGAGGCTCCCGCCCGGCAGGACGTTCACCAGCGGCCTCCAGCATGTGGCCGCGATGTACGCCGGTGTGGTGGCACCGCCCATGATCGTGGGCCCCGCCGTCGGCCTCGATGCCCGGGACACCGCTTTCCTGGTGGGCGCGAGCCTCTTCACCGCCGGTATGGCCACGCTCCTCCAGACCCTCGGCCTCTGGAAGATCGGCGCGCGGCTCCCGTTCGTGAACGGAGTCTCCTTCGCCGGTGTGACCCCGATGATCGCCATCGGCAAGGAGCGCGGCGCCGACGGCGTCGCCGTCATCTTCGGCGCGATCATCGTCGCCGGTCTGCTGGGCTTCGTCCTCACTCCGTATTTCTCGAAGCTTGTCCGGTTCTTCCCGCCCGTGGTCACCGGCACCGTCATCACTCTGATAGGTGTCTCGCTGCTTCCCGTGGCCTTCACCTGGTCGGGAGGCGGCGACGCCGCGGCCGCCGACCACGGTTCGATCCGGAACGTCGCGATGGCCGCGCTCACTCTGGTGATCGTGCTGGCGCTGCGGAAACTGCTGCGCGGCTTCCTCCAGCAGATCGCCATCCTGCTCGGCCTCGTCGCGGGCACGGTCATCGCGATTCCGCTCGGGATGACGAGCGCCGACGCCATCGAGGACGCCGCTCTGGCCGGCTTCCCGGCGCCGTTCCACTTCGGCGCTCCGCAGTTCGAGATCGCGGCCGTCATCTCCATGTGCGTCGTGATGCTCGTCTGTATGACCGAGTCCACCGCCGACATGCTCGCTCTCGGCAAGATCGTGGAACGACCGGCGGACGAGCGGACCATCAGAGCCGGACTGCGCGCCGACACCCTCGGCAGTGCCGTCAGTCCGCTGTTCAACGGCTTCATGTGCAGCGCCTTCGCGCAGAACATCGGCCTTGTCGCCATGACCGGGGTCCGCAGCCGCTTTGTCGTCGCGGCCGGCGGCGGCATCCTGGTCCTGCTGGGCCTCTGTCCGGTCCTCGCCTCCGTGATCGCGCTCGTCCCGCTGCCGGTCCTCGGCGGCGCCGGCATCGTCCTGTTCGGCTCGGTCGCCGCGAGCGGTATCCAGACCCTGGCCACCGCCGCGCTGGAGAAGGGCGAGAACGCGCTGATCGTCGCGGCGGCCCTCGGTATCGGGCTGATCCCGATCGCCGCTCCGGACTTCTACCGTGCCTTTCCGGAGGACCTGATGGTGGTGCTCGACTCGGGCATCAGCACCGGATGCGTGATGGCCGTCGTCCTCAATCTCGTCTTCAACCACCTTGGCCCGAAGCGGCGTTCGCAGGCGGAGCCCGCCGAGCCCGCTCCGGCGCCGTCCGTCACCGTGCGCTGACGCCGCCGAGAGCGCCCGCGGTGCACACGCCGACGGCCCGCACCGCCTGGTAGCGGTGCGGGCCGTCGGGTGTTGTGGTGTCCGGTCAGGCGGTCGCCACGGCGAACACGTGGATCGTGCCACCGGCGGTCGTGTCCGGCAGGGTCACGCTCGCCAGCCGCTTACCGGCGGCCAGTTCGATCGGCGCCGTGGCGAAGACATCCGTGCCCACCGGGTCCGTACCGCCTCCGGAGACATCGCGGTACGTGGTGTGCACGGCCACCGTGTTGCCGAACCGCGGCTGTCCGGAACCACCGTCCAGCGTCCAGTCGCTGAAGCCGATCTCCGCCCGCTGGGTCGTACCGTCGGTGTAGGTCAGCGTCACGGTCCCGGTGGTGGCGCCGTTGGCGGCGCTGCCCAGCAGACTCAGTTTCGTGGCGTCGGCGGACGCCGGTACATCCAGCACCTGGCCTCCTCCGACGACCTCGATATTGTCCGGCTCACCGGCGTTCACCTCCGGCCAGAGGAAGTCGAACCCGGCGGCGGAGACGGTGCCACCGGGCTTGGCTCCCGCCGCGGCGAGGGACGCAGCCGAGTAACTCCAGCCGCCGCCGTCGAAGTTGGCCCCGGGGTTCTTGTCGTCCGCCGAGATGCCGTTGTTGTTGAGATTCCACATCACGCTGTTCCGCGTGGCGACCGTCACCGCCAGCGATCCCTTCGGCAGTGCGGCGCCGGAGGAGGAGGTGAAGGTCACCGGTACGGAGTAGAAGCCCGGCCGGGTGCCGGCCGGCGCCGCGACAGAGATCTTCGTGCTGCCCAGACCGCCGCCCGGTACCGCGAAGTCACCTTCGGACGGAGTCACCGTGACACCGGCCGGCGCGGTGGCCCTCCAGTGCACCGTGGTGGCCGTGTCCTGCAACGACTGCACCTTGACGGTCGAGTCCGCCGCCGCGCCGCCGGGCTCGGCCTTCACCAGTCCCGGACTGGTTCCCGTGAAGAACGGCACTCCGCCTTCGCGGAAGGACGGCGGGACATCGGCCGGCGCGCTGCCCCAGGAGGTGTTCGGCTTGCTTCCCAGGGTGTAGTCCAGGGTGCCGCCGCGCGTGACGAACGAGGCCGGGACCCACGGCTTGCCGGACTTCTTGCCGTTGGTCCGCAGCGACTGGATGTACTTGTTGTCCGCCGAGGCGTTCGGAGCGTTGACCGTGATCGTCTTGCCGTGGCCGGTGCGGATCACGGCGCGCGGGAAGAGCGGCGCCGAAAGCACCAGGTCGGCGCGGCTGGGGACCTGCGGATACATGCCCAGCGCGGAGAAGACGTACCAGGACGACATCGTCCCCGCGTCGTCATTGCCCGGGATGCCGCCGGGCGTGTCGGTCCACAGCGTGTCCATCTCCGCGCGGACCGTCTCCTGTGTCTTCCAGGGCGAGCCCAGATAGTTGTAGAGATACGGCGTGTTGATGTCGGGCTCATTGGTCGGGTCGTACCGGGTGGGATCCTTGGCCGAGAAGTCGAAGGCGCCGTCCGGGGTGCGGAAGAACGCGTCGAGCCGCGCCTCCGCCGCCTCGGGGCCGCCCATGGCGCGGGCGAGGCCGGCCACATCGGAGTAGACCATCCAGGTGTAGCGAGCACTGCTGCCCTCGACGAATCCGCTCTCGGTGCCGGGGCTGAACGATCCGCCGGACCACGTCCCGTCGGACTTGCGGTCGCGCATATAGCCGGCGCCGGGAGTGGCGTTCGGGTCGAAGACATTCATCCAGTTCCCGGAGCGCTCCAGGAACTTCTTCTGGTTCGCACGGTCGCCGGTGTGACGGGCGAGTTCGGACAGACCGTAGTCGGCCGCCGCGTCCTCCAGGGTCTCCGCCGCTCCGCCCCAGCAGTGGCAGCCGTCGGCCGGTACGTATCCGAGGGCCAGGTACTTGTCGAGAGCCGGGCGCTGGCCCACGCACTCCACGTTGCAGCCCGCGCTGTCGGAGTCGTTCGCCGTCGGCACGGTCGCGGCCGTGATCAGCGACCGCAGGGCGCCCTTGACATCGAAGTCATGGCCGCCGAAGGCATAGATGCCGGCCAGCGCCGCGTCCGACGGGTCGCCGGACATCACGCTCGTCTTGCCGTTCTGCAGCAGCCAGCGGTCCCATTCGCCACCGCGCTGCCCGGCATAGTTGAACAGGGACTGCGCGTAGTCACTGCCGGCCTTCGGGTTGAGCAGGGTCATCAACTGCACCTGCGCGCGGTACTGGTCCCAGCCGGAGAAGGTGCCGTACTGCGCCTTCTGGCCCTTGGCCAGCTTGTGCGGCTTACGGTCGGCGCCGAGATACCGGCCGTCGACGTCGCTGGTCAGCGTGGGTTCCAGCATCGAGTGGTAGAGCGCCGTGTAGAACGTGGTGCGCTGTGCGTCGGTGCCGCCGCTCACCTTGATCTTGTCCAGCTCGTTCTTCCAGGCTCCGGCCGCCGCCGCGGCGACACCGTCGAAGCTCTTGCGCGGCGGGTTCTCGGCGCGGAGGTTGGCCTCGGCGTTCTCCGGACTGACATAGGAGATCGCCACCTTCGCGCCGACCTCGCGCGTCCCCGCGCCGAAGGTGACGTACGCGCCCGAGCCCTTGCCCGCCACCGGATTGCCGGACGAGCTGTAGCCCGTACCACCGGTGGCCGAGGTGGAGCCGGGCCGCACCGTCCCGTCCGTCCAGGTGCCGACCTTGGCGAAGGGCCGGTCGAAGTGGGCGGTGAAGTACAGCGTGTACAGGTCCTTGCGGTTGTTCGCGCTCTGCGGGCCGCAGAAGTTGCCCGCGCTGACCGAACCGGTCACGGTCCTGGCGGCGGCGTCCACTCGTACGGTGGCATCGGTGCTGCCGCTCTCGGAGTTGGACGTGCGGAACAGCATGCTGGCCGGTTTGTCGGCCGGGAAGCCGAATCGTCCTGAACCGGTCCGGGAGGTCACGGCCAGCTCTGCGGACGCGCCGCTGTCGAGACCGACCTTGTAGTAGCCGGGCCGCGCCGTCTCGTTGCTGTGGGAGAAGGTGCTCGCGTACTTGGCGTCGGTGGTGTCGGCCGTCGGCGAGGAGTCGACGTCGCCCACATACGGCATGACCGGGATGTCACCGTTGGCTCCGGAGCAGCCGACGCCGTTGAGATGCGTGAGGCTGAAGCCGCGGATCTTTGTCGCGTCGTACTGGTAGCCGCCCGGAGCGGGCGTCGAGACCTGATTGCCGCGGGAGTTCTGCGGACTCCACGCCAGCATGCCGAACGGCGTCACCGCGCCCGGATAGGTGTTGCCCGCGTTCGACGAGCCGATCAGCGGATTGACGTACGAGACCGGATTCTTGACTTCGCCGCGCCCGGGTGTGGCCGAGGCGGGTGTGACGGCCGTGGTCATCGCCAGGGCCGCGACGGCGACTGCCGCGACGGAGCCGAGAAGCCGCTGTCCCGGGAGACGCCGGCCGTTCGAACGGGTCCCGCGTTTCACATGGGCCCCGCGTCTCGAATGGGTCCGGCGCACAAGCCGCACGAGTGAGTCCGACACCGTTCCTGCCCTTCATGTGTGACGGAAGGTGGACGCGCCGGAGCGGGCGCGTCGTTCTCCACTCGGAAGTGGCCTGCCGACAACGTTGTCAGTGAACGGTCAGGATGCTCCTCCGAGCGATCGGGAAGTGTCAAGGGTTTCCGGAATGCGACGTTCGGCTGTCGGCGGGCCGGCTCGCCCGCTCATGGATTGACCTGATGGGCGGTCAGGGGCCGCCGTTGCGGAGGGAAACCGCTGGTGCGGGCCAGGAACCGCCGGTGCGCGTCCGTGTCGCGACGGGCACGGACGCGCACCGGCGGGCGAAGCGGGTCGTTCGGCCTCGCGCCGGCGCCTGGGGTCTTTCGTTGGATCAGGTTGGATCAGGCTGGATCAGGCGCGGTGCCAGAGCATGCGGGCCCGGTAAGGTCCGGACGACAGTCCTCAGCCGATGAGGAAGCTGTCGCCGTACACCTTCCAGTCGAGCGGCGGATCCAGATTCAGATTGCCCGCGTCGAGGAACACCCGCTGCGCGGTGTCCACTCGGCTGGTGTCCTCGTGCGCCTCTTCCTGCCTCATGGCCCAGACCCGGGCGTCGAGGAAGGCGTTCAGATACTCCGTCTCGCCGCCGCCCTCCGCCGGAGTCCGCGCCTGGTCCCTCGCCCGCTGGCGGATGCTGCCGAAGCTGGTGCTGTCGCCGCCGTTGCCGTGCATCACGATGGCGTCGTAATAGATGAACTGGCCGAGCGTTCCGAGGCCGTCCTGCTTGGCGCGCTCCACGGCCGGGTTGAAGTAGACCCGGTCGCGTTCGTCGTTCTGCGCGGTCCGGAACTCCGTGTCCTTGGCGGCCTGTTGCCAGGCGCCGGTGAAACCGGGGTCGAGACCCTCGTGCGACTCCGTGCCGTCGACCCGCCGCAGGGCGGGCAGATAGCCGGCGAGCGGATTGCCGGGCTCGCGGTCGGTGTACAGCTCGACAAGATCCAGCATGTCGCCGGTGCCCGAGCAGAATCCGATGATGCCGGCGGTGTAACCGCGGCCGTCGCCGATGTCCTCGATGTAGCGGTACTGCGCCTGCCAGTCCAGCGAGGAGTTCTCCGCGCTGGAGACCAGTCGCATGGCGATGTCCTTCTTCGCCGGATCGTCGAGTCCTGCCGCGGCCTGAGCTGTGGCGGCTGTGGCGGCTTTCATGCTGATGGGCTCCGGTGCGGCCGCGGTCGCCACACCGGTGGCGGGGACGGCGATCAGTGCCAGGCCGAGCAGGATGTGGGGGAGAAGCCCGAGCCGGCGTGCGGTGCGTATGTGGGGGGTGGGCACCTGACCTCCATGGAAGGTGAGTTCGCTTTTCTGTTAGGAAGGTTTCCTACCAACGTTCGAAGCGACGTACACCTGTTCCATGTAAAGAAGAGGTAAGAGCCTGGCGGTACCGCCGTACGGGGCTACCGCGCGGCGATGTGGTAGCTGTCGCCGTAGACCTTCCAGTCGAGCGGCGGATCCAGCGGGAGATTGCCCTGGTCGAGGAAGACCCGCTGGGCCGTGTCGATCCGGCTGGTGTCGGAGTGCGACGGCTCGCGGCGGATCGCGGCGGCCCGTGCGTCCAGGAACGCGTGGAGATATCTGGTCTCGTCGCCGCCGCGCCGAGGTGACTGGGCGCGGCCCAGGGCCTGTTCGCGGATCGTGCGGAAGCCGATCGACCCTTTGGAGTCGCCGTAGCCGTGCATCACATAGGCGTCGTAGTAGATGAACTGTCCCAGCGTGCCAAGACCGTCCGCCTTCGCCCGGGAGACGGCCGGGTCGAAGTACAGCCGGTCCCGCTCCTTGTTCTGCGCCGCGCGCATGGCCGGGTCCTCGGCCGCCTTCCGCCATGCGTCCGTGAACGCGCGGCCCAGCCCCCGGTGGGAATCGCTGCCCGCGACCGCGCGCAGCGCCGGGAGGAAACGCGCCAGCGCGTTGCGCGGCCGGGTGTCCGTGTACCGCTGGACGACCTGGAGGAGATCGCCGCAGCCGGTGCAGAATCCGACGATGCCGGCGGTGTAGCCGCGGCCGTCGCCGATGTCCTCGATATAGCGGTACTGCGCGCGCCAGTTCAGTGAGGAGTTCTCCGCGCTGGAGACCAGCCGCATCGCGATCTCCTTCTTGGCCGGGGCGTCGAGCCCTCCGGACCCGCCCGAGGCGGAGGCGCACGCGGTGCAGACGGTGAGGGCCAGCAGCGAAAGGACGAGCGGCAGTCGGCGGAGCGCCTGGAACACGTATCGGCCCTTTCCCGTGGTGTGCACCGGCCGGTCCCGAGATTACGTGAGTGCTCCCGGATCATCCCGTATGAGCCCGCGGAGCCGTGCGGCTCGCCGATCTCCTCGCGCGGCCTCGGCCGACTCGTCGACGGGCGTTGTCAGACCTCCGTGCCACGATGCGGTCATGGATCTCGTACAGGTTTTCGCCGATCTGGACGTCCAGCCGTGGGCGGACATGCGGCACGCGTCCGGCAGCGCCGCCGATGTGCCCGGCGCGCTCCGGGCGCTGGCCCATGGCGACCTGACGCCCCGGAGACCGGCCGCCCGGCCGGTTCCTGATCGAGGCGTCAGGCCCGGACGGACCGGCCACAGGGCCCCCCGGCCCTTGGACGGTCAGTCCGGCTTCGAGGAGGCGATACAACGGGCGTGGTGAGCCGGGCGGCCGTTGTACTGCCTCTTCCTTACGCCCCCGGCTTCCAGTCCGGGCGGCGGCCGGTCAGACCGACCACCCGGTCCAGCAGCGGGGCGTCCTCGGGAACCTCGACCGGAGGTCCGAAGAGACCGTCGACGGGGCCGTCCGTCTGTGCCGGTCCCGACCCGAGGGCCGGCATCGTGTACAGCGCCTGGAGGCTCGCCTCGTCGGGTGCGTACGGCCGGCCGGTACTCCGCGCCAGGTCCCAGCCGTGGACGAGCACCTCGTTCAGGCCCACGAGCCCGGTCACCGCGCCCGGCAGATCGACACCGCCGACCCGGGTATGGCCTTGCCAGGCCCCGGGGGAGCGCCAGGCGGCGGCGAGCTCGTCGAGCTGCCGCGGCAGGATGTCACGCCAGTCGGCCGCCAGCGCGGGAGCCGCCGCCGAGACGGGCGGCCTGTCGGTGGTCGGGCCCAGCTCCTTGTGCGCGGCGTCCCGGAAGGCGACCGTCAGCCCGATCAGATGCGCGAGGACATCTCCCACCGAGTATTCGGGACAGGGCGTCGGCCCGGCGAGCTGGTCGTCGGTGATCGAGTCGAGCAGCCCGGCCACCTCGCCGCACACGGGCGCGAGATCGATCAAGCCGGTGGCCGCGCCGGTCTTGTCGTTCGTTTCCGGTTTTGTTTCCGGTTTCGTTTCCATACAGGGCAGACCGGCCTCGACGTCAAAACTCATCGCTGCCACGGCGCCTGTTCCACGGATCTGCCCGCGAATCGCGAGGACGTCGTCCCTGGCGATTCGACGTACATGCCGGGAGACGGCCCGGAGAGGGCGCCCCGAAGCCGTGGCCTCCCGGACTCCGGCACGCTATGGAGTGCTCACTCACCGGGCGTGACGGCGTTGGCCTCGCTCGACGGTGTCGGCCGGGCTGTCCGGTGTGGTGTCAGGTCAGTTCTGGGCTGTCGTGCAGGAGATGAAGTGGGCCCAGGCGGTGGGTGTGAGGGCGAGTTGAGGTCCTTGTTCGTGCTTGGAGTCCCGGACGTGGACCGTGCCGGGGCTCGTGGCGACCTCGACACAATCGTCGCCTTGCGAACCGCTGTAGCTGCTTTTGAACCAGGCCGACGTGGGCTCGGTGGTGCTCATAGCGATCCTCGCATTCGCCTCAGCAGGCTCACGGAATCCTCGGGGGTGAGGGCCTGCGTACGAAGTCTGGCATATCGCTGCTGCATCAGGCTGAGCTCTTTCGGGCCGCTGATCAGTTGGCCGTACTGCTGGCCTTCGCTGTAGCCGAGCCACTGGTGGTCCGGTGTCTCCAGCAGTCGCATCGGCCCGTCAAAGCCCGCGTGGTCCGGCTGGGTGAGAGGCATGATCTGCAGTTGGACGTTGAAGAGTTCGGCGCAGACCAGCGTGTTGTCGATGAGCTGCTTGGTGATCTCCACACCGCCGGTGCGCCGTTCCAGAAGTGCCTGTTCGAAGATGAAGCTGACCGCGATCGGCTCCGTGCGGCGCAGCAGCGCCTGACGGTCGAGGCGAGCGGCGATGCGCTGTTCGAGCCGCTCCTCGGAAGGCAGCGGCGGCACGCTCATCATCACCGCCCGTGCGTACGCCTCCGTCTGCAACAGCCCAGGGATCACTCGGCACTCGTAGGTGTACAGGCTGATCGCGGTCTCCTCCAGCTTGGCCCACTGGCGGAACCACGCCGCGAGACCAGGGTTGCGCGAAAGATGCTTCGCCGCCTCTCGCAGTGCGTCGAAGGCGTCGAGTTCCACCTCCGCCCGCTCCACGAAGTCCCTCGGCGGGAACCGCCGCCCCTGCTCGATCGAGGCCACGGTGTGCGGCGCGTACCGCACGAGTGGGGCCAGTTCCTCCTGGGTCAGGCCCGCCCGTTTCCTGAACGCCTTGACCACAGCCCCGAAAGCCCGGAGGCTGTCCGAGGATTCAGGCTCGTTGCTGTCCGCACTGTCGTCCGTGCCGTCCGTCATCGTGACTCCTCCGGTGCACTCTCTGCCGCACTGAACTCACCCAGGGTCACGAAAAACTGAGCGTACTGTCCATGTTTTGAGCCCGTACGCTGACACGGCGTACGGGTGGCTGACCTGGTCGCGGGCGTCTGAGGAGGTCTCTGCGCGATCATGCCGACCCGGACCTATCTTCAAAGCCCGCTCACCGTACGTATGTTCACTCAACGGAGCCCGCACGGGTGTCTGCCGAGCATGACGAACGGTGGTTTGTCGGCTGGTGCTGCCTCAGTAGATGCCGTTGAGGTCGGTGCCTTCAGGGGCGCGGAAGCAACCGGAGACGACGTTGACCAGGATCAGGGGCTGCTCCTTGCCGGATTCTCCAGTGACGCGCAATTCGGCGTTGACCGCGTAGTGGTCCGTCTCGGAGTCCGCCGTGAGTTCAAGGTTCTTGTTGGCACTTGTGTTCGGTCCGTATTCGACGATCTTCCAGCCGTGCTTGGGCAGAGTCTCCTTGAGTCGTTGGAAGCCTCGTGTCAGCTCGTCGGGAGAGACACCGTAGATCGACCAGGGATGGCGCGACAGGAAGAGATGCTCGGAGTCCTCATCGCAGGTAGAGACACCGGGGCCGGGCTCGGTCGTCTTGCCCTGCTTGATACCGATCATGTCGAAAATCTGGCTGGAGACGTTCTTCGTCTTTGCCCGGGCCTCTTCGACGCCGAGTGTGATGGGGGTGTAGCCGAGGTCGTCCACGTTCTTTGAGCATCCTGTCGTGAGGGTTGCCAGGGCAAGGACGGAAGTGAGCACACCGAGTGAGCGCCGTCGGGATCTGCCAGTGCCAAGGAGCGGCATCAATCATCCTCTTTCACGTCTGCGTAGTGGCCCACAACGACAGCAGCCTGGTTCTTCAGACTCAAGGAGTCCCGCTTCCAGTAGTTGCTGTGGCCGCTGGTGTCCACGTCCATCCGGTGGGCGCCGAATGCCTCGTCGGAGGGCACCGTCTGGATGTATCCAGGGTTGTACGGGATGCCGTTCCAGGTCTGTACGCCCCACTTGAAGCCGCCCAGTCCAGCGGCCTTTCCGCCGAGCGGAACCAGGTCGTCGCCGGCGGCCTCGGACCAGACGTGGTCCTTGCCGACGTCGAGGTCGCCGGCCTCGGCGGCCATCATGCCGGGACTGCCCGCGACCACGATGTCGTCGGCGGAGAGATCACCCTTGTTGGAGGCGTCGCCGACGACGGTGGAACCGTAGCTGTGGCCGATGACGGTGGTGTGGCTGCCGGCGGGGCCGCCTTGTGTGGCCTCCAGTCCGTCCATGAAGGAGTTCAGCTTCGGCGATCCGTCGTACGCCCACTGCTTCTGCATGGCCTCGGGGACAATGGACTGCGGCGCGTTGTAACCGAGCCAGGTGATGGTTGAGACTGATTTACCGGGAGCCTGCGAGTTGGCCTCTTTCCACAGCTCGGTCATCCGGTCGATGTCGCCACCGATGCCTCCGAGCTTCGATGTCGTACCCGGTACATACACCGCCGTGTGGTCGGCCGTGTCCGGGTTGCCGTTGGCGATGATCGCGTGGCCGTTGCCCTTGGTGTCGAAGCCGAGCAGGAACGCCGGCGGGAGACCGGATGAAGGCGGGGCGTCGAACCGTTTCTGGATCGCGTCCATCCCTTTGATCTGGGCCTGGAGCCGGGTACGGGTTTTGTCCCAGGTGCTCCACGCCGGGTTGAGCATGGAGACCGCGTACGGACCGCCGTTCGGGTCCTTGAGCATCTTGGGCGGTTCGGGGCCCAGTCCGTCCAGGCTCAACTGGGCCTGAGCGCGTGTCTCGGCGAGCACCATGCGGTTGGCGTCGTCCCGGACATCGCTGGGAATGCCGTCGAGGGCGCCCACCTCGGCCGGATAGAGAGTCGCGTACTCGTCGCGCTGCTCCTGGGTGAGGCCGTTCCACCAACTGGCGTTGTCAGCGGCGGATTTTCCCTGGGGAATGGCCGATGCGTCGGCGTACTTCCCGGCCGCTTCCCGCAGCGCCCTGGTGTCCTGGGCCGCGTCGGCGAGCATGGCGTCCGTGACATCGAGGCCACCGGTGGTCTTCAGCGCGCGCAGGACTCCCGCGTACCGGCCGTCGATCTCGGCGGCTTCACCGACCGCGCCGGCGATGCGTTCCGCGATGTCCTCGGCGTCGGCCTTGTTGGGGTCGGCGCCGCCTTCCGCCCTGCCGGGCAGGAGAGGGACGGGTGCTCCGGGAGTGGCGGTGCCTCTGCCGGGCGCGAGCGGGACGACGGCGGAGACGGGATATTCGACGGAACCGTCGGGACGCACCGTGAACCTGCGGTTCTCGGCGTCCTCCAGCGCCTGCTTCAACTTCTTCTGAGGCGCGGCGAGTTCGGCGGCCAGTCCGTTCAGCGCGGTACGGATCAGTCCGCACTCGGTGTGGATGTACTGGTAGTTGCGGCTGAGCCGGGACAGGTCGGCGGTGGCCCCGGTGGCGGTCTCGCCTTTCTGGGTCTCGCGGAGAGTGCCGAGCATCTCATTGTCGACACGGTCCTTCGCCGCGTTGGCACGCCCCGAGATCTTGCCCCAGCCGTCCGCCGCGTCCTCGTACTCGGAGAGCCTCACATCGCGTAACTGCTGCCAGGTGGTCACCGTGGGCCTCCGCCCGCGAACCGCTCCTTGGTCTTTGTCTCCTGCTCGCCGAATTCCTTGCCGGCGCTTCTGAGCGCGCCTTCGAGGCGTGAGCATTCGTCGCGTACGGAGGTGAGGCGCTCCGTCCACGAGGTACGTGCCTCCTCCAGCGCGGCCGTGCTCGCGAAGCCCCGCGTGCCGCCGCCGACATCGTCTGACGCGACGTCAAGTTCGGTCAGGGAGGCGGCCGAAGAGGTGTGCAGTTCGCCGGCGACGGCGGAGGCGGACGTCCAGGGGCCCTGGCCGGCCTTGAGGTCCGGGCCGCCGCCGTCGTCTCCGCCACCGCCGCCGTGCGTCCCGGCCGAGGCCAGGACCGTCCTGGTCCCGGAGCTGTCGTCACCGAGCAGATCTGCCCATTTCCCGTTGAGTGCCATGCGTGTTCCCCCGTGACATCGGTCCGGCTGTGTTACCGGGTCTTTCCAGCCTGATCCAAACGAAAGAGCGTAGCCGATCCGCCTCTGCCGTGTAGGCCTGTCTGAGGCATGGCGCCGTCCGCCCGGGCGGGGCCCGCATGGTCCGGTGGCGTGCGATCGCGAGGCGGAGGAGCAGGCGGAACCGCCGGGAGCGCGCGCCGCCCTCGGCGCCGTGGGCGGCCGAGGGCGGGAGCGTTGTGGTGCCGGAGGTATTGCTGTGCGAGCGCGTGGAGGATCAGCCGCGGAGCTGCTCATAGGCCGGCAGCGTGAGGAAGTCCGCATAGTTCTCGTCCAACGCGACCTTCAGCAGCAGGTCATGGGCCTGCTGCCAGGTGCCGGACGCGAAGGCCTCCTCGCCGATCTCCTGTCGGACCGCGGCGAGTTCGTCCGCGGCGAGGCTGCGGGCCAGTTCCGGCGTGGCCCGCACGGTCCGGCCGTCGTGTTCGAATTCGACGCCCGCGTTGATCCACTGCCAGATCTGCGAGCGGGAGATCTCCGCGGTCGCGGCGTCCTCCATGAGGTTGAAGATGGCGACGGCGCCGAGGCCGCGCAGCCACGCCTCGATGTAGCGGATGCCGACCTGGACGGCGTTGCGCAGTCCTTCGTAAGTGGGCCTGGCGTCAAGGGAGTCGACGGCGATCAGATCGCCCGCGGCGACGGAGACGTCCTCGCGCAGGCGGTCCTTCTGGTTGGGCCTGTCGCCGAGGACCGCGTCGAAGGACGCCATGGCGATCGGCACCAGGTCCGGATGAGCGACCCAGGAGCCGTCGAAGCCGTCGGCCGCCTCGCGGTCCTTGTCGGCCTTGACCTTCTCGAAGGCGACCTTGTTGACCTCGGCGTCGCGCCGGGAGGGAATGAAGGCCGCCATGCCGCCGATGGCGTGCGCGCCGCGCTTGTGGCAGGTGCGGACGAGCAGTTCGGTGTAGGCACGCATGAACGGCGCGGTCATCGTGACGGCGTTGCGGTCCGGCAGGACGAACTTCGCGCCGCCGTCCCGGAAGTTCTTGACGATCGAGAAGAGATAGTCCCAGCGGCCCGCGTTCAGCCCGGAGGCATGGTCGCGCAGCTCGTAGAGGATCTCCTCCATCTCGTACGCCGCCGTGATCGTCTCGATCAGCACGGTCGCCCGGACGGTCCCCTGCGCCACGCCCAGATACTCCTGGGCGAAGACGAAGATGTCGTTCCAGAGGCGTGCCTCCAGGTGCGACTCCGTCTTCGGAAGGTAGAAGTACGGTCCCTTGCCCCGCTCCGTCAGCCGCTTGGCGTTGTGGAAGAAGTACAGCCCGAAGTCGACCAGCGCGCCGGGCACCGGGTCACCGTTCAACTGGAGATGACGCTCCGTCAGATGCCAGCCGCGCGGCCGCATCACCACGGTCGCGAGCTGGTCCTCGTCCTTCAGCGCGTACGACTTGCCGGAGGCCGGGTCGGTGAAGTCGATGCGGCGCTCATAGGCGTCGATCAGATTGAGCTGTCCGAGGATCACGTTCTCCCAGGTGGGGGCCGAGGCGTCCTCGAAGTCCGCGAGCCAGATCCGCGCGCCGGAGTTGAGCGCGTTGATGGTCATCTTGCGGTCGGTCGGCCCGGTGATCTCCACCCGGCGGTCGTTCAGCGCGGCCGGTGACGGCGCGACCCGCCAGCTCTCGTCCTCGCGGACGGACGCCGTCTCCGGCAGGAAGTCCAGGCTGGAGGTGCGGGCGATCTCGGCGCGGCGTTCGGTACGGCGGGCGAGCAGCTCGTCACGGCGCGGTGTGAAGCGCCGGTGCAGCTCGGCCACGAACGTGAGTGCTGCCTCGGTGAGAACCTCCTCCTGCCGAGGCAGGGAATCGGCGTCGACGATGGCCAGCGGGGAGGGCGCTGGTGCGGACATGAGCTGTCACTCCTTCGCGGGCGGTACCCGGCGGCCGCCGGGGTGCCTGGGGCGGGTCGCGGAAGCCCCGCCGGGTCCGCCGCGGCGGCCGGTCGCACACACGCGGCGCCGGACGGCACGCGGTGCCATGGCATCGGGATACGGCCGCGGGCTCCGCGCCGGGTGTCGGGTGCTTCTGACCTGTGGATACTAGTTTTCTCATGGTGGAAGTTCAATGGTGTGTCGATGTCGAGGTTCTCCGCGTCGAGAGACCGTGGCGCCGAGTGCCGCCGCCTCGACCGGCCAGGGGCAGGGCCTAGGCACGCGGCCCCTTCTCCAGACGCGACAGATCTTCCTCCGTGTCGATGTCGTATGCCCGCGCGACATCCCCGCATTCGACAAGGACGATGTCGCTCTCATGGGTCTTCAGATAGTCACGTGCGCCGCGGTCGCCTGTCGCGTCCGCGGCGATCTCCACCCACCGGCAGGCGCCGAACAGCACGGGATGCCCGCGCCTGCCCTCGTAGGAGGCCGCGGCGAGGGAACCGGGAGAGCGGTACGCGGCGACGACCCGGGCCGCCGCCGCCGCGCCGATTCCCGGCTGGTCCACCAGCAGGACCAGCGCCGCCCGCGCGTCCGTGCCGGCGAGCGAGATGAGGCCCGCACGGAGCGAGGACCCCATCCCCTCCTCCCACAAAGGGTTCTCGACCAGTACGCAGTCCGGCAGCTCGGCCCGGTTCCGTACCTCTTCCGAGGCCGCTCCCAGCACCACATGCACCGGGCCGCAGCCGCCTTCGCGCAGCGCGCGCGCCGCGCTCTCGACCAGCAGGCCGCCCCGGTGCTCCAGCAGCGCCTTCGGGCGTCCGCCGAGTCTGCGTCCGCCGCCCGCCGCGAGCAGCAGCCCGGCGACCGGCGGCGGGTTTGTGTCGTTGCGTGTTCCTGCCATGGGCCCTGCATACCTCATCCCTGGGCGCTGTGCCGGGCGCGCGGTCACCGGGTGTTCCGTCCCCATTCCCGCCGTATTCGGCCGACGGAGTGGCGCGAACCGCTCGTAATGGCGTTAACTTGCCCGCGAACCTGACGCTTGACCACCGTTCAGGAACACAGACCAGCACTGAGGCATGCCCGGCACAAAGACGTGCGTGGGCGAGGGCAAGGGGGAGAGCTTTGTTGCGGAGCGTGCGGCAGACGCCGGTGACAGAGAAGAACGAGGACCCGAGGGTGGCGGAGCTGCAAGCTGCCGTCTCCCGGCTACGGCGCGAACTGGCCGCGCATCCGGCCGAGTTCAGGGACCGGGCCATCGCCGAGGACGAACTGGCCGCGCTCTCCGCGATGGTGGCGAGCGGCGATCCCGAGATCCCCCGTATGCGCCGCTCGCTGCTGCTGATCGTGGGTTCGATCGGTTCGGTGAGCGCGCTCGCGGCGGCGCTGATGGGCGTACGGAACGCGGTCGATCTCTTCGGAGACGTGCCCCGACGGTACAGTTGAGTCTTTGGTCCGGCCGGACCACCGGGGCGCGGCTCTTCGGGACCGCGCCCTCGGGCGCGTCCGGCGCGGGCCGTCAGGCCTGGGCCGCCGCCGTATTGGCCAGCGCCTCGGAGAGATCGCGCGCGACCTCCTGGAGCACCGGGACGATCCGCTCCGTGGCCTCCTCCGTCACCCGGCCCGCCGGGCCCGAGATGGAAATGGCCGCGGCCGTGGGCGAGTTGGGCACCGGAACCGCCAGGCAGCGGACTCCGATCTCCTGCTCGTTGTCATCGATCGCGTATCCCGATCTGCGCACCACCTCCAGGGCCGCCAGAAAGCCCTCGGGCGTGGTGATCGTCTTTTCGGTGGCGGCGGGCATACCCGTGCGGGCGAGCAGCGCGCGGACGTCCTCCGGTGAGGCGCCCGCGAGCAGCGCCTTTCCCACGCCCGTGGAGTGCGGCAGCACACGTCGGCCCACCTCGGTGAACATCCGCATCGAGTGTTTGGAAGGGACCTGCGCGACATACACGATCTCGTCGCCGTCGAGCAGTGCCATGTTCGCGGTCTCGCCGGTCTCCTCGACCAGACGGGCGAGATACGGCCGGGCCCAGGTGCCGAGCAGCCGGGACGCCGATTCGCCGAGGCGGATCAGGCGCGGACCGAGCGCGTACCGCCGGTTGGACTGCTGGCGCACATAGCCGCAGACGACCAGCGTGCGCATCAGCCGGTGGATGGTCGGCAGCGGCAGACCGCTGCTGGCGGAGAGCTCACTCAGCCCGACCTCGCCGCCCGCGTCCGCCATTCGTTCGAGCAGGTCGAAGGCGCGCTCAAGGGACTGGACGCCGCCGCTGGCGGAGGCGGATTTGGTGGCGTCGGTGGTGCTGGCGCTGGACGACGGCACGTCACGGTCCTTTCGGGGCGGGCGGGCAGGCACGCAGCCTACCGGCCGGGCGGCCGGGAGCATGGCCCGGCGCTGGGCGTCTGAGCCGGTCAGGGTGTGTTTGTCCGCGTCCGGAGGCGACAGTGGTGATCTATTGATGCTGTATATAGGCAAAGATGCATTCTGCTCCGCGAAAAAATTATTCCGCTTTACGGAAGATGTCCAGTGTACGGCGCCGGCGCCGGTGGTAGCCGACGCCTCCCAGTGTGGTCTTGACGGGCCGGAAGCCGGAGTGAAGACTCGTTCAACAGTTCGTTGAACTCCCGGTGGAGCGCCCGGCGCAAGGCCAGGCGCGGCGCGCCCGGCAGCTTTGCGAAGCTCTCCGTCAGCTCTCTGTCAGCTCTGTGAAGTGAGGAGCGCGGGTGTCCGATGTGACTCTGGTGCTGCGGTCGACGCGTGTCATCACACCTGAAGGGACACGGGCCGCCTCGATCGCCGTCGCCGGCGCAAGGATCGCGGCCGTCCTGCCGTACGACTCGCGGGTGCCGCCCGGCGCCCGCACGGAGGACGTCGGCGACGATGTCGTCCTTCCTGGTCTCGTCGACACCCACGTCCATGTGAACGACCCCGGCCGCACCGAGTGGGAGGGATTCTGGACCGCCACCCGCGCCGCCGCGGCCGGCGGCGTCACCACTCTGCTCGACATGCCGCTCAACTCCCTGCCGCCCACCACGACGGCCGCTCATCTCCGCACCAAGCGGGAGGTGGCCCGTACCAAGGCGCATGTCGATGTCGGCTTCTGGGGCGGCGCGGTCCCGGACAACATCAAGGATCTCCGGCCGCTTCATGACGCCGGGGTGTTCGGCTTCAAATGCTTTCTGTCGCCTTCCGGAGTGGACGAGTTCCCGGAGCTCGACCAGGAGCGGCTCGGCCTCTCGCTGGCCGAGATCACGGGCTTCGGCGGACTGCTGATCGTGCACGCCGAGGACCCGCACGAGCTCGCCTCCGCTCCCCGGCGCGGTGGCGCCGCCTATGCCGACTTTCTGGCGTCCCGGCCCCGGGACGCCGAGAACGCGGCGATCCGGAGCCTGGTCGCCCAGGCGAAGCGGCTCGACGCGCGGGTGCATGTGCTGCATCTGTCGTCGTCGGACGCGCTGCCGCTGATCGCCGCCGCCAAGCGCGAGGGCGTCCGGATCACCGTCGAGTCCTGTCCGCACTTCCTCACTCTCACGGCTGAGGAAGTGCCTGACGGCGCGACGGAGTTCAAGTGCTGCCCGCCCATCCGCGAGGCCGCGAACCAGGACGCGCTCTGGCAGGGACTGATCGACGGCACCATCGACTGCGTCGTCTCCGACCACTCGCCGTGCACCGCCGACCTCAAGACACCGGACTTCGCCTCGGCATGGGGCGGTATCTCCTCGCTCCAGCTCGGCCTTCCCGCGATCTGGACGGAGGCGCGCCGACGCGGCCGTTCACTGGAGGACGTCGCCCGCTGGATGTCGACGGCACCGGCCGCGCTCGCCGGACTGCCCCGCAAAGGCGCCATCGAGGCCGGCCGCGACGCCGACTTCGCGGTCCTCGCACCCGATGAGACCTTCACGGTGGACCCGGCCGAGCTGCACCACCGCAATCAGGTGACGGCCTACGCGGGCAAGACCCTGTACGGCGTGGTGAGGTCGACCTGGCTGCGTGGCAGCCGGATCGCACGGGACGGCACTCTCGCCGATCCCGCCGGCCACCTGCTCGAAAGGAACAACTGACCGTGTCCAGAACCGCGTCGTCGGCGTCGTCGCCGTCCTCGGCGTCCTCGCCGTCCTTGCCGTCCGCTTCGTTCACCGGTGCCGCCGGTCCGTACCGGGGCGGCGATCCGTACGCCGACTACCGCACCGCCGACCTTCCCTTCACGCACCTCACCGACCTCGCCGGCCGCCGGCTCGGCGCCGGTGTCATCGCCGCCAACGACGAGTTCTTCGCGGACCGCGAGAACCTGCTGAATCCCGGCGCCGCCGAGTTCGATCCCGAGCGCTTCGGACACAAGGGCAAGATCATGGACGGCTGGGAGACCCGGCGCAGGCGCGGCACCAGCGCCGAGCGGCCGCATCCCGCGGACGACGACCACGACTGGGCGCTGGTGCGGCTCGGTGCTCCCGGCGTGATCCGCGGGATCGTCGTCGACACCGCTCATTTCCGCGGCAACCACCCGGCGGCGGTCTCGGTCGAGGCCACCTCGCTGACCGGCTCACCGTCCCTCTGGCATCTCCTCGCCGACGAGGTGAAGTGGACGACGCTCGTGGAGCGTACGGAGATCGGCGGTCACGCGGCCAACGGCTTCACGGTCGACGCCGAGCAGCGCTTCACGCACCTTCGGGTCAATCAGCATCCCGACGGCGGGATCGCCCGGCTGCGGGTGTACGGCGAGGTCGCGCCCGACCCGGTGTGGCTCGGCGCCCTCGGTACCTTCGACCTTGTCGCGCTGGAGAACGGCGGCCGGGTCGAGGATGTGTCCGACCGCTTCTACTCTCCCGCCACCAACACGATCCAGCCGGGCCGCTCACGCACGATGGACGAGGGCTGGGAGACCCGGCGGCGGCGCGACCAGGGCAATGACTGGATCAGCTACCGGCTGGTGGAGCAGGCCGAGATCCGCGCGGCCGAGATCGACACGGCGTGTCTGCTGGGCAACGCGGCCGGCTGGGCCGCGCTGTCCGCCCGCGACGGCGCGACCGGCGACTGGACCGAGATCCTGCCCAGGACCCGTCTCCAGCCCGACACCAACCATCGCTTCGTGCTGCCGGCGGTCGCGGTGGCGACGGACGTACGGATCGACATCTTCCCGGACGGCGGAATCTCCCGGCTCCGGCTCTTCGGCTCCCTCACGGAGCGCGGCGCCGACCGGCTCGCGGCACGCCACCAGCAACTACTGCCGTGACCGGCGCTGTTCGCGCGACAAGGCGAGCACGGCCGGGAGGCGCGCTCGGCGGACGACACCGCTCCGGCCGACCGTCGCACACCGCTTCGAAGGCTCCACAAACGCGTCCGAATCGCCGTGCTTGTCCATGATGCGGATCCGGCCATCGGTAACGGCTGAGGACGGAGCGGAGACGTACGCTGAGCCGATGGCGGTCATCGAACTGAAAGAATACGGTCCGGACTTCAACGTCGACCCCTATCCGTACTACGCCAAGCTGCGCGAGGCGGGACCCGTCCACGAGGTGCGAAGCGCGCAGGGCGAGCGCTTCTGGCTGGTCGTCGGATACGAGGAGGGGCGCGCCGCGCTGGCCGATCCGCGCCTCTCCAAATCTCCGTCCGTCGCCGGCCATCCGGCGGGCGACGAGGTGATCATGGGCCCGCATGTGCTGACCCTCGACCCACCCGACCACACCAGGCTGCGCAAGCTCGTCGCGCCGGAGTTCACCGCGCGCCGGGTGGAGCATCTGCGCTCGCGCATCCAGCGGATCACCGACGAACTGCTCGACGCCATGCTTCCGGCCGGCAGCGCCGATCTGGTCGACGAGCTGGCCTTTCCGCTGCCCATTATCGTCATCAGCGAACTGCTCGGAGTGCCGCACGAGGACCGTGACACCTTCCGGGCCTGGACCAATGAGATCGTCGCACCCACCCGGCCGACCGGTGCCCGCGACGGCACCATCGAGCTGTGCGCCTATCTCGACGAACTCATCGAGGACAAGCGCGTCGCTCCGCCCGCCGACGATCTGCTCTCCACGCTGCTGCGCACCAGAGCGGAGGACGGTGACCGGCTGTCCGCGGCCGAGCTGCGCGCCTGGGCCTATGTGCTGCTGATCGCCGGTCATGAGACGACCGTCAACCTGATCTCCAACGCGGTACGGACACTGCTCGCGCATCCGGGCCAACTCGCCGCGCTGCGCGCCGACTTCACGCTTCTCGACGGTGCGATCGAGGAGACGCTGCGATTCGAGGGCCCGGTGGAGACCAGCACGCTGCGGTTCACCCGGGAGCCGGTGCCCTACGGCGACACGGTGATTCCCGCACGCGAGACGGTCCTTGTCGGGCTGGCCTCGGCGGACCGTGATCCGGCCCGCTTCCCCGACCCCGACACCTTCGACATCCGGCGGTCCACGACGGAGGGCCGGGGCCACGGCCATCTGGCCTTCGGCCATGGCATCCACTTCTGCCTGGGCGCACCGCTCGCCCGGCTGGAGGCCCGGGTCGTCCTCCGTACGCTGCTGGAACGCTGCCCGGAGCTGGCCCTCGATCCGGCCGCGGGTCCTTACGACTGGCTGCCCGGCCTGCTGATCCGCGGGGTGCGGCGGCTGCCGGTGCGCTGGTAGGACGGATCCGGGCCGATCCGGCCGCGTCTCCGTGGAGAGGCGGCCGGATCTTATTCGGCGGTGGCCGTGTACGGAGCGGAGCCGGCGGGCGGGATGCGTACGGCGATCAGAGCGATGTCGTCCGTACTCGTCTCGCCGAGGCCGGTCATGAGCTCGTCGCAGAATGTCTCCAGCGGCGCGCGGGCCAGCGCGGCGGCGTGCTGACGCAGCCGCGTCATGCCGTCGTCGAGGGTCTCGCTGCGGCGCTCGATCAGTCCGTCGGTGTAGAGCAGCACGGTGGAGCCGGGCGGCAGGGACTCCTCGCCGTCGGGGCGGATCGTGTCGGGCGCGGCTCCGAGGAGGAGGCTCCGGCCGGCGGTCAGAAAGCGTGTGTCGCCCGTACCGGTGACCAGCAGCGGAGCGGGATGGCCGGCCGCGGCATAGTGCAGAAGCCACTGTCCTTCGGGATCGGGCTTGGTGACCAGGGCATACAGGCAGGTCAGAGTCTGCGCGGGATAGAGGATCTCGTTGGCCGCGTCCAGCCGGGCGAGGATCTTGCCGGGAGGCTCTTTGCGGTCGCACGCGATGCCGCGCAGCATATTGCGCATCTGGCTCATGGACACCGCGGCCTTGAGGTCATGACCGGTGACATCGCCGATGATCAGTGTGAGCGCGCCGTCCGGCAGCAGGAACGCGTCGTACCAGTCGCCGCCGATCTCGGCGCTCGCCCGCGCCGGGTCGTACCGCGCCGCGATGTCGAGAGGGCCGTCCCGGGGCAGGTCGGGCAGCAGGGAACGCTGAAGGCGTTCGGCGGTGTTCGAGATCTGCGCGTGCAGGTGTGCGTTGTCCACGGCCATGGCGACGCGATGCGCCAGTTCCTCGATCAGCGGCAGCCGCTCCTGGCTGTCCATGCCGCTGGGACAGTCGGGGCCGTTGCGCACCAGGGTCAGCACACCCAGCACCCGGCGACGCGCCCGCAGCGGAACCAGCACCGCGCGGCGCGCTCCGAGCTGTCGGAAGGTCTGGAGTTCGAGGACGTGCAGGGAATCGGCGCCCGTCGTCTCCTCGGGTGCGGGAAAGTCCGACAGCCGCAGCGGCCCGGCGCCGCGCAGGGCCCGGGCCAGCGGGGCCTGCGAGTGGTCGTCCGCCGCCGGCAGCAGCCCTTCCAGGAAACCGGAAGGGAACGCGTCGGGTTCGCGGTGCTCCACCACCACTCGGCGCAACCGGCCCTTGGCATCCTGCTCGACCAGGTCGATCGCGCACCAGTCCGCCAGCGCCGGGACGAGCACCCGGCACAGCCGGCGCAGTCCCGTTTCCAGCTCCAGCGTGCTGGACAGCGCCTCCGAGGCATTGGCCATCAGGGTCAGCCGGTCCAGAGCGTCCTGCACGGCCCGGTCCACATCGAAGCGATCGTCCTCGGGCGGCTGCGTGATCACATTGCTTCTTCCCTCTGCCCAAGGCGCCCCCGGCCGCTCACGGAGAGCGTGCCCGACTCATCGGCGCCTCTCTCCAGCGTATCCCGGTCCGGCGCTTCGGGCCGAAGCTCACGCTCTCCCGGCGTGGGCCAAAAGCCCAGGTCGCCGGGGTGTGCGGGCGCTCTGCCGCCAGTCCGGATCGGCCGGGACAGGAACTAGGGCGTGTTTCGAAAGTAGCGCCGTCCGCCCCCTGGGGCGGGGCTCGCGGCGTCTGGTGCGTGCGATCGCAAGGCGGAGGATCGTTCGCGTACTGG
>NZ_JARBAE010000070.1:0-21057 GCF_033795305.1 Streptomyces sp. AK02-01A
ACCCGGCCCACCGCGCCGGGCCCTCACCATGCCCACCGACCGACACCGCTCCAAACGACCCCGCTCAGCCAGCCATCAGCCGCAACTGAAACGGCGAGGCTAGCCCCTGGCAGCGCGGCTCGAACGAGAACACCAACGGCCTGCTCCGTCAGTACTTCCGCTAGGGCACAAGCCTGGCACAGACACCCGCGCGGACCTGGATACCGTCGCTGCCGAACTGAACCGTCGGCCACGCGAGACGCTCGACAGGAACACCCCAGCCGAGCGTCTCGCTAAGTGCCCCTGAGGCCCGTGTGCTCAGGTGATCGCGTAGGGCCTGAGGTGGCCCATCCGGTTGTACTCCGCAGTCTTTCCGTCAAGATGCTCCAAGGCGCGGGCGCGCCCGTGCGCCTCCAGCAGCATGGCCGCGGTGCAGATCGCCACGGTGTGGATCTGATCCAGCAGCGCAAGACCCTCCACTGCCCGAGCGAGCCCCGTTTCCTTCTTGACGACGCGTCGAAGAGCTGTTGTCGTCGCGAACTCAACCTCTGCCGGAGCCAGGGCCGCCAACGCGTCGGCCTCGGACATCCCCATGGACGGTTCCCCCAGTTCGTCGAAGAGCGCGTCATGATCAAGGATGAGCCAGACCAGGACGCCCTCCAACCGGTCGATATCCAGACCCGCGATGCAGGCGGCGACTCGGTCCCGGGCGAGGTAGGCCCGTGTCAGGTCGGCCGCCCGCCACATCGCATCTATCCACGGATCGTCTGCATTCTCCATGCTCCTCCTTTTAGCGGACTCGGGAAAAGGTCGCAGGCAAATCCGCCTGGTTCACCACTACGGGGCGGCGGTCGCTGTTGCTTTAAGCTCTTGCCGCAGCCCGTTGACCAACCGATGTTGCAATGACCACTGGAATCCGCCTGACCGCGCGAACGGGGCAGCATCCGGGCAGGCCACGCCGGGTGACGGGCTCGTGGCGCGCCTCAGCCGAGGCGGACCGAGCGCCAGCGTCGGCCCGTGCGGCTGATGAGCCCGCGCTCCTCCAGACGGCTGAGCTGGTAGGCGACCGAGCTGCTGCTCGACAGGCCGACCGCCCGTCCGATCTCCCGGACCGACGGCCCCTCACCGTGCTCCGCGATCCAAACTCTGATCGCGCGCAGGATCTGCTGCTGCCGGTCGGAGGGCGGTCGCATCACGCCTGTCTCATCCCCGGCCACCCGCGGAAGAGCCCGTCTGCCGGCGCAGCCGCACGACCAGGGTGGACAGCCGGAGCAGCCGGCGGCGGAGCGGCGTGTTGCCGACCGGCCCGGTATCTGCGGCGAGCGCCTGGTAGGCGGCCTTCCACGTTCGCTCGGCCTGCGCCAGGTCCTCGGTGACGATGTTGGGGTCCATGTAGACACTAGGTAGTACGTTCGATTTTCGCGTTACGCGTTTGCCCTCAGACGTGCTCGTCATCACAGCGTCCAGCGAAGCCCGGGAGGCTCGTATCCCGTGGGTGAGGACAAACGGGCGGGGCGGCTCTGGCTTTCGCTCGGCCAAGAAGGGATACGCTCCGTACGCCACTTGTCTGTCCGCGTACGCTGGCCGGGCCATCCCCGGGCCCTCAGCCCTGTGCGCCGGACACGACCGCGCCATGACCGGTGCACCGTCCGCCGTGCCATGGCGGCGCCCGCTCCGGCTCAACCTTGATCCCTCTCGCCGGGCTGCGGCTGGTCCACGAGCGCGCGGGCCACGCGGCGGACGGCCACCACCACGTCCAGGCGGCTGTGTTCCTTCTCCCCCGGCGAACTCAGTGATCGCCGCTTCCACCGTCTGAGCGGCCTCCAGCCAGGCGCCCACGCCTCCGCCGAGTAGGGGACGGCCCCGGCCGTGGCCTCTTCCGCAAGCGCTTTTCGCTGGAGGTTGACCAGGACTGGCCGGCTCACCCGGCCCCGGGCACCGCGCCTTCGCCGAATCGCGGAACGTCGCCGGGCGTGACGTCCAGGCGCAGCCGGGCGAAGCGCAGGGGGTGGCGGAAGACGCCACGGTCGACGGCGGTGTCGGCGCCGACCTCCGCGACGAGCTCGGGAGTGACCAGGATGGGGATCAGGGGGTCGCGGCTGCCCCACGCGGCGTTGAATCGTGCCCCGGTCCACGGGTGCCCGGGGCCGGGTGCGGTGAGGTGCTCGGCGAGTTGTCGGGCCGATTCCGGGCCGAGCGGCGCCGTACGGCCCACGAACCTGAAGCGGCGAGCCGCGGCGTCGTAGCGTCCGAGCAAGACCGGCTGAGGACGGCGCAGCGAGCCCGTCACGGCGCCGATCACGGCCTCGGTGGTCTGGCGGCGGCGCAGCTTCGACCATCCTCTGACGCCCGGCCGGTAAGGCCCTGTCAGGGTCTTGACCACGATTCCCTCCAGCCCGGGAACCTGGGTCCACTCCTCCAGCCACTCACGGGCCAGTTCCGGGTCGGTGGTCATCGGGCACAGGGTCCACGGCGGATCCAGATCGGCGATCAGGGATTCCAGTACCGCGCGGCGCCCGGCGTACGGGCGGACGAGCAGTGGGCTGTCGTCACTTTGCTGGCCCGGGAAAGCGCGCACACAACACGCACCGACAGAAGCTCAACCACATCGACTCGTTCTTCGCCTTCCTCGAACACCGCTACGCCCACGAGATCATGATGCGATTCGGGGCGACAGTGGAGTCACCGGTCGATCCGTTCAACCGGCCCGTCCACCGTGGGGACTTCGGGCTACGGATCCCACCCTCGCAGACGGCGATGAAGGAGTTCTTCGCCCGCTGGCGGGAGCAGTTGCCGTACGCCCGGAAGTACACCGTGGCCTGCCGCGACTACGTCATGACGAAGATCGCATACGTCTCAGGTGTCCGGGCTGCCGAGCTGTGCCCGGTGACGATCGGCGACGTCCACTGGGAACACGGTCAGTGGGGTCGGTTCGTCGTCCAGGGCAAGGGCGCTCGCGGCTCAGGACCGCGGCCTCGCGAGGCGTACCTGTTTCGCGAGGGACGCGAGCTGCTTTGGTGGTACATCGAGGAGGTTCGGGCGGAGTTCGGTGACGACGCCGATCACCCCTCGACGCCCCTGTGGCCGTCCGAGCGCGAGCCCAAGGCGATAGCGGCGCTGAACCTGCCGATCGCGCCGGCAATCACCCCGTCGACGTTCCGCCGTCAGCTCCACGCGGCGGCCGCGAGCTATCTGACCGGCCCGGTCACCGACCTCTTCCCGCACCTCCTGCGGCACGCCTGCGCGACTCACAACTACGAGCGAGGCATGACGCTGTGGGAGGTCCAGCGTGTTTTGGGTCACCACTGGGCCACCACGACTCTTCGGTACATGACGACTGCACAGGCCGACCCCGAGCATGCCAATGTGGCAGCGAGCTCGCGGGCGGCCCAGCGCCTGGTGATGGACAAGGGGAACCTTCGGTGAAGTGGAATCTGAGGATGGTGGCCGCTCAGCGGGACCTGTGGCGTCCCACCGAGTTGCTGGAGGCGTTCAAGACGGTCGGATTCACGCCGTCGCTGAGCAAGGTCGCCGCGATGTGGAGCGGCACACCGGTCACGGTGCGGCTCGACGACCTGGACAAGATTTGTGCGGTGCTGAACTGCACCGTTGGCGATCTGCTACAAGCCGAGCCCCTGGAGGCCGCTGCCGGAGAGCGCGAAGCACTGCCCAAGGCCGTGGGAGCTGAAGGCTCGGGCGGGGGTCCCGTACGGCCGACGCCCCGTCGGCAGGGCAGCCGTCGTTCGCAGCCGCCGAACTGACGATGGCGGCACGATCTCGTCCTACTCAGTGCCCGGACTGCAAGGGCTGGGGGGTTCTCGGGCTGGCCACGTGCCAGGGGTGCATGGAGTGGCGGAGGAATCATCCTGAGCAGGGCGTATGTCTGCGCTGCCGTCACACGGGACATCTCAACTCCGACCGTCTGTGCCGGGCATGCCTGCACGCTGTCCGGCTTGACGCCGACACCGCGTGGGTCACCGACCCGGACGGCGCTGGCCCGCGAAGCCGCCAGCTGACGCTCCTCTATTCCGGCCTCGCCCCCAGCCACGCCCAACCCTTGAAGAAGTACGGCAGGCGCACCGGCCGCACTGGCACCGATCAGCGCGAGCGGCTGCACTGGGTGGAACAGATACGCGCGGCCGCGGCTCCGACCCGGGACGACCCTGCGGTCCTCCCACCCGCCGTCCTGGGGCAGCTGCCGCTCTTCCCGGTCCGCAGGATGCTGTCCATCGATGTCTGCCGGCGCATTCTGCAAAGGCCGCTCGCCGGCTATCGCGAGGTCGTCGAGCACACCGCTGCGTTCGCGGCGGACACCGGCATCGGCAAACCCATGCAGCGCAAGCTGCATGAGATGCTGCGCCTCGCTCTCGCCGTGCGCGACGCGGACGGCGACGACATCGTCGACGAACTGGTCCTCGACGACATCCCCAACTACGGCCGGTCCGTCCGGGCGATCCTGCTGCGGGCTCAGATGCTGAGGCTCCTGCCAGAGCCGCGCGAACCCGGGCGCCCCCAGCGGTCACGGACACGGACCACGCGCCGCGTCTGGGGGCCCCTGACCATGACACCGAGGTCCTGTCAGCAGTGCGGCTCCTGGTTCGCAGCGAAGATGAAGATCATCTGCGAACCCTGCTCATCCTTCGCCCGGAAGAGAGGCATCAGCGCTGCTTCCACGGGAGCGTGCGCTCGCTGCCTCCGTGTCGATCTGCCGCTCGCCGACGGGTACTGCCGCGGATGCCGATGGCATGTAGCCAACCACGGCCCAGGGGACATCAGCCGGTTCGGAACGCAGCTGTGGCTCGGTTCACCGGTTCCGGCGCCCGCAAGCCTGGGCCACTCGGGTGTGGCCCCGCCGACTCCGCGGCGGCCTGTCTCCGAGCACGTGAGGGCCCCTGGGCAGGAGAGGTTGTTCGAGCTCCGGAGAGATTGGCGCCCGGTGGTCGAGCTGGCGCGGCATGATCTGCCGACGCTCACAGACTCGGCCGAGCGGCTGCTATACGATCTCGACAGCGTGATGAAGCAGGAGATGTGGTCGACGGTCCCCACCACCAAGACCCGGAACACGCTGACGGTCTTGGTGTCCTGGCTCGGCGCTGATGCACCGCTGCTGGAATCCGACATCCGGGCGCTCGTCGACAACCGCTCCCTGAAGTTCAGCGGCCAGCGGGTCACGCAGTTCCTGGAGACCCGAGGGTTGCTGGTCCCGGATGCCGAGTTTCGCCGGGACGCGCACCAAAAGCGCTTGGAGGCCGAGCTCGCCGCACTGCCCGCGACGATCGCACAAGAACTCTCGGTCTGGATCAAAGCCGTACGCGGAGAGGGCAAATGGGAACACACCGGCCGCACCTACCGGAGCATCGCCCGCTACTGGCATGTACTCGACCCGATCCTCAAGGGGTGGATCGCGGACGGCATCGAGAGCCTGCGCGAGATCACCCAAGACGACATCAAGCGGGCCATCGCCACCCGCAAGGGGACGCCGGCCCGCTCGATCCACATCGTCCTGCGGAACGTCTTCCGGGCCCTTCGGCAGGAAAGCGTGATCTTCCGTGATCCCACCCGCGGCCTCGTCTTCGCAGGGATCAACAACACCCCACCTTCCGTGCCTTCGGACCGGCTGGGCGGCATCCTCAGCCACGCACGCAACGACTTCCAGCGCCTCGTGATGGTGCTGGTCTGCGTCCACGCACTCAGCGGCACCGACATGCGCCACCTGCTGCTCACCGACCTCGACCTCTCCCGTGAACGCCTCATCGTCCGGCGCCCCGGCAAACGGCACATCATCTACCTGGACGAACTTACCCACCGCTGCGCCTCCGCGTGGCTCCGTGCACGTCACCGCCGCTGGCCGGTGACCACCAACCCGCATCTGCTGATCAACCGATGGACCGCGGTAGACACCAACCACTCGCCCATCGGCACCACATTCACCGCCATCTTCCGACCCACCGGACTCACAATGCCGACGCTGCGGCAGGACCGGATCCGCGATGAGGCGTTCGAGGTCAACGACCCCCTCCACCTGATGCGTCTGTTCGGCATCTCCTGGCAGACCTCCATGCGGTACATCACCGCAGCCCATCCTGAACGCACCGCGAAGCTCGCACGGTGAGGCGAGCACACAGCGCAGGCGGCAGGTCACCTCTTCGTATTCGAGCCCCTCGGCCGCCGACTGCGCTTGGGTGATCGGAGTCCGCTTCGTCTTCGCCCTGCACGCCGCGCACGCGTAGACCGAGTCCCGGCCGTCATCGACAACTCGCCCGCGACTGATCACTGCTCAGGGACGGCCGTCTTCCGAGCCGTGGTCCGCGGCGATCGGTGTCGGCTGCACCTGAAGGGTGGTCCCCACCGCGAGGAACACCGCGCAGGCCTTGGCGATCTCCAATGCCTGCGCCAGCACCTCCGGGTTGAGCCGCTCGCCGAACATCACCGTCGCGGACTGCTCAGTTGCTGCTCGAACTCGAGTTTGAAAGAGCCATGACGTTTCGAGCAATATCAGGGTGTGAACATCGCGAAGAAGGACGTTCTGGATGCGGTCGGGCCCCGTCTGCGGGAGCTGCGGCGCCGGCGTGGGATCACGCTGGCTGAGCTTGGCCAGCGGACCGGAATCAGTGAGAGCACGCTGTCTCGTCTGGAGGGCGGCAGCCGCAAGCCGACTTTGGAGCTGCTGCTTCCACTTGCCGAGGTGTACGCGGTGCCGCTCGACCACCTCGTGGGCGCGCCCCGGACGGGAGATCCGCGCATTCACCTGCGCCCGGTGACCCGGGGCGGCATGACGTTGGTGCCGCTGAGCGATCCCGGCGGCGCCCAGGCCTACAAGCTTCTCATTTCACCCGCGCCCCACAGCGAGCCCGAGCTGCAGACCCACGATGGTTTTGAGTGGATTTATGTGCTCGCCGGACGGCTCAGGCTGCTGCTGGGCGAGCAGAGCCTGAGCCTCAAGCCGGGCGAGGCCGCAGAGTTCGACACGCACGTGCCGCACTGGATCGGCGCCGACGGCGACCAGGCGGTAGAACTTCTCATCCTACTGGGACGCCAGGGAGAACGGGCCCACCTCCGGGTCCGCGCCACCTGACCCGGTTGCGGTGATTGCGGTGCTCAGTTCGTGTCGGGGAGGGGGCCCAGCCCGTGTGCACGGCTGCCCAGCACCCGCCGCGAGACCTCGGCCTCCATCGCCCCGCTGAAGGCTCCACCGCCCTTCGCCGCGCGAGCGGCGGCTTCCGCGTCGGCCTTCAGCAGGTCCATGTGGATCGCGGCGGCCGCGGTGGTTCCGGCTGCCGCTGCAACCGGAACCCCGGCCAGCACATCGCTCACGTTCCCCGCGGCCCACACGCCCGGCACGCCGGTGAACCCGGAGGCGTCCACCCGGAGCTGCTCCCCCAGGCCCATGGGATGTTCCTGCATCGTCACGCCCAGGTCGCGCAGAAAGCCGGCGCGTGCGAGGAACCGGGGGGCGACCACCAGTTCCTGGACCGGCACCACCTTTCCTGGCGCCAGCCGCACGCCCGTCAGCTGGTCCTGGCCGTTGACCTCGAGCCCGGTTGCCGCACCGTCGACCACGCTGACACCGAGAGCGGCCAGCTGCTCCCACTGCTCGTCGGTCAGCGTCGTTCCGGTGTGCAGAAACAGTGTGACGTCCTTGGACATCTGGCGGAACAGCAGTGCCTGGTGGAAGTTGCCGAGCACCCCGATGAGCTTGTTCTGGACTTCCCAGCCGTGGCAGTACACGCAGTGCAGCACGTCCCGCCCCCACCGTTCGGCCAGCCCCGGCACGTCCGGCAGTGCATCGACCAAACCAGTGGTCACCAGCACCCTGCGGGTGCGTACGCGCTGCCCGCCCTCGGTGACGACCCAGAAACCCGCATCGTCCTGGGAGATCCCCGCGACCTGCCCCGAAACGACACGACCGCCGTACGAGGCGACTTCCTCGCGCCCGAGCCGCAGCAGCTCCAGGGGAGAGATGCCGTCGCGGCCGAGCAGGCCATGGGCCCCGGCGGCCGGGGCGTTGCGGGGCTCGCCCTTGTCGATGACCAGGACCGACCGGCGCACCCGGGCCAGATTCAAAGCCCCGGACAGGCCGGCGGTCCCGCCCCCGACCACCACGACGTCCCAGGGCTGTCCACCATCTCTTATCAACTCGAATTCGCGCATGCCCTCAGCGTGCGACGGTGCCACGGACGCCGCAAAGGTTCATGCTGTTCCGGCAAGAACGCCCCGACGCCCCATCGCCGACGGGGCCCGATCGGCTCACGGCAACCGGACCACACCGACCTTCTTGCCGGTCCAGCAAGAAGGTTCGCTGCTTGATGACGCGGGTGTGCAGGCTGCGTCCAGTCAGTTCTGGCTCACCACCGAAAGCCGGCACCCCCAGGGCCTGGTCGTTTTCCCGCATTCGTTGGGAATTCCTCCGGCTCGGAGCGGCATGTCGGTGGTCGAAATCCTTGAGGAAGCAGCAGATGGAAAATCGCCACGTCGTGATCATTCCGATCGAGATCGACGAGGGGAAGGAGGCCTCTTATCTCGCCGCGTGGCAGGATGCCGCGGAGGTGATGGCGGCGCAGCCCGGTTTCATTCGGACGTACATGTTCCGCACCATCGTTCCGGGGAGCAAATTCTCTCTCGTCAACGTGGCGGAATGGGAGTCCACCCGCCACTGGGAAGAGGCGATGAACGTCTGCCCGATGATGGGGCAGCAGATAGCCGTCGTCCATGCCTCGAACTACGAGGCGATCCGTACGGTCCTGCCCGCGCAGGACCCGGGTGCCGGCGACGGCCGCACGCCCGCCGAGCTGTCTCCTGCCGAGGCGCAACGCCGCGCCGAGGACGGGGAACTCACGCTGATCGACGTCCGTGAAGACGATGAATGGGCGGGGCATCACCCGGCCGGCGCCGTCCACGTCGCGCTCGGCACGCTGGCCTCGTCGCTGTCGGATCTGCCTGACGGCCCACTGGCCTTCGTCTGCCGCACGGGCAACCGCAGCGCGCAGGGCGGCGTGCAGGCGATCCGCGCAGGCCGGTCCTCCGTCTACAGCGTGGCAGGCGGCCTTGAGGCGTGGGAGGCGGCGGGGCTGCCGGTCGTCGTGCCCGGCCGATAGGGCGCGGTCAACAATGCCGATCGCGTCGCAGTTGCGGTGCGTGAGGGCTGACGAAAGCAGAACCGGAACATAACCGTCGCATACCTCCGCCGGCATGAGGCCGGCCGGGTGCGCCGCCCGCTCGCAGTCTTCGGGAAATTCGCTGCCGCCATTCCATGCGGTGATCGTTTATGTAATGGCCGACGCGAATTTCCCGGAACTGCGGCGGCCCTTCAGCAAGACAGAATTACCCGGGTATGCCATCCCGGAGAGGAGCAACACCATGTTTATCGACACCCTGGAGTTCGAGGGACTGGGCAACCGTAGTTATCTGGCTGGGGGGCGGAGAGGGGCGGTCGTGGTCGATCCGCCGCGGGACGTCGATCAGGTGATCGCCCTCGCCGCCCGGCGAGGAGTGCGCATCGCCTACGTGGCGGAGACGCACGTGCACAACGACTACGTCACCGGGGGGCTGGAGCTGGCACGCCTCACCGGCGCCCGCTACCTCGTCCCGGCCGGCGCCCAGGTCTCCTTCACCCGCACGCCTGTCGCGGACGGGGACGTGTCCGAGGTGGACGAGGACCTGTTGCTGCGTGCGATAGCCACCCCGGGCCACACCCCGCACCACACCTCCTACGTCCTGGAGGAGAAGGGACGCGCGGTGGCTGCTTTCACAGGCGGCTCGCTGCTGATCGGCTCCGTGGGACGTCCGGACCTGGTGGACCCGCGCCTGACCGAGCAACTGGCCCGAGCGCAGCACGCCTCCGTCCACCGCTTGGCAGCGGCACTCGACGACGAGGTGCCGGTACTGCCCACGCACGGTTTCGGCAGCTTCTGTTCCTCCTCCCAGGCCGAGGGCGATGCGAGCACGATCGGCCAGGAACGTACCAGCAATGACGCCTTCACCCTGGAGGCGGACGCCTTCGTCAAGCAGGTCCTGGCCGGGCTGGAGAACGTGCCCGCCTACTACACGCACATGGGCCCGGCCAACGCCGCCGGCCCCGCGCCCGTCGACCTGACCCCGCCCGAGCCCGCCGACGCCGCACAGATCGCCGAACGGCTGGCGGCGGGCGAGTGGGTGGTGGACCTGCGCAACCGGGTCGCCTTCGCCGACGGTCACGTGGCCGGATCGTTCAACTTCGAGGCCACCGGCAAGCTGGCCACCTACCTGGCCTGGCTGATCCCGTGGGGCAAGCCGGTCACCCTGCTCGGCGACACCCCGGCCCAGATCGCCGACGCGCAACGCGAGCTGACCCGGGTCGGCATCGACCGCCCGGCCGCCGCCGCCGCCGGGGATCCCGCCACCTGGGTCCGCCAGGGGGAACGGCTCGCCTCCTTCCCCCGTGCCAACTTCGCCGACCTCGTTGGCGCCCACGAGCGCGGCGAGGACGTGGTGGTGCTGGATGTGCGCCGCGACTCCGAACGTGCAAACGGCTTCCTCACGGGCTCCGTGCACATCCCGCTCCACGAACTGCATAGCCGGAGCGGCGAGGTGCCGGACGGAACGGTGTGGGTGCACTGCGCCGGCGGGATGCGCGCGGCGATCGCCGCATCCCTCCTGGAGGCGACCGGACGAAAAGTCATCGCCATCGATGACGGCTTCGACGCCGCCGCCGACACGGGCCTGAGCATCACCCGGCCCTGACACCCCCTGCTCCACCTGCACAGAAGGCACACGATGTTCCTCTCACGCCACGGTCCCGGCCCACTCGGCCCCGAACAGGGCCACTCGCACGTCACCGGCACCGGGCCGGTGGCCGGCGACAGCGGGCGAATAGCATGACCGTCCTGATCCTGGCCCTGACCGCAGGAGTCGTCGTCGGCCTGGTGCTCGGCGCCCTCGGCGGTGGCGGCAGTGTTCTGGCGGTGCCCGCGCTGATCTACCTGCTCGGCTTCACCCCCGCCGCAGCCACCACCGCCAGCCTGATCATCGTCACCGCCACATCCCTGACCGCCCTGTACGCGCACGCCCGGGCCGGGCACGTGCGGTGGAAGGCGGGAGCGGCGTTTGCAGCCGCCGGGATTCTCCCGGCGGCTGCCGCCGGAGCCGCCACCGCCCACCTGCCCCAAACCGCTCTCACCGTCGCCTTCGCCGCCATAGCCGCCCTCTCCGCCATCAAAATGCTCCGGCCCGCCGGCACAGCCCGCCTCAAAGAGGGCGGCGTACGGCCGGGCAAGGCGGCCGGTGCCGGCGCCGCACTGGGCGCACTGACAGGGCTGCTCGGCGTGGGCGGCGGCTTTCTCGCCGTCCCCGCCCTGGTCACCGTCCTGGCCTTCGAGATGGACGCCGCGGTCGGCACCAGCCTGCTGGTCATCGCGGTCAACTCGCTGGCCTCCCTGGCCACTCGCTCGGGCACCGCTGCCTCGCTCGACTGGGCGCTGATCGGCCCGTTCATCGCTACCGCGATCCTGGGCGCCTGGTACGGCAAGCGCATCGCCGCGAAGGTCTCGGCAACCCACCTGCAGCGCATCTTCGCCATGGTCCTGCTGGCCGTGGCCGCCTTCATGCTCGCCGACGCCGTGACGTGACGGCGGCTCGGCCCGCGACACCTTCGACGGCCCGCATCCGCCCGGTATCCCCGGCCGCTACCTGCCCTCCTCTCTGGTTGGCCTCCCACATGACGAGCTTTCTCGGCACCGGGATCTCGCCGTCACAAGGGCGCGGCGGTGAGCTGCAGCACGTACGCCGACTGATCGGTTCCGGGCGCGGGGCCGAGGTAGGTGTGGCCGGCCATGCGGCACCAGGCGGGCAGGTGGAGCGGGGAGGCCTGGTCTTGGCGATGACGTGGACGCCGGCGCCCGGCTCGGCGTTGCGGATCTGTTTGCGCAGACGGAGCAGGAGGCTGATCCAGAGCGGGCCGGTGCCGTCGACGGTGATGTCCGCCCTCGGCACGGATGCCGCGGTCATCGGGACAGGGTCTGGGTGACGCGCCACAGCCGGCGGTGCACGAGATCCTCGCCTGGGCTCGCAGCACACGACCTGAAAGTCGGGGACTGACTCAGTGACGCGTGTCCTACTGCTGTCCCGGAAGCGGCTGGCAACCCGTAAGCGCGTCCCTATAATCCGGGGGCGCGCGTGCGGGTTCCTGTCGTTTGGCACCCAGGATTCCTGGAACCTGCGCGTCCTGGCCTGCAGAACGTCGAAGGCGACGAAGCAGGCGGGCGACGCGCGGGCCAGGGCGCGGGCAGTGCGGCTGCCGGCGACGGTGCGGCGCTGCAACGCCTCGAACGACAGATCGTCGCCGGCCATGACAAGCAGTTCGCCATCGAGGACGAGGCCGTGTGGCAGTTGCCCGGCAGCGGCGACGAGATCGGGGAAGCGGTCCTGGAGCAACGCCCCGCGTCGCGACTGCAAGATCACCCCCTCGCCGGGGCCGGCGGGAGTGAAGACCAGGCAGCGGTATCCGTCGAACTTCATCTCCGCCGCGGATCCGGCAGGCAGTAGGCGCCGGCCGGGGATGATCTCGCGGGCCTGCGCGAGCATCGGCTCGACCGGAGGACGGAGCACCACCACAAACTCCCCGATGTCGTCGCCCCCTCGCCTTCCCTGTCTACGGCCGTGGCGTACGGACCGCGACCCGAGCACAGGCGATCCGCCGGTGACCGGTTGGACCGGCCCTCGTTGGACTGGCATAGCGGCCCCGGATCGCCCCCGGCCCGGGGTCGCTGTCCCCTGCGCATAGGGATTTTGGAACGGCGGCGGGCCTGCTGTCCTCATACGCGACGGTGCCGGACCGGGGCGTTACTTGTCGCTGCCGGCTTGTTCGTCGTTCCCGGTCTCCTGGACGTAGGTTCCCCGCTGGGGGACGACGAACAGGACATCCTCAGCTACGAGGGCGGCGATAGCCCGGCGCACGGTGGGACGGGACAGGCCGTACTCCTCGCCCAGCCGGGACTCGGAGGAGATGGGGCGGCGGGGCTTCCAGTCACCCCGGCGGATGCGGGCACGGATGATGCCGGCGAGCTGCCGAAACGGGGGCTCGGGGGCGTCGTGCTCGATCACGTCGTCTGGGCCGTAGTCCATGACGCAAAAGCTATCGGGCACCTCCCGGCAGGGCACATTCAGTTACATCCGCTGACGTGCCTTTACAAGACTTTACGTCACTTGACGTCAAGCTCTAGACTCGGGCAGCAAAACGCCCCGGCCGACCGCTTAGGACCGGCCTGCCGGGGCACCGACCGAGCAGCTTGCTAGGAGCTGAACGACGTATGCGTGACTCTATCGCCCAGATTTTGGTGTGGCCGCTGCTCCTGCGGCTGCCGTCCAGGAAGCGCCGCCCCGGAGCCGTTCGAGAGGCGGCCCGCCACGTACCCGCGGCAGTCCGCCACAGGCCGGGGCCATGGCGGGGCCCCAGTTCGGCCGAGGCCCGCGCCTTCTTCCGGGACGAGGCGGCGGCACGGCTCACACCGCAGCAACGGGAGCGGTTCTGGGCAACAGCTTTCGCCGAGATCGGCGTCGACTACCCCTACCGCTACCGAGACGACCAGTTCGCCGCCCAGGAGGCGACCGCGTGAACCGCCCCATCGACTACATCTGCTCCATTTGCCACCGCGAGACGGACGATCCTGTCGTCATCGGTCACGTCGAGCGAATGAGCGGCCCTCCGTTCACCCGCATCGCCTGCCCCGACTGCGCCCCACCGCCGGACACCGAAGTGCCGCCCGAGAAGGGGCCTAAGTATCCGGACGGCAACTGAGCCCACGTGAAAAGCAGATGGCCCTTTCGGGCCGGGAGCCGACGGGGTCCTCTGCTTTCCGGAAACTTTCCGCGCACGCCTGCTTCCGCAGCAGGACTGGTCGGCCCAGGACGGGGATGGCCTGGCGGAAGTCGACCACGCCCGCATGCAGCGGGCTCGGTTCCATTCCGTCCAGGCCGCGCTCGGGGGACGTCGTCATGGTCGCATCGCTCGGGGCGGGCTGTTTCATCGAAGTCGTCAGCTTCCGGGGGAAGTACTCGACGAGCGCGTGAGGCGGGATCTCGCGTGGGAAGTGTCCTCTTCGGCGTCCGGCGACTGCGGCGTTCTGTCGGCCCATGGCCGTGCGAGCGGAGAATCAGCGCTTGACACGGTTACGGACGGCCAGAACCGCCAGGCCCAGAAGGACGGGCTCGATCGCGCGGGAGGTCATCTCAATGTAGGTGCCGGCAGTGGTCAGGTCTTGTCCGCTGGAGCGGAACACCACCGAGTTGAGCGTGGCGTTCAGGGCCTTCTCGAAGCGCTTGCCGGTGAGCCTGTTCCCGGTGGGATTGCGAAGGTCATCCTTGTCGATCTCGAAGGTGACCTTGCCTCCGCGGGGCGGTACGGTGCCGGTCGCTTCCTGCTTCGGGTCATTCTGGGGGAGCCCGAAGGCCATGAGGAGCAGGACGGTTATAAGCATGGCGGCAGCGAGCCAGCCCAAGGCCCGGGAGGCACGCAGGCCGTAGCCCGAGAGCATCCAGTAGCCATGCAGCAGGCTGCGTTCGGCGCGGTTGGTGCCGGTGCGGTCGTGGCGGCGCATCTCCATCTCGCCGTAGTAGAAGTCCGCCGCTCCCGGCTCGTTCTTGCCGTCCTCGAACGCCTTGCGCAGCGCCCGGTACACCGGCGCCAACTGCGCCGGCCCGACACGTCCAGCGCCGAAGGCCGCTGTGTTCCAGCCTCGGACGGCTTCCGGCTGGCTCGCGCGCCAGTGGTGTTCCTCGGCAAGGGTGCGGCGCTGCGTGAACCGTATCGGGCGCCACCGCCGCCAGTGGGTACGGGACGGGACCGCGTTGAAGGAACAGGTGCCCTCCAGTCGTAACTGGTCCAGATGCACGGTCCCGGCGAACAGGCATTCCGACAGGTCAACGTCGGCGAGGACCAGATGGGCCGCGTCCACCTCACGCAGCGAGATCAATCTCACCGCGGCGTCGGGCGTACCGGCAAAAGTCGGTTCTGGCACAGGCTGCCCGTCCGGGAGCACGAAGGGGACGGGTTCCGCGGCGATGGTGAGCGGGTATTCAAAGACCGCGTGAGCGAAGTCCACCGTGGCGTAGCGCAGACGCACCTCAGCCGTCGACGACCAGCGGGTCCGCCGGCACTCCAGGCGTCGCGCGGCGAACCAGAGGTCCACCGGGCCTTGGAACACCGCCCCGGACAAGCTCACGCGCCCAGTGCACACCAACGGCCCAAGACTGGCCACCCGCTCGAAACCCACCTGCTCGAACCGGGCGTCACCCTGAAAGGTGGCCCCCCAGAAGCTGACGTCACCACGGAAGATCGCCCCCATGAATTCGGCCATGCCCTCGAAGGTCGCTCCATCGAACCAGGCATCGCCCTGGAAAGTCGCCGCATCGAACCGGGCGTCGCGGACGCATGGGCGTCCGGTGGCAGGGTCACGGAGGGCATCGAGGAGTGCGCCCAGAAGGCGATCGGTGAAGGGGGTGCCGGAGTGGTCGATATCGGCGCCGGGAGTAAGGCCGGCCAAATAGGCGTCACGGTCGGCGTCGGCCAAGTGGGCGAGACATGCGGTGTGGTCGAAGACGAGGATGCCATCACAGCCAATCGGGTCCTCCTGGGTGGCGCCATGGCCACAGAACGGCCAGTAAGGCCGAGACGGGAACGGGGTGGAGTTCGGGCGTGCCATACCCGAAGGACGTTCGAGCACGGCCGGATAGTTGCGACCTCGCCTCGCAGGCCGCGCACTGAAGATTCCGCTGCCGAACGAAGGACGTATTGAAATGAATCGTGCGCCACCGCACCTTCTATGCGGTCCGACCGCGCGACACAAGGCCGTAGATGGGCGAGCGGAATATAGCGGTGCATCCCCGGTTAGCGAAACCGGGGATCCACCGCACCATTAACAGTCCACCGCCAGTCCCTGACCGCCCGTCGAGAGGCAGCAACACAACACCAGCCCCACAACCGAATACCGCACCGGCCGCGCACCCCTTCCCGCCGCGCCTGCTACGCCGCTGCATAGCTGAGCAGACGAAACCCGCGACGACCCCGGCGAACGCCGGCTCAGCCCAGCTGGCCGCTCGCCGCTGAACCGACAGGACTTCACCTCATCTCAACCGACCACCACGCACACCGCGACTTCCTCCGCCACCTCGACGACTATCTGAGCGACAGCAAGAAGATCCTCGACGCCCGGGACGCCTACTCCGACGAGCACACCGACCTCGACGGCTGGCCCCACGACGACCACGCCTACGGCATGCGCGCAAGCCAGCGCGACGCCGACACCGCCGAGGCATTCGAGCCGCTCCGCTACGGCGCCCGCCATCTGCTGACCACGGCAGAGACACAGCTGGCTCATCTGGCGGAGAACACAGTGCAAGGCCGCTGGGTCTACCAGTTGGGTGTCCTGCGCGACGCCCTCGACCGGCTGGACGAACTGCACGAACAGTGGCTGGCCACCCGAGACGCCCTCACCACCACCGCCAAGCCCGGGACCGCCGACTTCGACGACGCCCTCGCCGAGCATCACGCCGAATCGTGGAGCTACCTCGACGACCGCGCCACCCATGGCAAAGCGCTCCGAGAAATCAACACCGCCGCCCGCAAAGCCCGTTCGCCGCTGGCCCCTACACCGGTCCCCGCACCCGCCTGGCGCACTGCGGCACGGAAGTGAGCATGACCGCGACTCCCGAGACCGTCGAGGGCGACTTCATCGCCCCGCGCCACCTCGCCGGCGGCGGTGACCCCGCCTGGATCACCGTCCCCCTCCACCTTTCCTGCGGCTGGAGTCACGGCTACGACCCCCTGATGCCGCGCGTCCTGCTCTCCAGCCCCGACCAGAAGGCCCTCCTACGCCTGGAGCCCGAACCCGACGGCCAGTGGTGGACGTTGAGCCATGCTGCGGAGCCGGACAGGCACGCCTGGTACGCGAGCTTCGGCGCCCGCACGCCCGTCGAACTCATCGCCGCCACCACCGATGCCCTCACCGACCCGGCCTCGCCGACGGGCGCTCCCTCCGATCCATTCGAGCCGCTCCAACAGATCGGTTGGTCGCCCGCCTCCACGGACAACGGCCTCGTGTCACCCGACGGCACCGTGTACGTCCAGCGGCTGGGCAGCGCGGAAGAACCGGGCGCCTGGTTCGTCACCACCGCACTCGGCCCGGACCGGCCGGTGTGGCAGGCCCACTTCGGCGCGACCGCTCCCGCCCGCCTGGTCGCCGCGTTCACCGCTGCGCTCGCCGATCCGAGGCCCGTGCTGCGCGTCGACAGCGGGCGCAGTCTCCCGACCCGCGACCCGAAGGTCGTCACCCGCAGGACCACGGACGTGCTCGCCGTGTATGTCGCCGGGGCGCTGGAAGAACGCGTCCGCTCCCTCGCTGCCCGGCACGCCGCCCCGCCGACGAGTCCGGTCCCATCGCGACAGCCGCCAGCCAAAAACGGGCGCAGCCGCTGATCCCCCGTCCCCACTCGGAAGCACGTAGCCGTTGCCCTCTTCCTCCTCCAACAGCAACACCGACGGGTACGACTTCGTCCTGCGCCTCCTTCTCGGAGTGCTCGCCGTCGTCGTCCCCCTGTCCCACTTCGCCTGGCTGTCCGGCAACATCACCGCCTACCTCACCGATGCCAGCTGGGCCCCCTACCAGCCGACCGCCGCCCTGCTCCACCCCGAGCAGGTCTGGCCCGACACAGGAGAAACGTCTCTGCTGATCGGTGCCCGGATCGTCCCCGTTGTCCTGCTCCTGGCCCTCGGTGTGGGGGCGGGCGTCCTGTGGCCCCGGCACAAGAACCGGAGCGGCGGCCGAAAGAAGATCACCGATGTGGCCAAGGCCCGGGACGTCGAGCCGCTGACGGCCAAGGCGATCACCGACAAGGCCCGCTCTTTGCGCCCAAGTCCGAGGGACGCCAAGCTCATCGACGCAAAGGACACCGGCATCCTCCTCGGCACCCTCCAAGGCAACCGCCACGAGGTGCGGATGGGGTTCGAGGTCGCGATCATGGCGCCCCGGTCCGGGAAGACCACCTCGCTCGCCATCCCCTCCATGCTCAGCGCGCCCGGCCCGGTCCTCCTCACCTCGAACAAGGCCGCGGGCGATGCCTTCACCACCGCCGACAAGGCCCGGGCGGAGGCGGGGGCAGTGTGGACCATGGACCCCCAGCAGATCGCCCACGCCGCCCGTGAGACGTCGGAGCCGCCGACGAGACCGGCACACTGCGCGCCGTGGCCATCGTCGGCCGGCCCGTGGCCCGCCACCTCGACGACGGCGCCACCCTCGAAGTCACCCGGAACGCCAGCGACGGCGCACGCAACGCCAACTCCCACCTGTACGGGGCATCGTGGCGCGCGGCAAAAGCCCTCGGATACCAGCGCTTGATCACCTTTACCCAGGAGGGCGAGAGCGGCGCGTCCCTGCGCGGCGCGGGATGCACCTGATCGCCAGCCGCCCGCCCCGGGCCGGATGGCACACCCCTTCCCGCCCCCGGGCCGGTCACAGCAACGACCACGTCGCCCACTTCCTGTGGCAAGCCCCCTCAACCACGTGCCTGGAGACGCCCTGCACACCTACGAACCCACCGACCTCGACGACATGCCCCCGCGCCAAGCCGTAGACGCCGTGACCGCGGACATCCACGACCATCACATCACCGCGGACGGCACCGGCCTGATGAACGCCACGCGGCACATCGAACTGCTGTGCCACCTCGCTGCCCGCATGGCTACCGACGCCGAGTACCAGTTCGCCCCGAACAGCGCCGACCTCCCGCCCGCCGAAACCCTCGGCGCAAGCGCCGCCCACCTCGGGCAGGCCATCGCCCACTACACCCAGGCCCTCGCCCCGCTCATCACCCTCACCACCGCAGCGCAGGACACGCTCCAGCAACAGCTCGACTCGCTCGACCACCACAGCCGCCTGCTCACCCACCTCGACGACGCCGGCCGGGCCCTGGCAGCAGCCCGCACCGCGCTGCAGGTGCCGCGGCCCGCCGCCGTTCCGAGCGCACCCGCCCCGGCGCCGTTGCAAGCCCCGGCCGTCCGGCGCCGCACATGACGACACCGCCCACCGACGGCCTCCTGCTCGACGTGGCCGCCCCGCCGACGCCGGTTGAACGGCTGACGTGCGGCACAACGACACGCTCGACCGCCTCTTGCGGGCCGGTTCGCAGTCCGAGCCCGACGCCCACATCGCCTCCGCACAGCGCCTCGTTTCTGCGACCCGCACCGCCCTCAAGGCGGTCACCGACGAGCGTCCGGGCCCCGAGCTGACCGCCACTCAGCACACCGCTCTGTGGGAGATCGCCTGCGGGCACGTCGTGGCCACCAGTTCCCTAGGACGGCGGTACGTCCACTACCGCGACGAGCGTGTGCTGATCGGCACATTGCGATCGCTGGAGGCGAACGGCCTGACCGAGCACGTCCCGAAGTCCGCGTCCTCCGCCTACGTGGGCGGACCGCTCCAAGACCGTATCCGTATCACCGCCGCTGGCACTACCGCCCTGGCCGCCGCCATCAGCCGCCCGCCTACCACCAGGGCACCCGGTACGACACCCGCGCCCGCCCCCGCCAAGGCGGCCACCCGAAACCGCTGATCGATTCCGGAGCCACACCACCCCATGACCCCGCTCAACCTGGCAGAACACTTACAACAACTCCGCACCCTGGCAGGCGACTTCAAGGCCCTGCACGCCCGCGTTCGAGATGTCTCTTACACCCCGGAACCGACGCGCTGCACCAGATCAGCCCGCTCCTGCACAAGACCCAGGACCTGACGGCTACCGCCCTCGTCCGCCTGGACGCGCTCGACGGCAGCGCGTACACCAGCATCGCCGGCAGCCGCGCGAGCTTGGAGCGCCTGTCCTCGGTCGTGTTCGCCGCCTCGCTGGCCGGCAACGACCTCGCCAGCGCGCTGTACGACAACCCCTACGACGGTGCGTCGTTCCCCGGCTATTCGGCGAACGACGCGTCGGTGCGCACCGCTCGCCACGCCGAAGCCATCCCGCTGATGACCGGCCACCTCGCCGACGCCGCCCATCAGCTCGACCTGAGCGCGACCGGGTGCCACTACGTCGCCACCGGTATTACCCGCGATGTGGCCGCCGCACGAGAAAAAAACCGCTTCCGCGCGGCGGTCTGCCACCCCTCCGCTGACCAACGCCCAGTACGACGCCCTCAAGGCCCTCGCCCTCAGCGGAGGGCGGCTGTACGAGAGTTCACAGCGTGGGCTGGGCGTGACCCGCGTCGCAACCGGCGACGGCACCCGAGTCTCCACCGCCACCTTCCGGGCCCTGGCCAAACGCAGGCTCGTCAACTGGGACACCAGCACCTCCCTGTTCCGCGGGCAGAAGATCACCGTCACCGAGCAAGAGCAGCAGGCCCTGGCCAAGCCGCGTCCCGCAGCGACGGCGGCGACCCCTACGAGTGCCGCCGCCAAGCCTCCCGCAGTGCCGGGAGCACGCCGGTAACTCACTTCGAGCCCCAAGACCGCGTCCTGGTCTCACCGCGCCATCTGGCAGGCGCCGGGATCGGCCGGCTCGCCGACGCGATCGGCCCGCTGATCCACCTCTTCGGCTGGCAGAACGAACACGATCCCGCGACCGGACGCATCACCATCAGCAGTCCGGACGGCAGCGTGTTCGTGAGCTTCGACTCCCGTCATACACAGGGGCAGCGGTGGTCTGTCTCGCATCACGAGCCCTTCTGGGAAACCAAGTTCACCCGGCAGACCCCAATCGAGGCCATCGCCGCCGTCACCCAGGCCCTGCCCCAGCTGGGCCACCGCCACGGCGACCAGATCCCGCATACGCCGGTGGCCGGACCCGAAGGTCCGGCCACCGGCAGAAGAGACGACACCCCAACGTGACTCCCACCATCGACGCCCACGTCCGCTTCGACACCCACCCCACCCATCCCAATGCCGTGACCGCCGTCCTGACCGGCGCCCAGGCCCGCGTTGCCCACCTGGGTCTGGAGGCAGCCGACTGGACCGTCGTTGAAGCTTCCCCTTGATCGTGGACACCTGGAGACTGGGATCAGAATGGTTCCAGAGGAAGCAGTGACCAGGTGGCAAGCAAGTACACGAAGCGGTACTC
>NZ_JARBAE010000071.1:0-21013 GCF_033795305.1 Streptomyces sp. AK02-01A
CTCCCCACCCCCGAGCAGGCCCTGCGCGGCCGCCCCGAGCCTGAATTCTCGGTGCCGTCCCGCCACACGGTCCTCGGCAACCCGCTGCTCGGCCCCTACCCGGAAGGCCTGGAGGTGGCCGACTTCGGTCTGGGCTGTTTCTGGGGCGCCGAGCGCACGTTCTGGCAGACGGAGGGCGTCTGGACGACGCTCGTCGGCTACCAGGGCGGCTCCACACCGAACCCGTCGTACGAGGAAGTCTGCTCGGGCCTGACCGGGCACACCGAAGCGGTCCGCGTGGTCTACGACCCCAAGATCGTCTCGTACGCGGAGCTGCTGAAGCTCTTCTGGGAGTCCCACAACCCGACCCAGGGCTTCCGCCAGGGCAATGACGTGGGCACCCAGTACCGCTCAGCGATCTACCCACACTCGCCGGCCCAGGAGAAGGCGGCAGAGGCCTCCCGTGAGTCGTACCAGAAGGTACTGACGGGCTCCGGCTACTCCACGATCACCACGGAGATCCTCCCGGCCCAGGGCCGCACCTTCTATCCGGCCGAGGCATATCACCAGCAGTACCTCGACAAGAACCCGGGCGGCTACTGCGGCATCGGCGGCACGGGAGTCTCGTGCCCGATCGGCGTGGCCCCGGCCCAGGGCTGAGCCTCCTCCGCCGGACACGGCGGCACTACCGAGCGCGCCGCTCACCGGTCCCGATCCGGTGAGCGGCGCGCTGCCGCGTGCGCGCGGTGCTTCAGCCGGTGGCTCAGTCCGTGACGATATGACTGTTCTCGATCCTGCTGTCGTCGGCCTTGCGCTCCACCTCCGCGCCGCGCGTCGTCTCGATCGTCGAGTCCTTGATCGTGGCCTGGTTCTCCGCCGTCTCCGTGATCAGCGAGTCGCCTCGCGCGGTGATACGCGCGCCGCTGATGACGGAGCGTCCTGTCGCTGTCTGACGGACCGTCGCACGGCGCGCGGCGGCGGCCGTCTGGGAGTGGTTCCACCAGGCCAGCGCGGCCGCTGCCGCCACCAGCAGCACCAGGCCCGCTCCCAGGGACCAGCTCCATTCGCCGGTGACCAGGTTGGTGACATATCCGCATGCCGCGCCGAGCACTACGGAGAGTGCCGCGCCCGCGCCAGGGTTGACCGTGGCCATGATTCTCCCGGTGCACTGGTTGTCTGAGCACTTCGACAAATCCTGCCATTATGATGCTCCATCAACCCGGGACGGCGCCAACTCCACTCACCAGGGCGCTGCTTGCCGGACGGGCTGGGCATCGGGTTGGCCATCGGGGGCGCGTGATGTACAACGATTCGGCACGATTCACCGACCGCGAGGAACCACTGTCGGCCTTCGACAGGCTGTTGTCGGTGCGGTCCTCACCGGCGCGGACGCTGGTCTACTGGGGCGTGTCCGGGCAGGGAAAGTCGGCCTTGCTGCACCACCTCCAGCAGGGCCCGTCCGCACCTCGGCGCTGCGAGCTCATCGATCTGGATCCGATCCTCGCCGTGGACACAGGCGCCGCGGACCTCCGGCGGGATCTGGCCGCGGTGCTGGTGGACAGCATCGCGCGCGTCATCGCCGACTGGTCGGGACCGGCCCCGCTCGCCCGCCGCAGGTACGCCCGCTTCCGGGCCCGGGTACGCGCGGCGCCGCAGGCGTCGACCGTCGTCAACGCGCAGATGAACGCGACGGAGAACAGCTCGATCTCCGGGACGTCCATCCATGTCGACGCCAGACCGGACAGAGGCCCGGCGGACCGGGAGAATCTCACCGACGAACTGTGCCGGCTGGCCAGGAAGTTGCGCGGACGCCGCTGTGTGCTGCTGCTGGACACGAGTGAGCGGTTGCGGCTCCTCACCGAGGCGGCCGTGGAGCAGGCCGAGCACGGCGACGGCCAGGGAGGCGTCGCGCAGTGGTTCGCCGCCCAGTTGCTGCCCCGGCTCCTGGCGGAGGCGCGCGGACTGAGAGTGGTGCTGGCCGGCCGCGAGCCGGTCGACCTGCCCGCCGCGATCGTCGCGGAGCGGATCGAGCTGACCGAATGGGCGCTTGAGCACACCTCGGAGTACCTCAGAGCCTGCGGGCTCGACGCTCAGAGACTGAGCCGTCCCGTGCACGCGGTGTGCCGGGGCGTGCCCGTCTGGACGGCGCTGGTGGCCGAGTTGATCGAGCACGGCCAGGAATCCGACGAGGCCGTCACGCCCAAGTGGCTGGCCGAGATCGCCGCCGGCCGTCCCGCCGACGAATGGCTTCCGAACCAGTTCTTGCGGCGCCTGCCGATGGAACAGCGCCGAGTGGTGATGGCCGCCGCCACACTGCGCAGCGTGTCCAAGGAGGCGGTCAGCACCTTGCTCGACGAGACGGAGTTGTCGCCGGAGTGGTACGAGACGCTGTGCGGTTACTCCTTCATGCGTGTCGTACGCGATCCTCAGGGGCGGGCCGAGCGGCGTATTCACGATCTCGTGCGGTTGGCGATCCATACCTATCTTGATCGCGAGGAGCCGTCGTACCGCCGTGCTCTGCATGAACAGGCCGCACGCTATTTCGCCGAGCAGGACAGCTTTCTGGACGAGGCTTACCACCGCTTCGCCACCGGTGACGACGCGTGTGTGAACGGATGGCGGCAACGCCGCCGTGAGCTGGAGGAGAGCGGTGACGCGGAGGCGGTGCTCCGACTGATCGAGATCGTCACGGCTCCTGAGCAGTCACCGCACACGTTCCGCCATTTCACGGGATTCGCCGCGTCCGCGGCGCTCACCGGCGGGCGCATCGCTTTGGACCAGGATCGTTCCGATGACGCGCAGTCGCTGCTCCGGCAGGCACTCGAAGGATTTCGCGCGGCAAAGAACAGAAAAGGCCAGGCCACGGCGCTCAGGCTGCTGGGCCGGATAGCCGAGAAGGACCTGAACCACCAGGAAGCGGTGCGGCTGTACGAGAAATCGCTGCGGATCAACCAGTCACTCGGCAGAAAGAAAGCCATCGGCCATCTGCTCCGGGACATCGCGACGCTCAAGTTCACCGATGATCCCGCGACCGCGAGCCGGATGTTCGAGAGAGCCTCCGTCGTATTCGCTGACGTGGGTGACCGTATCTGCGAAATGTCCGCGCTGCGGCGCATAGCGGATCTGAACCGCGCGCGAGGCGGCAAGCTGGAGCGGACCGAGGATCACTACCGCCGGGCACTGGCCGGTTACCGGGAGCTTGAGGATCTTCTGGGTGAGGCCACGGTCACTCACTCGTTGGCCACTCTGCTCGCCGAGATTCCGGAACGGCACGCCGAAGCGGAAACCATGTTCGTCGATGCCATAGCCGCCTATCGGAGCGCGGCCCGGCCCGGCCGGCAGGCGGACAACATGAACAGGCTCGGCTCCCTGCTCCGGGAGATGGGACGCCACAAGGAGGCCGAGGCGCACTACCGGTCGGCGCTGGAGGTGTACCGGGACGCGCCGGACACCGGTGGTGAGGCGGCTGTCGTACACAATTTGGGCACGCTTTTGATGGAGACCGACCGGCTGCGCGAAGGCGAAGCCCTGCTGTATCGCTCGATCGATCTCAATCATTCATGCGGGAATTCCATGAACGAGGCGTACAGCAACCTGTCGCTCGCCGTTTCCGCCCGCCTCAGAGGAAAGTACGGCGAGGAGAAGGGCCTGCTGGACCGGGCCATGGAACTGGCCAGCGCCCAGGACAACCTCAAGCCCCGCGCGGCGGTGCTGCATGCCCTTGGCCATTTCTCGGCGCGGACGCACAAAAATGACGAGGCGGACGACCTTTTCCACGAAGAGATCGGCCTCAGAGAATCTCTCGGCGATGCCGACAGTCTGGCGAGGGCCTTGAGCTGTCGCGGTCATCTCGCCTTGAAGCTACAGAGGTTTTCCGACGCGGGGACACTCTTCGAGCGGGCTCTGGAAATCCATCGCGAACAGGACGACCTCGGACAGCAGGCGTCGACCCTTGTCCTGCTCGGTGACATCGCCGTACGCACCAGCGGAGAGGAGCGGGCGGCGGCGAGCTACGAACAGGCGGTGGCGCTGCTCGGCGGCGGGGCGGGCGGCCGAATGGAGGTCCATGCTCTCCGGGACCTGGCGATCCTCACCTTGCGCCGGGACAGGAATGACGAATCCATTCGGGATGAGACTCTCCGGCTCTTCGAGAGAAGCCTCGCCGTGGCGCTGGAAGTCGGCGACGGAGACTGCGGCCTGGTCGTGTGGACCAATATGGCCAGCATGGGAGCGTGGAAAGGCGAGCGCCGAGCAGAGGCCATCGAACTGCTGGACACCTTGATGCTCCTGGCAGCCGAAGAACACGGACCGTACGCCGTCTGGTTCAAACGGATGACGGCGCGGCTGACACTGCGCATCGGCTCGCAGCACTCGGTGGCGGAAGGTGTGGCACGAGGTTCCTTCGTCCATCTTCGCAATGGCTGGCAGAGAGGAGTGCGCTATCGGTTCCGCGCGCTTTTCGGCGCGCTGCGGTCAATGAACGACTGACGGACCGGGCATGGTTGCTGGTTCGTCATGTCGGCGAGCCGGCAACAGCGTGAGCCCGGCGCCGGGTTGGCGGAGTGCCGGCGGGAACCATGCCGCTCCGGGCGCCGTCCGCTCCTCCAGGGACGTCCGACCGCCAAGGAGTGAGGCGATTGGCTAGCCTGTTGGCTGCAAGACCCGGGCGAGCTTCTGCGGGCGGCTTCGATCAGAGGCACAGGATCGGTATGGGAGAAGCGGACAGTGGACGGCGCCGCGCAAGGCTTCGGGCAGGAATTGCGGCGCCTGTACGCGGAGGCGGGAAACCCCGGCCTGGACATCCTGCTCGCGCAATTGCACGACCAGTTGCCCGCTGAGCGCCGGCTGACGACCTTCGTGGTGAGTAGCTGGCTGCGCGACGAGGCGGCCCCCGACTCGCCGACGGAGCTTCAGGCGTTCGTCGGTCTGCTCAACGACATCGCCTTGCGGGTCGGCGGCAACACCTACGAGGTCCAGCCACCGCAGTGGTGGGAGTCGCTGTGGTACAGGGCCGTCCGAGGCGAGGCACGGTTCAGCGGCGGCCCGGAGGCGGACCCGGCGCCGCCGGCCTCCGAACACACCAACGCGATCGACGGGCACTCCCGGATCGTGGGGCCCAGCATCCAGGCGCGGGAGATCAATGGCGATGTGCATGTGCATCCGCCACCGGAGGCCGCCGTCCCGAGGCCCCGCGCCGCTCAGCCGGCTGATGACGCGAGAGTGGTCATCAGGGTGCAGAGCGGATCAGAGACGATCGAAATCTACGACGAGGGACTGGCGCGCTACTGGATCAGTGCGCGCCTGCGGATGGGTCTGGGCTATGAGCAGTGACCACGAGATCGACGCGGAGACGGCGTCGAGAGCGGTGGAGATTCTCGAATCGTCGCAAGGGACGTACTCCCGTGTCGACGAGGCGGACAGCGCCATCGACACACTGGAAAAGGTCCTTTCGGCCACGCCACCGGGCCCGCTGCGTACGACGATCCTGTCCAACCTCGGGCTGATCCGGATGGCGCGATTCCAGCTCACCGCCTCGCCGTCGGACCTGGACGCGGCCATCGCCTGTCTCTGGGACGCCCACGGGACGCAGGAACAGTACGGAAACCACCCGGCGTTGAGCGCCACGATTCCCAATCTGATCAGCGCTCTCCATACGCGGGCGACGGTCACCGGCGACTGGGACGACCTGGACGAGGCGATCGCCTGGGGCCGGGACGCCGTGGTGAGGCTGCCGCCCGGACTGCCGCAGCGAGCCGCCGCACTGGTCAGCCTGAGCAGCGCTCTGCGTATCCGCTACGAGCGTTCGCGGTACAACGGAGATCTGACGGAGGCGATCGACCTGGCGCGGCAGGCCGCGGCCGATCTGCCGGACGACCATCCCCGGCTGGGCTCCGCGCTGTCCAATCTGGGCAGCGCGCTGATGGCTTCGGGACTGGCCGGCGAATCCGTCAGTGTGTACCGGCGGGCACTCGACAAGTTCCATGACGTCGGCAATCGCGGCGGCGAGGCGCGCACCATGAACAACCTCGCCGGAGCGCTCACCCAGAGCGGCCGGATCGACGAGGCCCTGACCACCTACCGGCGCGCGCTGGAGGAGTTCCGCACCATCGGTGACCGCCAGGGCGAGGAGCGCGTCATGAACAACCTCGCCGCGGCGCGGGCGCTCGCCGAGGTGCGGGACGACAGCCGGGAAGAGGATGAAGGGCTCGTCCGGCGGGCCTCGGACGAGCGCCGGCCAGGGCCCGGCTGAGGGCTGTCCAATGGACCGCCGTTCGGCGCGTTGACGACAACCCACCACGAGCCGGACTGTGACGCAGACCACAGCCACAGGAAAACCTGGCGCCGGTCCCGCGCGTCTTGCGGGTGTGAGGTCAAGCAGAGGCAAGCCGGCGGAGCTGGACGAGGAGCGGCTCGTCCGGCTCGTCGCCAAGGGCGACCGCGCCGCGTTCGAAGAGCTGTACCGGCGTACGGCGCCCTGGCTGGCGGTGCGGTTGCGGCGGCGCTGCGCGGATGAGCAGATCGTCGCCGAGGTCATGCAGGAGACCTATCTGGCGGTGTGGCGTGCCGCCGGCGCGTTCGCGGGCGCCTCGGTCGGTGGGTCGGCCGTCGGCTGGCTGTGGACGATAGCGGCGCGCCGTCTCGTCGACGCCTTCCGCCGTCGCGCACACCACGCGCGGCCGCCCGCCGCGATGACGGCCGAGACCGCCAGGGCCGTCTCGCCCGCCGCCGAGGACGAGGTGCTGGCGGCGACGGTGGACGGCGAGGTCGGCGACGCTCTGCGGCGGCTGGCGCCCGAACTCCAGGACGTCCTGCGGGCCATGGTCCTGGACGGGCTGTCCGTACGGGAGACCGCCGTTCTGCTCGGACTGCCGGAAGGCACCGTCAAGACCCGCGCCCGGCGGGCACGGAGAGCGATGCGAGAGGCGCTGGCATGAGCGTGGAACATGCGTCCGAGCGGCTCATCGGCCGTTACGCGCGCGGCGATACCGGGATCTCGGGCGACGAGATCTGGGCGCTCGAAGCCCATCTTGAGGCGTGCGCGGTGTGCCGGGCCCGGCTCTCCGCCGTCGCGGAGGAACGGGCACCGGCGGTGACCGCGCTGGTCGACGGCGTCTGGGCGGAGCTGGGACCGCTGCTGCCGGACATCGCACCGATGCCGCCGCGCCGCCGGTGGGCACCGGCCCTCTCGGCCTGGGCCTCGCCGGTGATGGTGCCGTGGCTGTGCATGGCCGCCTTCGTCGCCCTGCTCGCCGTGGTCTTCGACATCACGGCCGGGCGGTCGGGCGGCCATCCCGGCGAGGAGATCTCGGGGGTGCTGCTGGTGGCTCCGGTGCTGCCCGTCCTGGGAGTCGCCGCCTCCTGGGCGCGCGGGATCGATCCGTCGTACGAACTCACCGCCGCGACACCGCGCGCCGGTCTCGAACTGGTCCTCCGGCGTACGGCGTCGGTGCTCGTCGTGGTGATCTGCCTGCTGCTGGTGGCCGGAGGGCTCACCGGCACCACGGTCGCGCTGTGGCTGCTGCCCTGTCTGGCCTTCACCGCCGGCACGCTCGCGCTCGGCGGGCTGATCGGTGTGACGCGCGCCGCCGTCGCGCTGGTGGCGGTGTGGGCGGCGGTGATCGTCACGCCGACCGTGGCGCTGAGCCGTATGTCCTTCGCGCTGCGGACGGATTCCCTGCCGGTGTGGGGCGCCGTGCTGGCGCTGGGCGTGGCGGTGGTGATCGCCCGCAGAGGCGCGTACACCCTCCTCGGCGCCCACCACTGACAGCCGGGACCGCTCCGGCGCCACACCGCCTGCGCCGTCCGTCTTCTGACGCTCCGTCAATTCAGAAAGGGTCCGTACCGATGACGACTGAAGGAGCGACGCCATGACGCGCGCCGTGACCGCGGCCGAGGTGGCACCCACGCCGTACGCCTGGGAGATCCGGGCCGAGGGACTGACCGTCCGGGCCGGTGGCCGCACGATGGCCGTCAATGGACTGGATCTGGCCCTCGGCACCGGAGTACACGGACTGCTCGGGCCCAACGGCGCCGGGAAGACCACGCTCATCCGGGCCCTCGCCACCGTCCTCCGGCCGGCCGGCGGGACCCTCGAACTGCTGGGCACCGCCGCCGACGCCCAGGCGGGCCGGCGTGAGCTGCGGCGCCGGATCGGCTATCTGCCGCAGGAGTTCGGCTATTACCGGCGTTTCACCGTCCGTGAGTTCGTCGAGTACATGGCGTGGCTCAAGGAGGTCCCCGCCGCCGGCATCCCGGCGGCGGTCCAGCGCGCGGTCGAGCGGGTCGGGCTCGCCGACCGCGCCGACGACCGGATGAAGACCCTGTCCGGCGGCATGGTGCGGCGCGTGGGAATCGCGCAGGCGATCGTCAACGATCCGCGGATCCTGCTGCTCGACGAGCCGACCGCCGGGCTCGACCCGGCGCAGCGGCTCCGCTTCCGTGAGCTGTTGCAGCGACTCGGCGCGGACACCTGTGTCGTGGTGTCCACGCATCTCGTCGAGGATGTGGCCGCCGCCTGTACGGATGTGGTGCTCATCGCGGACGGCCGGCTCGTCTTCCGGGGCACACCGGGACAGCTCGCCGACGCGGGCGGGCCCGAGCACGCCGGCGACAGCCCGATCGAGCGCGGTTACGCGGCGCTGCTCATGCGCACCGAGCCGGGACGGGGCGCCTGGTGAAACCGGCGGCGCCGGTGGACCCGGTGAGTCCGGCCGGCCCGGTCGTGCCGGTACGGCGCAAGGCCCTGCCACGCGGTCGGATCCTGCGGATCGAACTCCGGCGGTCGGCGGCGCTCTGGCTGGGCGTGCTGGTGCTGGTGGGCTCGGTCGCCTTCCTCCAGTTCCTCAGCGGGCCCTGGTCGAAGGGCCCCTGGTTGTGGACGGCGCAGTGGGCGTCCACCGCACTGTGGGAGCGCTTTCTGCTGGTGCTGCTGTGGCCGCTGTCCGTGGCGGGCGGAGCGGTGCTGGGTCTGCGGGACCACCGCTCCGGTATGGACGAACTCCTCACGGCCACCGCGCGTCCGGCGTGGCAGCGCGCGGCCAGGACGGCGGGCGCTCCGGCGCTCACGCTGACCGCCGCCTATGTGCTGGTGTTCCTCTACGGCGCGGTGCGGGTGATCGCCGAAGACGGCTACACGGCGTCCGGCTGGCTGCCGGTTCTGCTGGTGGGTGCGCTGGCGCTGGTCGCCGGTGTCTGGCTGGGCATGGGTGTGGCGCGGACCGTACCGTCCGCGCTGACTCCGCCGGTGCTTGCCGTCGCGACACTGGCGGCCGTGCTGGTCCTCAGTGACACGGTCATGAAGGATCTGGCGCCGAACCGGATCATGCTGCTCTCTCCGTCGCTCAACGGCGAAAGCAGTCCGTTCCTGGCCGTCGCCGGGCGTGTCAGCGCCGGGCAGGCCGTCTGGCTGCTCGGTCTCGCCGCGACCGGATTCCTGCTGCTGGTGGCGCGGAAGCCGCGCGCACGGCTGCTCGCGCTGCTGCCGGTGGTCCTGGGCGCCGCGCTCGCGCTGCCGCTGCTGCCGGCGGACCGGCAGCGGAATCACACGGTCGACACGACGGCCACCGCGCTGGTGTGCGAAGGCCGGGTCTGTGTGACGAGACTGCACGCGTCGCGGCTCGCGTGGCTCACCGGTCCCGGCGAGGAGGCGCTGCGGCTGCTGGCCACGCTGCCCGATCCGCCGACGGCGGTGCGTGAGACGACCGACGCGTGGCCGCCGGGTGCGCGGCTCACCCGGGCCGCGAGCACCGTGCCCATCGATGCCGACCTCCAGGCGCTGCGCCGGATGACGAAGGAGGAGGCCACCCGCCTGCTGCTGGCGGGCGCCGGAACGGCCGCGTGTGTCGAACCGGACCCGGAGTATCTGACGGAGGAGCAGACGCGGTTGTACGACGAGGACAAGGCCGTGCGCGAACTGGCCGCGCGGACGGTGGCCGCGGCCTGGTTCACCGGAGAGCTGAAGCCGCTGCCCGGCACCAGTTGGCTGCGCTCCGACGCGCTCGCGCGGGCCGAGCCGGCCTGGGACGCGCTGCGCGCGCTGCCCGCGGACGAGCAGCGCGCGCGGATCGTCGCGCTGCGGACCGCCGCGCTGTCCTGCGAGGGTGATCTGCTGCGGGTCCTGGCGGACGATCGCCGCCGGTAAGACGGCTGAGGCTGTACGCGCGCGCTCCGGCAGGTCTCCGCCCCGCTCGCCGCCGTACTGATCCGTCGCCGGACAACCGCGGTGCCGTGCACGGCCCATGACCGTTGTTCCGTGGCCGTGGCCGTACGACGGCCCCTGGCCGTACGGCGATTGGGCCGCCGGAGCGGTCTCGGCGGCGGGCGTTCACCTGGCCGCCACTCTCCCGACGGACGGGAGCCACCGGCCGGGACGGGGAGAGATGAGTGGATATGGCGATCCTTCCGCCCCGCTCGTACGGGTGCGGTCCCGCACGCACACCACGTGGAGACTGTATGACCGGCTCAGCCCGTACGCGGCCCAGCGCATCCGGCGTCTCAGCACCGGCCGGCGGAAGGCCCGCCGGCGTCCTGCGCGCCCTGGCGGCGGGTCTGGCGGCAGGCGCTCTCGCACTGGGCGGTGTCCTCGCCGGCGGTGGACCCGCCGCCGCTGCGAGCGGACCGGACTGCGGCGGACCGGACGGCGCGGCGCTGTGCGCGCGGACCGGTGACCTCCTCGATGTCACGCTGGACCAGCTCCGGCCCACCCAGCCCTCCATCGGCTTCGACCAGATCTACTACAAGCTCGGCCGGTACGGCAGCACGAAGGACGAGGAGGCCGGCGACTTCAACAAGCGGTTCGACGACTGGTGCGAGACGAACGGCCAGGAGGAGGCGGCGACGGTGACGGCCGGCGCCAGGCTCTCCGACCCGTCCAGCTTCACCTGCACCGTCCCGCTCGGCGAGGAGACCGACGAGACACGGGCCGCGATGAAGACGGTCGTCATAGGCCCCGGCGGCGCGCTGTATCTCACCGACGGACACCACACGCTGACGTCCTTTCTGGAGGCGGCCGACGGCGGTCCCAAGACGCGTATCCGGCTGCGGGTCACCGGCAATCTGAGCGACCTCTCGACCGCCGCCTTCTGGGACACCATGCGGGACCGCGACTGGGTCTGGCTGCGCGACGAGAACAACAAGCCGATCACCACGGACCAGCTTCCGCAGCGCCTCGGCCTGGCCCGCTTCCACGACGACCGCTACCGCAGCCTCGTCTACTTCACACGCGACATCGGCTACCAGGCTCCCGACGACGCGGCGGAGTACCTGGAGTTCCTGTGGGGCACCTGGCTGCGTGAGCGGGTGGACCTCGACACGTACCGGCTGGACGACGCCGCCTCCTATCTGTCCGCGGTCCGTGCCGCCTCCGAGGCCATGTCCGCGGTGGCCGGTGACACCGTCATCGCCGACGGCCGCACCGCCGACGAGCTGGGCCGGATGGACGAGTGGAACGACGGGAAGAAGCCGACCGGCGGCGAGTTCGGGAAGCTGAGCGCGCCGATCTCCGACGAGAAGCCCGGCAAGCTCGCCTTCGCGCTGGACTTCCGCGGCACGGTCGCGCCCACGCCCGCCTGCACCAGGACACTGACCGGCGAGCACACCGGTCCGCTGGTCATCTCCTCCGGAGTCACCTGCCTGGACCGCGCCCAGGTGACCGGCCCGGTCGTGGTCGGCGCCGGAGCCGGCCTGGTGGCCAACGGCGCCGAGATCACCGGCCCGGTCCAGGCCGTCGGCGCGAACACCGTGCACCTCTGCGGCACCTCGCTGACCGGTCCGCTCTCCGTGGTGAACACGGTGCGGCGGCTGACCCTCACCGGCCCGGGCTGCACCGCGAACGAGCTGAACGGACCGGTCCAGCTCGTCGGCAATCCGGTCTCCTGAACCACACAGTCGTCCGAGGCGCCTGGATGTCCCGCCACCGTGGTCCGGCGGGACATCCACCCGGCATCCGATACTCCGGCGGAACATCCATCTGACGCCTTAATCTCGGCGGGATGGGGATCAGCGGGGGGACGGTCAGTGTCGAGCGGACGCCTGATGTGGTGGCCGGCCGGGACGGCGAGCGCCCGGCTGAACTCGGCCTACCGGCTGCCACGCGTGCTCACGCCGGAGGGCCCGCCGGGACGGTCGGCGCCGCACGCGTGTACGCCCGCGCCTCGTCAGTAGGGCTTGGCCAGCGTGTCGAGGGCGACTTCGGCGGCCCGCGCGATCAGGGCGTCGTCGCGCTTGGCGCCGTAGACATCGCGTCGGGAGAGGACGGCGATGGCGATCGGGGCGGCGTCGGGCGGCCAGACGATGGCGATGTCATTGCGGGTGCCGTAGCCGCCGGTGCCGGTTTTGTCACCGACGCGCCAGCCGGCCGGTGCGCCGGAGCGGATGAGTGTGTCGCCGGTGGTGTTGCGTTTGAGCCAGTCGGTCAGCAGGGCTCGTTTGTCGGCGGCGAGCGTGTTGCCGAGGACATAGGTGCGCAGGTCGGTGGCGAGTGCGCGGGGTGTGCTGGTGTCACGGATGTCGCCGGGCACGGCGTCGCTGAGGTCGACTTCGAAGCGGTCGCACCGGGTGACGCGGTCACCGATGTCGATGAGCGCGTTCTGTAAGCCCCTGGGGCCGCCGAGTTCACGGAAGAGGAGATTGGCCGCGCCGTTGTCGCTGTAGCGGACGGCGGCGTCGCACAGTTGACGCAACGTCAGACCGGAGGTGACATGCTGCTGAGTGATGGGCGAGTGGCCGACGAGAGCGGCGCCGCGGTACCGCACACGCCGGTCGAGCTGCTTGAGCGAGTTCTTGTCCAGCACGGCGGCGGCGAGCAGCGCCTTGCAGGTGGAGGCGTAGGCGAAGCGTTCGTCGGGCCGGTGGACGACGGACCTGCCGCTGCCGGTGTCGAGCGCGTAGACACCCAGCCGCGCGTCGAACTTCCGCTCCAGCTCGCCGAACTCCGGCTCCGTACGCGGCCTGGGCGGTGCCGAGGCCGAGGGCCTGGAGCCGGAAGGAGCCGGTCGTGCCGCCTCCGGCGCGGTCGTCCGGCATCCGGTGAGCGGGAGGGCCGCGAGGCCGGTGAGGGTGGCGAGGGCGGCACGACGGGAGACGCTTTTGTGCATGAGGTGGCGGCTTTCCGTTCCGAGTCGGTCTGTTCGGAGGTCATCACACGGAGGTGCGGGCGATGCGGTGGTCGGACGTCATGAGTAGCACGCTGCCCGGCATCTCGTCGGCGCCGGCCGGAGGCAGGCCGCGATCGGGCCCGGGACGCCATGTCAGGCCGCGCCACGCGGGAGGACCTGGCAGCACCCGCGAGGCGATCAGGCGTCTTTGACGTCGGCGGCCGTCACCGGCAGGTCCTGGAGCTTCACCCGAAAGATCCCGGCGGAACGCTCACGCCGATAGCCGAGGGCCTCGTTCACCGCCCGCATCGACGTGTTGTCGTCGGCGACGGTGGTGCTGATCTCCCGTACGCCGGGAAGCAGTTCGTGCAGCCTTCCCAGCAGCCGGCGTTTGACGGCGCGGCCCAGGCCGCGGCCCCGGTGCGCCGGAACCACCACCGTGTCGTACTGGAGCGCGCGGGTGTCCGCCGGGTCGCGCAGCACGGCCTCGGTGTACGCGACGACCGCGTCGCCGTCGGTGGTGTCGAGCACCGCCGAGGTGAGGATCACTCCGCCTCGGTCCTCGATCAGCCGGGCCGCGGCCCGCGCTCTGCCCACGTCCCAGTCCGGCGCCCGCTCCGCCATGTCTCCGCCCGGCGCGTCCCGTACGGCGTCATGGGCCACGGCGAACGCCTCGGCCCACCGGTCCGGGACCACGCCCTGCCAGTCGGCGAAACGGAGCCCGTCGGGCAGCGCGGTCTCCGGTATCTCCGCCACCGCCCGCCGGACCCGCTGTACGTACCAGCCGAGCGCCAGCACATTGGTGAAGCCGAGGCTGTCGACGAACGCCTGACCCGCGCCGCCGAGTTCGAGCATGGCCGAGACCGACGTACGTCCCGCCGCGGCGAGTTCGTCACGTATCGCGCCCCAGAGCGCCGCGCCGACTCCGTGCCGCCGGGCGTCCGGACGGACCACCAGGCTCTCCAGGACGGCCGTGTGGCGGTTGGCCTCGTCGGCGAACAGAAGCAGCGAGGCGACTCCTTCGTACGAGCCGTCCTCCGCCGTCATCGCGAGATGAACGTTCCTTCCGCTCACCGGCGGCAGCCTGAGCCTGCCCGCCGTCTCCGCCCTGCTCGGCTCGGGCACCGAGGCCGGCAGATCGAGGACATGAGCCGCGACGACCACCGCGTGCCAGGCGTCTGTCTCGGCGTCCGAGGGCGGGCTTCCCAGAGTGATCAGCATGGACCGAACCTACGCGTACGAGAGTGGTAACGCCCCCTGCTTACAGGGACGTCCGGGCGAACGGACAGAGCGAGGCGGACGCTTGTGTCCCAGGCGCCACAGCGGGCTCCCGGCGGCACAAGCACCCGGCACGGCCCGGACCGCGCGCCCGGGGCGCGACACACCTCAGGCGGCCGCGTTCTCGGTGACCGTGACCCGTCCCTTGCGGATCGTGGCGAGCCGCGGGGCGCGGCGGGCGATGGAGCTGTCGTGAGTGACCATGATGAAGGTCAGGCCGTGCTCTTTCCAGAGGCCCTCCAGCAGCTCCATGATCTCGTCACGCATCGACTCGTCGAGATTTCCCGTGGGTTCATCGGCGAGCAGCACCTTCGGCCGCTTCACCAGAGCGCGGGCGATGGCGACACGCTGCTGCTGGCCGCCGGAGAGCTCACCCGGCAGATGACCGAGCCGCTCGCCGAGGCCCACGGAGTCCAGTGCTCCGGCGGCCCGTTCGCGCCGGGCCGCGCCTTTCAGGCCGAGCGGCACGAGCGCCGTCTCGACATTCTCCTGCGCGGTCAGCGTGGGAATGAGGTTGAAGCTCTGGAAGACAAAGCCGATGGACTCCGCCCGCACCTTGGTGAGCCGGGCCTCGGGCAGCGCGGCCAGATCCACTCCGTCGAATTCGATACTGCCCTCGGTCGGCCTGTCGAGACCGCCGAGCATCTGGAGGAGAGTGGACTTGCCGCCGCCGGTGGGGCCCTGGATGACGAGCCGGCCGCCGTCCTCAATGGTCAGATCGACCCCGGCGAGCGCGTCGACGGTCTTGTTGCCGCGCCGGTAGCGCTTGGTGACGCCTCTGAGCTGGTACATCGTGCAACTCCTGCGGTACGGAAGGGTATGGGTCACTCGACGCGGCGCAGCGCGTCCGCGGGGCGCAGCCGGGAGGCGCGCCAGCCGCCGAAGCCGCCCGCGATCAGGCCGCCGCCGACGGCGAGCGCCACGGCGACGCCGATGGTGGCGACGGAGACAGGCGCGGTGAGAGCGATGTCGAGCGCCTTGGACGCGCCCTGTCCGCCCGGTCCGCCGCCCGGTCCCATGGCTCTGGCGAGTCCGCCGCCGAGGCCGCCGCCGGCTCCGCCGCCCGTCGCGCCGAGCTGCGCCGTGAGGGTCGGGCTGACGGCCGTGACCAGATAGGCGCCGCCGACCCCGAGCGCGATCCCGAGCGCCCCGCCGAGCAGCCCGTTGACCAGGGCCTCGCCGACCACCTGGCGAGTGACCCGGCCGCTCTTCCAGCCGAGCGCCTTGAGAGTGCCGAACTCCCGCACCCGGCGGCTGACCGCCGAGGAGGTGAGCAGTCCGGCGACCAGGAAGGCGGCGATCAGCACGGCGACGGACAGCCATGTGCCGACGTTCGAGGCGAGGTCGGCGGCGGTGGACAGCGAGCCGGAGACGGTGTCCGCGAGATCGGCCGAGGTGGTGACGGTCGTGCCCGCGATGTTCTGCTGGATGGCGGACTTGACGCTGTCGATCTGCTGCGAGTCGGCGGCCTTGACGTAGACCGTGGTGACCTTGTCCTTGGAGTCGGCCAGGGTCTGGGCCCGCTTCAGCGGGATGTAGAGGTTGGCGGCGGCGTCTCCGCTGTCGGCGGTGGCGACACCGACGACGGTGAACTTCGTCCCGGAGATGGTGACGGTCTTGTCGACCGCGAGGCTCTTCTCCTTGGCGTACGCGCTGTCGACGACCGCCACCGCCGCGTCGGTCTCGGTGGCCTTGAACGTACGGCCCGAAGTGATCCTGGAGGAGGTCAGCGGGCCGAGCGCGGGCGCGCCGACATCGGTGCCGTACACCGAGTAGGAGTTGACGTCGAACGCGGCGCCGCCGCCGGTGACCTCTCCTCCGGCGCCGCCCGTACCGCCGCCGGGTCCGCCCTTGCCGCCGCCCTCCCGCGGCGTGAACTCGCCGCGCTTGAACTGGCCGTCGACCTTCAGCACGTTCAGGCTCAGCCCGCCGACGGCCTCCGCGACTCCTTTCTGGCCGCCGACCTCGGTGACGGCCGAGGAGGCCAGCGTCTGGAAGCCCTGGACCAGCACGCGGTCAGTGCTCTGTGCGGCGTCGTCGTCGCCCTTGGCGTCGAACTCGAAGCGCGGCCGGCGGGCGGTGTCGCCGTCGCCGGGCGGCGCCGCGGCCTTGGTGACGGTCATGTCCGTGCCGAGGCCGTACAGCGATTGCAGGACCTTGTCCTGCGCCTGGCTCATACCGGCGGAGACCGAACTGACGACGATCACCAGTGCGATGCCCAGGGCGAGCCCCGAGGCGACGACGAGCGCCGCCTTTCTGCGGCGGCGCAGCTCGCGCCGGAGGTAGATGAAGAACATGACCGTGAAGCTAGGCACCGGTCGTGATGAGGAGTTGAGGCCGCGGTGAGAGCTGGATGAGAACGCGAACGGCGGCGGCACCGGGAGGGTGCCGCCGCCGAGGGCGTACGAAGCGGGACGGGCCGGACGGGACCGTCCCGCCGGCTCAGGCCGCGGAGCCCGCGAGCCAGTCGTTCCAGTTCAGGTTCCAGCCGTTGAGGCCGTTGTCGGGCTTGATCGTCTTGTCCGGAGAGTTCTTGACGACGACCACGTCACCGACGATCGAGTTGTTGTAGAACCAGGCGGCCGGCCGGCTGTCGTCGCCCGCGCCCTTCACGTCCTCCAGGCCCACACAGCCGTGGCTGGTGTTGGTGGTGCCGAAGACGGACTTCGGGCCCCAGTAGTTACCGTGGATGAAGGTGCCGGACGTGGAGAGCCGCATGGCGTGCGGGACGTCCTTGATGTCGTACTCGCCCTTGCCGTCGTCGTCCGTGAAGCCGACCGTCGCGCCGTTCATCCGGGTCTCCTTGAACTTCTCGGAGATCACCATCGCGCCGTTGTACGTCGGATTGTCCGGCGAACCGGAGGAGATCGGGATGGTCCTGACCGTCTGGCCGTCCCGCGTGACGGTCATGGTGTGGGCTGCCGCGTCCACCGTGCTGACCTGGTTACGGCCGATGGTGAAGTTGACCGTCTTCTGCTGGACACCGAAGACACCGGGAGCGCCCTCGACTCCGTCGAGGTTCAGCTCCAGAGTGACCTTCGAGCCGCCCTGCCAGTAGTCCTGCGGACGGAAGTCGAGGCGCTGCGCGCTGAACCAGTGGCCGACGACCTCCTGGCCACTGCTCGACGTCACCGTGACGCCTTCCTGCACGGCCTTCTTGTCGGTGATCGCCTTGTCGAAGTTGATCGAGACGGGCATTCCGACACCGACCGTGGAGCCGTCCTCGGGCGTGAAGTTCCCGATGAAGCTGTTGGCGGGCGACACGGTGGTGAAGGAGGAGTTCTCGTGGGCCTCGCGGCCCTTGCCGTCCTTCGCCGTCGCGGAGATCTTGTATGTGGTGGAACGGTTGAGCTGACCGTCCGGCTTCCAGGTCTTGGCGTCGTCGGCCAGCGTGCCCTTGACCTCGGTGCCGTCAGCGGTGGTCATGGTGACGGCGGTGAGAGTGCCCTTGGTCACCGTGACCTTGGCGGCGTTGTTGATGCTCGCGTTCGTCGCCCCGTTCTTGGGCGAGATGGCTATCTGGGCCTCGGACGTCTCTTTGGCGGCCGCTTCATCGACCTGGGCCTGCGACGACGACTTCGTGGGGCTGCCGCCTCCCGCGTCACCACCGCTGCTACAGGCCGAAAGCACCAGCACGCCGCCGAGCAGTGCGGACGCGGCCATAATGCTTTTGCGCCGCTTGCTGTCCGTCATCACACGCTTCTCCATCATCGCCGAATGTCTGCCGACAACCTTTAAGAACACCCTTACCGGTTCGTCCGGTTCCACATCGGCCGGATATGTGGTGCACACCACTCACCCTGCCGCATGGGCGAGCGAGGAGCCCGTCGAATGAGGCGGACCGGTGCTACCAGAGTGTCACGCTCTCGTGGTAGACCTCGCCACGCGTGTCGCCGTCCGCTTCCGCGTCGGCGTCCGCGTCGGTCTCGTCGTCCTCGTCGAGGTCCCATTCCACCGCGTCCGGGTCGTGGCCGATCAGTTCGCCGCGCCAGGACGCCTGCGTCAGCTCCACTCCCGGCACCGCGCCGACCAGGCCGAACGGCTCCACAAGCTGGGCCACGGCCGATCCCTGCGAGCGCCCCTCCGCCGTGCGATACACCGCATCCGACGCCGGGCGCTGATCCACCGGGGATGACGGGACCGCCCTTAGGCCCTGTCTGACACATCCCGCCTGGCCTGCGACGCCTGGCACGCACGCTCACCGCGTTGTCGGAGTCATCCGAGTACGTCCAGTACACGGATGATCCTCCGCCTTGGGATCGCACGCACCAGACGTCGCAGGCCCCGCCCTCCGGGCGGACGGCGCTATCTGTCAGACACGTCCTAGTCTCACATACCGTGACGTCTCAGAAGAGGTCATGCGACGGAGCGCTGGGCCCCCGGCCTCCGCGACTTTCATACGACCCGCTGCTTTCATTAGCATCAGCGCACCCAGCCAATTCGGCGTTGTCACAAAGGGGATCGATCACGTGTCCATCGCCCGCCGACCGCTGCTGACCGCTACCGCCGCCGGAACCCTGCTCTGTGCTCTGTGGTTCGTTCCCTCCGCGAACGCCACCGATGAACAGGGCGGTCCGGGGCAGCCGTCCGCGGCATCAGCCCAGAGCTTCACCTCCGGAAGACCGGACAGCTCACAGCAGCTCGCCTTCGCAGATACGGGCCGCGTGGACACCACGCCGTACCTGTTCGGCGGAAGCGCCTTCCTCGGCCTCGGCGCGACTTTCGTCGCGTACTGGGCCCGCAGAGGCACGCGCACGCTCTGAACCAGCTCCACGCGTACGGAGGGGGCCGCCCGGCAGCCGGGCGGCCCCCTTCGCGTTTCCCGCGCCTGTCGGGTGCTCTCAGGCCAGCGGCCCCGTCACCGGCTCCACCGCCGCGACCAGGCCGCCTCCGCGTACGAACGCGTCGGCCGCGGCGAGATCGGGTGCGAGGAACCGGTCCGGGCCCGGGCCCTGGACCCCGGCGGCACGCAGCGCGGCGATGGCGGCCCGCGAGGCGGGCGCGGGCGTCAGGCCCTCCCGCAGCTCGATCGCGCGCGTCGCCGCGTACATCTCCACGGCGATGATCCGGGTCAGATTGTCGACGGCCGTCCTGAGCTTGCGCGCGGCCGACCAGCCCATGGAGACATGGTCCTCCTGCATCGCGGAGGACGGGATGGAGTCGACGGAGGCCGGGACGGCCAGCCGCTTCATCTCGCTGACCAGCGCGGCCTGGGTGTACTGCGCGATCATCAGGCCCGAGTCGACACCGGCGTCGTCGGCGAGAAACGGCGGCAGGCCGTGCGAACGGTTCTTGTCCAGCAGCCGGTCCGTACGGCGCTCCGCGATGGATCCCAGATCGGCGGCGGCGATGGCCAGGAAGTCCAGGACATAGGCCACCGGTGCGCCGTGGAAGTTGCCGTTGGACTCGACGCGGCCGTCCGGCAGGACCACGGGATTGTCGACGGCGGCGGCCAGCTCACGGTCGGCGACGAGCCGGGCGTACGCGAGTGTGTCCCGGCCCGCGCCGGCGACCTGCGGAGCGCACCGCACCGAGTACGCGTCCTGGACGCGCGGCGCCTCGTCCTCCTGGAAGTGGCCCGTCAGACCGGAGCCGGCGAGCACGCGCAGCATGTTGTCGGCGCTGGCGCCCTGTCCGGGATGCGGCCGGATGGCGTGCAGCTCGGGCGCGAGGACCTTGGCGGAGCCGAGGAGGGCCTCCAGGCTGAGCGCGGCGGTGATGTCGGCCGAGGTGTACAGACGGTGCAGGTCGGCGAGGGCCATGACCAGCATGCCGAGCATGCCGTCGGTGCCGTTGAGCAGCGCGAGTCCCTCCTTCTCGCGCAGCACGACCGGAGTGATGCCGTGCCGCGCGAGCAGCTCACCGGCCGGTCGCAGCACACCGTCGGGACCCTCGGCTTCGCCTTCGCCCATCAGGGTCAGCGCGCAGTGCGAGAGCGGCGCGAGATCGCCGGAGCAACCAAGGGAGCCGAATTCGTGCACGACGGGCGTGATCCCGGCGTTCAGCACGTCCGCCATGGTCTGGGCGACCTCCGGGCGCACGCCGGTGCGCCCGGACGCGACGGTCTTGAGCCGCAGGAACATCAGCGCGCGCACGACATCCCGCTCGACGTGCGGTCCCATGCCGGCGGCGTGACTGCGCACGATGTTCCGCTGCAACTGCGCGCGGAGGTCCTGGCTGATGTGCCGGGTGGCGAGAGCGCCGAACCCGGTCGAGACGCCGTACACGGGCTCGGGCTTGGCGGCGAGCGCCTCCACGACCTCCCGGGCGGCGGCGAGCGCGGCGACGGCCTCGGCGGAGAGCTCGACCCGAGCGCGGCCGCGGGCCACGGCGATGACGTCCTCGGCGGTCGTCCCGGACGTCCCCACCACGACAGTGTGCATATCCATATTCAGGAGCCTACGGATTGAATCTTGACCTGTCACTACCGGTGCGCCTCCGGCGGGGGTTGCGGGTCGCCTCCGGCGGGGGTTGCGGGCTTGTGCGGGTACGGGCCGGTGGTGCGGGTCGCCTCCGGCGGGGGTTGCGGGTTGCGGTCCGGTTTGGGCGGGGGTCGGTGGTGTGGTGCGGGTTGTCGCCGGGTGTCGTTCCGCGGTGGTGTCCTGGACTGCATGATTTACGGCGCGTGCGGCCCGGCAATCCAGTGACAGGCTGTCGAGCGC
>NZ_JARBAE010000072.1:0-19026 GCF_033795305.1 Streptomyces sp. AK02-01A
TTTTTTTTTAAGCAAAAAACGGGATTCGAGTTTTCCTTTTGTCTCGTGGGCTGGAGATTGGTATAAGGGACCAGGGGTCCTGCTCATGCTGGGACGGCGGCCTGGGGGAAGCGTGCGGCTGATGCCGCGGCGTAGTCGGTGTCGAGGTCGATACCGAGCCAGCGTCTGCCGAGCAGTTCTGCGCTGTGGCCGGTGGTGTTGGAGCCGCTGAAGAAGTCCACGACGAGATCGCCGGGGTTGGTGCACAGGGTGATGAAGAACTCCGGGATTCTCGCCGGGTAGCGGGCGGGGTGCGGTCGTGTGCCGCGGAGACGGCATGCGCGTAGATAGGCGTCGTTGGAGGTGCTGTTGGGCACTGACAGCAGGGTGGCGGGCAGCGCGCCCCCGGTGTCCTGGCCGAAGTGCTCGCTGACGGTGTGGCCCGAGGGGCGGAGCATCGGCCTGTAGTGCCGGTCCGGGTCTGCCAGGAGCTTTTTCATCGACGCGGAGTAAGGGGTCTTGAGCTTGGTGGTGTCTGCCCTCGGGTGAGGGGTTTTTGACAGCCACCAGATGGTGTTCACGGTGTCCTTGGCGCGGATCTTGCGTTTGGTTACCCATTCGGCCGGGGTCGGCAGCCGTGAGGGGTTGTGCCAGTAGAACTCCTGGGCGAGGTGGAATCCGAGGCGGTCGGTGCAGGCGAGCAGGGTGCGGAACTGGTGCAACGACCGGGTGGGACGGCCGCGTTGGTAAGCGCCGCCTATCTCCATGACAAGGCTGCCGGTGGGGCGGAGTGCCCGGTGGGCCGCGGCGGCGAAGGGCAGGAGCCATTCGACGTAATCGTTCTGGTCGGCGTTGCCGTATTCCTTGGGCCGCAGCAGCGGGAACGGCGGGCTCGTAACGAAAAGATCCACGCTCTGCGGCGGCAGTTCACCGAGCAGCAGGCGGCTGTCTCCGCTGTACTGGGCTCCCAGCGGAGTGGTGTAGTGCAGACGTCCCGAGGGGAGCCGAATCGGATCGGCACTCCTGGGGTGCTCGGGACCGGTGCTGGCAAGTGTCACGCGGCCGTCCCGAAGTCGGACCGCTTCGGTGTCGTTTTGGCGACGGCTCGCTGGGTGATGCCGGCCGAGGCGCGTTTTGACGCGGTGGACAGTTCGTCCGCTCCGTCTTCCAGGTACCAGGGGCGCAGGTCGAGCATGGCGGCGCGCATGCCGGTGGCGAAGCAGAGTGCGGTGCCCTTGGGCAGGGCGCGGATGGCGTCGGCGGGCAGGATCCGTTCCTGCCGCATGCTGAAGCTGGTCGATTTCCCGGAGTCGGAGACCGAGGTCGACTTCGTCTCGACGTCGTGGTCGCCGATCAGCCGGGAGAGTTTGTCGGCGAAGTCGGGGTCGTCGATGCCGGATCCGATGACCTTGATGGTGGAGGCGGACCACAGGGAGTCCATGCCGGCGTCGCCCCAGACTTTCTGGCCCTGGCGGTAGGACTGCAGGATGGTGAGGGGGATGATGCCGCGCGAGCCCAGGTGCGAGTACAGGTCGGGCAGGTCACTGATTTTGCACACGTTGGCGGCCTCGTCGAGGATCGCCAGCATGGGCGGGTCGAGGCGACCGCCGGCGCGTTCGGCCTGAGTGGTCGCGGCCCGCATGACGGAGTCCGCGCACGCGGCGATCAGCGCGCTCGCGCCGCCTCCGCCGTCCTTCGACAGCAGGTAGAGGGTGTCGGTGCTGGTGACGAAGTCGGACGGCCGGAATTCGGGGATGTTCTCCTGCGGGGTGACCCACGCGGCGATCTCCGAGTTCAGCAGGGCGGCGGCGTACTGCCTCGCGGTCTCGTAGATGCCGTCCCGGGTTTCGGGCGGTCCCTCCACGGTTCCCTTGAGCTGGGCGGCGACGGCTGTGAAGGCGTGGTCGCGGAGGATGTCGAGGGGGGTACGGTCGGCGGGGAAGGCCAGCCACTGCATGACGTCGGTGATCGGCCGTTCGTCGAGGGCGGCGGCCAGGAAGAGCTGGCTGAGAATGTTGGAGCCGGCCTTGGACCAGAAGTCGCCTTGCTGGGAGGCGTCCACGGACGCGGCGAGGAAGTGTGAGGCCAAGCGGCCGGCGCCGTCGAGGGTGGTGGCGTCGGCGAGCGGGTTCCACCACATGGTTCGTGCGGCGTGCGCGATCTGCTGGGGATCCATTGACCACGTCCGCCCCGCCCGCGCCCGCGCGTCGAGGGTGGTGGTGTAAGCGTCGCCCGCGGCCTTGTTGGAGGTGAGCAGGACGGGGCCGGGAGCGTTGAGGATGGACGGGATGGCCAGGCTCGTGGTCTTGCCGGAGCGGGGAGCCATGATCGCGACGGCGACGTCCTCGTACCCCATCCGGACCTCGTGCCTCGTGCCCTGCAGGTTACCCAGGAGGATGCCGGAGTCGCCGGCGTCGATGCGCTTGGCGTCCTTCAGACTCGGCCGCAGAGCGCGCGCTTTGGCGGTGATCGCCTTGGCGAGCAGGGGCTCGATGTCCCTCTGCTTCGCCATCCCGGCGACCCGCTTCGCCTTACTGCTCCCGCTGTTGTGGCGGGTCCACCACAGGGCGCCGAGGGCAGCGAGCATGATCGTGATCAGCGCAGGGACGATGAGCGCGCCGATGAGCAGGGTCGTGTGTCCAGTGGTGGGCCAGAGCTGGTCGCGGTGGAAGAGGGCATCGGCCGGCCGGTAGGGCGTCCATGGACCGGAGTTGGTGAGCCAGGCGGTGGTGTTCCCGCAGAGCCAGGCCAGGTTCGACAGGGGAACGCCGATGGCGGCAGTGCCGAGCAGGATCTTGAAAAGGATGTCGTAGGTGTCGGGGGTCGATGGGGACGTGGGCTTGGGCAAGGGGCGGATCCGTGGGCGGGGTCGATGGTCGGGCGGGCCGCGTCAGCGGGTGCGTCGGGGCGGCGGCGCACTCCATGTCCGCGGCGCGGGAGCTGGATGGGACGGTTGCCGGTCGGCGAGTGTCCTGACGCGGTTCTCCAGCGGGAAGGCAACGTCGATGGCCGGGACTAGAACTTGGGTGACGTGAAAATGGCGGCGGCTGTGAGCGGGGATGCGGAGTGGGTAGGGATCGCGGGGCAGCGGGGTCTGGTCGGCAAGCGCGCGGGTGAATCCGGCGATCAGGTGCGCTGGGGTGTCGCGACTGAAGTACGCCTGCCAGATCAGGCCCTCGGGATCCTCGCTGACCATGGTCGTGACGAACCAGCCGTCGGAGGCGCCGTCGTTGCCGTGTTTGACGTGGGCGATTCCGTCCGGGGAGGTGAGGCCGTCGTGGCCGTGCGCGTCCCGCCAGTCGGCCTGCCGCAGCGGATCGTAAGGGTGGGGCGTGGGCCCCGGCCCGGTCTTGGGGGCGGTGAGTGCGTCGGTGAATCCGGCGATGATCTCGACCGGGGTGCGCGCGTCGAAGGCCGCCGACCAGGAGCGCTGTTCGCCGACGCGAGCGTGCCGGAGTTTCCACCACGGCTCGCCTGGCCTCGGGTCCAGGCGGAGCACGGCCTTCTGGTCGGGGCTGGAGAGGATGACGCGGGGCATGAGGGGGTCGTGGCCGTGGCTCCAGCCGCAGGCCCGGTGGAGTGGGACGGTGATCCAGGCGGGGTTGCCGCCCCCGGCGAGGTAGCGGGGAGAGACCAGCGCCACCTCAATGTTGTTGTGCATGGTCACCTTTTGGCCGCTGCCGAGTGGCCGGCCGGTGGTGGCGGAGCCGGGGTCGACACCGGCTCATGGGCTGGCGGTGTGGGCGGGATGTGTTCTGCCGCGCGGTGGATTTCGAGGAGGACGTCGCCGGCGGATGCCCACTCGTCCAGGTAGGACCAGGCTTCGCCGTTCCGCTCGGCCCGCGCGTCGTCGTACTCCGCGCTCCCCGGCTCGGCCGAGGGTGGCAGGCTGTCACGGGTGGCGAGCCAGTCGTCCCGCAGTTCGGTAAGCCGTTCGAGCGCGCTGTGGAGGCGGCCGAGCTGGTAGGTCCATCGTGGCTGGATGGCCGTGGCCGGGAGCCGCCGCATCTGTGTCTCGGCGGTGGCGAGCATGTCCTTGGCGCTGGAGCGGACGCGGGTGAAGGCCCGCCAGGTATCGGCGTCTCGGCGCTGGGCGCGCATACCGTAGGCGTAGCCGTCGTGCGGCCAGCCGTCGAGGTCGGTGTGCTGGTCGGAGTAGGTGTCCCAGTCGGCGAGGATCTGCTCGCTCTCGCGGATGAACGCGGCGAGTTGCTGGAGAGCGGGGTCATGAACCGCGCGGTCGCCGGGGTGGTCAGTGCTCACAGATGGTCTTCCGTGTGGAGGTTCACCGGCTCCGCGTGGGGAGCGGAGAGCTGGTGGGTGCGGGGGAAGCGGAGGCGGCCGGAGCGGGAGTGTGTCGGGCGCGGCGGGCCGCTGTCCGGGCCGCTGCCACGCGCTGGTGGTGTGCGGCGGCGACCTGCGTGCCGGTGGTGGCGCTGGGATGCTGGACCGCGCTGTAATGGCCGAGCTGGTCGTGCATCCCCCTGAGCACCGGTTGCGGGTCGACGAGCGCGCGTGCCAGCCCCGCCACCAGATGCGGCGGTGTGCCGTCCCCGATCCAGGCGTTCCAGACATGGTCGACGTCGTGGCTCGAATCGTGGCGAACGGCGGCTTCGACTCGCCAGGCGTAGGCCCGTCCGTCCTCCTCCAGCCACTCGGCATGGATCAGTTGGTCGGGAGAGACCGCGAGCCCCGGGGCGCCGGCCACCGGAACGCCCGTCCAGCCGGCGTCGTTGAGGATCTGCCCCACATCGCTCTCGCCGTCCGGGACGGGCCGGCAGAGAGCGTCGGCGACGCCGGCCACGATCTCCGACGGCGTGAGGCCACCGAAACTCATATGCCAGTAGGGGCCGTAGGCGGAGGTTGGGGTTCCGATGCGCCACCAGGACCCGGATGAGGTCGGTGTCGGATCGATGGTCACCTCCACCAGCACGTCAGGGCTGACGAGACGGACCCGGGGAAGAGAGGGGTCAGAGGCGGTTTTCCACCCGGCGGCGAGCAATGGGTGGGTGACGTGGCGCGGGTCGCCGGGGCCCGCCAGGGAGCGCGGCTGGGTGTCGAACTGCAGCGTGGACTGATGGTCGGCGGCGAACGCGGCCAGGTGCCGCTCGCTCAGAGGCACGGATCACCGTGCCCGCAGCCGGGCTGCGCGGCGGTGCGCGCTGGGTGCTGTCGCAGCGAGCCGACGGGGAAGTGCGGAGATGCCACTTCTGCGAGGGGGGACATGCACGTCCTTGGAGTGGAAGTCGGGGGTTGAGTCGCCGGGCGGTCAGCGGCGTGGCCGGGATGTGCCCGCCGTGTGCGGGCGGATCGTGGGTGCGGTGCTCCCTGTCCGGGCGGTGGTCGCGGACACTCGGGCCGCGCGGGCGAGGGCCAAACGGTTCCGCTGCCAGGCCGCGATTTCATCAGGCCGTACCGACACGGAGGTGGTGCGGATCCGCTGGTCGGGCGGAACGTGCCCGCGCGGTCGCATCACGGGCAGCGGGTCGGCCAGGGCGGTGGTGAAAGCGAGGACGAGATGCATGGGGGTGGTGGAGGTGAACGTCGCGTCCCAGGCCCGTTGGCCCTGCTCGGTTCGGGCGCCGGCCCACCAGCGGACCTCTCCGGAGGCGGGCTGGTGGAACTGCACGAAGGCGCTGCCGTCCGGGCTGATCGCGGTGGTGTGGTGTCCGCGACCGGCCTGCCACCCGTGGTCTTGCAGGGGTGACCAGACGTTGGGGGCGTGCGCGGAGCGGGGTGTGGTCAGGGCGTCGGAGAATCCCGCGACGATCTCGACCGGTACGTGGGGACTGAGAACAGCGCGCCAGGCTTGCTGGTGGGCGGTGGCCTTCGCGCGGATGGTCCAACCAGCCGGGACGGTGTGCGGGTTGTAGGCGACACGGACGGTGCGGTCGGGGCTTTCGAAGATGATCGGTCCGCCGGTCTTAGACCGGTCGCGCCAGTCGGAGGCGCGCAGATACTCGGTCACGTGTCGTAGGTCGCCGCCGCCGGCCAGATGGCGTGGTGTGACGAGGTAGTACTGCTGGGCCTGCTGCTGCCCGGCCGTCGCACTCGCGCGTTGCTGTCGCTTTCTCACCGGCGCGGCCCGCCCGCGCAGGAGAAGCGGTTTGCCGGCACGGCGTGGGCGGGCGTCGCGGCTTGGGCGAGCCGGCGCACGTCGTCGGCGTGCTCGTCGAGGTCCAGGCATACGTCGTCGAGTGCGTTCGCGGCGCGGCCCAGAGCGAGCCAGACCTCGGGCGGGAACGTCCCTGCCTCGGTGTGGTGCTTGGCCTGCTGGGAGCCGGTCGCCACCAGGGTGGTGAGGCGGCCGAGGATGCCCTTCTCGGAGTCGAGGACCTTCGTGAGGATCTGGGCGGCTTGCCGGGACGTGGCCTGCGTCAGGTGATCACCGAGCAGGTCGATCAGGCGGGCGATCTCGTCAGCGAGACGAACGGCGTAGGGGTTCGGGTCAGTCATTGTCCTCCGGTTCGCCGGGCGGGGGGATCGTGCCGATGGGCCGGGGATGCAGGTAACGGCGAAGGACGAATACGGCCAGGCGAGGCTTGCGGGCGCCGCTGATTGGCGGTGGTGTGCGCGGGATGGGAAAGGGCCGGATCGTCGAAGGTGGGGGCGACTGGGGACAGATGGTTCAGCGACCGTGCCGGGGCCGGGCGGTGCCGGCGTGCGGAGCCACGGCCGGGGCGTCCGGTACGGCGTGCTGGGCTCTGACCTCGTTGGCGGCTTCCAGGTAGGCGTCCGGGTCGAAGGCTGCGGTGGTGATGTTGGCGGCGTATCCGGCCATGAGCAGGGTGGGGATGGCACGGGAGGCCAGACGCTTCTGCTCGTCCTCGGACAAGCCCTCGGGTACCTCGTGCCAGACATACTCCGGTCCGGCCGTGGTCACGGTCCTGCGTTCCAGGCCCAGGCTGTCCAGCACCGCGAGGAGGGTCTCGTGGGCGCCGGTGGGAGTGTCGGCGCGGATGGTGCCACTCACTGCGTCGCGGTAGACCTCGACGTCACTGCCTGTGACGTCGGCACGATTTCCCATGTCAGAGTCCTCCTGGGAACAAGGCAGTCCCTCGCTGCGAGGACAGCGACGAGGGGCGCGGGGGTGTAGGTGACGGTATATCGGCGGCAGCGGGGGCGGTGCTCACCGGCGTTTCCCGCCGGCCGCGGTGCCGGGTGCCGCCTTCGGCTGGGCCGGGCGGGGAGAGCGGGCCGCGTCCTGCCGGCGGTAGTGCTCGCGCCGGTCGGCGGCGTGGTCGAGCAGGGCCGCGTAGGCGGCCCGGTCGAAGAGCGCGGGGTCGAGATTGGCCCGGTAGCCGGCCATGGCCAGAATGAAGAGGGCACCCGTGGCCGACTGGCGCACTTCCTCCTCGGCGAAGCCGTCGGTGGGGAGCTGACGCCAGGTGTATGGGCCATCGGTGTGCCGCGTCGTCCCGATGTCGTCCAAGGTCTCGACGAGCCGGTCGGGTGATCCGGTACGGCTGTCGACATAGATGGTGTCGTCTCCGTAGCGCCGGTAGATCTCTACGTCGGTGCCGTTTTCATCGGCGAGATTCACGGTTTCCTTCGAATGGTCAGGGGCAGCGGCCGGGATACGGGAGTGCTCCCGGCCGGTGGAGCGGGTGCCGGGGAAGGGCGGGCGGCACTGCGCCGCGGGGCAAGTTCGGCGACGGCGGTGTCGTGGGCGGCCCGGTCGAATACGCCGGGGTCGATGTTCGCGCGATAGCCGGCGGCGGCGAGCACAACTGCGGCACGACTGGCCAAGCGCATCTTTTCCGGCTCGCTCAGCCGCTCAGGAGTTCGGTGCCAGACATAGGCGTGGGGCATGGTGTGGCGTTCCAGCCCGAGACGGTCCAGCAGGGCGAGGAGTTGCTCGGGTGCTCCGGTATGGCTGTCGGCGTAGACGCCGTCGTCTCCGTGGCGTCGGTAGATTTCCACGTCGGTGCCTGTCTCGTCGGCCAGGCTCACAGGCCGGTGCCTCCTTCGGTCATCGGGTGCGGGCGGGCTTGGCCGGTGTCGGCGCGGCCCGGGTGGTGGTGTCGAGGGCGGGCTTCGAGGGCGCGTTGCGGATGACAGCGCCGATGCCGAGAGCGGACAGACGGGCACCGGCGGCCCGCGCCGAGCGGCCCTGAGCGGCGGTGTCATCTCCGGAGAGCACATACGTCTGCTGCCGCTCGTCGTAGACGAAGCCGCTGTCGCGCAGGACTGCGGCGGCGTCCTCGCTCGCGGGCCGGGCGACGAGCCCGCCGTCGTCGGCCCACGTCATCTCCACACGGTCGGCCCCGTCGGAGGGGACCGCCGCCTGCGGGGCCAAGCTCTGGGCGTTGTGCTGGACCTGGGCGAACGCCTTGTCGTAGCGGGGCAGCAGATGCGCGGTGATGTCATCCGCCGCGCGGAACGGGTCGTCCGGCACAACGATGCCGTCAGGCTCACGCACACCCCGGAAGGCTTCCGGAACGACATCCGCCGGGGCCATGGCGGCCACGAGGTACTCCTCGTCCTGGCGCGGGCGGCCGATGACGTAGAGGCGGGCGCCGTCGTCGCGCGTGAGCACGGCATCGTGCTCCAGAACGTACTGGGCTACCGCGGCCGAGACGAGGTTCATGTCCCAGACGTCCTCGGCGAGGGAGAACTGGTCGTCGTACACGGTGTGCCGGTGGTACTCGCTACGCCACCGGCCGGGGAGTTCGTCGGCGAGTGCCATGGCGAACGATTCGAGATCGCGAGTGTCGCGAGGGTCGGGCATGGTCTCCTCAGAGCAAAGGGGGGATTCAGCGCCGCCGGGCCGGCGCGGCGCCCGGGCCGGCGGGAGCGCGCGGCGCGGGAGGCGGGCAGGCACAGACGACAGTCGCTTCGTGGTCGTCGGCCAGAACGTCGCCGCGGCACGCGATGCGTCGCGGATGCGGCTCGTGCCGGTCAGCGAGGTCGCCGCGGATGTACCGGGTCGCCTCCGCGGGCGCGGACCTCACCGGAGTGGGCGTCACGTCGTAGGGTCAGCAGGCGGTCGGCCAGGGCCAAGAAGGAAAGCTTTCCGCAGAGGGGTCAACCGGGACGCCCACGGCCTGGGGCTGGCTGCGCGGCTGGTGCCGGCGGTATGGCCGGAGCGTTGCGTGCGTGGTCACGCAGGCTGGTGGCGATGTGATCGAGTTCCTGCTGGATCCCGGAGATGCGGCGGGCCGCCCAGTCCAGACGAACTCTCGTCTCGGGGCCGTAGGGCTGGGGCGGGCCGGTGAGACGGTGTGCCGCGTATTCGACCAGGCCGCGCACGGTGGCCAGCGGGCCAGCGGGCCAGCGTGCTCGTCGATGAGGTGGGACAGTAACTGGTCGATCTGCCCCGCGAGGCTGGCCGCTTCCAGGTCGGTCGCCGTCACGCCCGGTGCGCGAGTGCTGTGCGGCTGAGACGTACGGAGCTGGAGACTGGACTCGATCTGACGAGCTTCGGCCCTAAGCTGCTCCGGTAGCCGCGGTCGTAGGTTCTGCCAGATGCCGTCCTCACGTACGAGGTTGGCCAGCAGGTCAAGTCGCCCGGGCTGCCCTTGAACAGCGGCCCAGCGGCATCCTTGTTGGTCGCCCGGACGCGTGATGCCGGCGGCCCGGGCAAGCCGATGCGCGATTTCTGACCACTCGGGCCCGGTGAGAGTGCGGTCGTCCGATGCCAGGCGGACGCTGAGATGCCAGATGGGAAGTCGGCCTTCGGACCGGCGGCCGACAAAGGCATCATGCCGGTTGTCGCCATTCAGGTGCGCGGCCCATTGGGCCGGCGTCCAGAACACGCGCTCGTCGTCGAGGAGGTATCGGTGCCGCTCATGCCAGTACGCGACCACCGTATGGTCGGTCAGCCCTTCCTGGTCGCTGACAGGCCGGCCGAGCGCTTCAGCGAGGGCCTCGGCAGAGTCGACGCCGCCAGGGTGGAGGCGCAGGATCACCGCTGATTCGCCTCGGCGGCGGGGATGGTGAGCCGTTGCCAGTCGTGGGCGGCGGTGATGAGGGAGCGTTCCCGGACGAGGTCCGCGTGCACGGCCGCATCGCCCGGCGGCAGCAGATCCAGGGCGCGGTCGATCGCTTCCAGGGCCCTGTGGTGCTGTCCGAGGCCCCGGCGAGCCGCTGCCTCGCGGAACAGGGCGATCGGATCGGCACGGGCGGCGAACGGTGGGCGGGCCAGCAGGCGGAGCATGTGCTCCTCCCGGCCGGGCAAACGGTGTCCGAGCCATAGACCGTGCAGCAGCACATGCAGTGTTTTGACGTGGTCGCCGGCCTCGCCGAGAACCTGTTCCATGCCGACGTATCCGGTCGTGCGGGACTGGCCGAGCAGTGCGAAGACGCCGAGCGCGTGGCTGTAGCAGTCGAGTTCGTCCGCAGCCCCGTCGGGCAGGGCGTGCAGGAGGGTCTCGATGGTGCGGCACCGGAAGTCATAGCGCAGGGTTCCCAGGTAGACGTGCCGATAGGTACGAGCGGTGACGGGTTCCGTGCTGGGGCGGGTGATCTGCTCTGGTTCAAGCAGGAGGAGCGCGCTGTGTCCGCCGGCACGGGCCTGCCAGGCGACGTCCCCGCACACGTCGGCGGATTCCTGCCAGGTGGCTCCGATTTCACCGAGCAGGCCGGCCAGGATGCTGGGCCAGCGGCCACCGGATACCGCTACGGAGCGGGCTTTGGCGCGTACCTGGTCCAGGAGGGCATGGCGCCCGGGCGGCCTGTCGCCGGTCATCGGGCGCTCCGGGCATCGGCGGCGTGGACCAGTTGGTTCAGGCCAGTCAGCGCGTACCAGCCGCAGTCGACCGGGCCGGTGGCGCCGGTGAGTTTGGGCAGCAGGTAGTCCTCCATGGCCCGCAGGTGGATGAGGCAGTCGGGGCAGCGGCGGGAGAAGTGGACGAGATAGCGCGGGTGACCGGTGATGTAGGTACGTGCGCCGCCATGGGGGTCGCGCAGCCGCCAGCCGTCCTCGTCGGTCGGGGTGTGCCACGACGGGGCGACGACCGTCATCGTCTCGCCCCACAACTGCCCTCCGGCCACCCCTTTGAGGATCACGATCTCGTCACCCGCCGTGAAGTGACGGTGGGTGATGTCTCTTTCGGGGGTGAGGATGTCGGCGGGGACATACGGCAGACGGGAGACGGTGTCGGGCACAGATGAGTCCTTCCACAAGCAGCACGGGTGGCGGTGGGGAGGATTCAATGGTCTTCAGGATCCCCGGTTTCGCTAACCGGGGATCGTCGGCTATAAGCGCCCGGGGAATTCTGTGGCCGCCGCCGGTGACGGCGTGACGAACCTCATCCATCACTTGCACAAGTCGGTGCTCTGACCAGTGACTTCAGAGGTTCGTGACGGGGGTGGGCAGCTCTCGCTCTCGTCCCGGTCACGCTGAATGCGCTCTAGCGGGCACCGCTGCCTTCTTTTAGCGTGCCGGAATGGAATGGATGACACTCCTTGCCACAGTCCTCGGTGCCGCCATCGCGATGGGTTCGACCGTGCTCGTAGAAGTCCGCAAGGATCGGCGCGAGGCGATCGGCGAATGGAGGCGAAGCAAGCGCGACCTGTATGGGGCCTACCTTGGTGCGCTCTCACAGGTACGGGGCGAGCTGGCACTCATCATTCTTGACCGCGCGATGCCCGACGCCGAGCGTGCCCTCATCGCGCGTCAGAAGTTCGCAGGCTGCTACGAACTGCGCTACCAACTGGAAGTACTTGCCCCCGGGACAGTTGTCGATCCGGCTCTCGCATATTTCCGCAGTGTGCGCCGGCTACGCGACGGGACGGGCACAGGCATGGCACACGGGGATGAGGAGTGCGAGCGCGCTTTTCGCGAGGTGATGGGCGCCCTGGCACAAGTGCGGGCCACGATGCGACTGGACCTGGGCACCGATGCACTTGCGACCGGTTGAGTCTGGCCGAGCTGGAGGATCCCCCGGTTTCGCTAAAATGTCGGGTATATGAGCCGGGTGGGACTATCGGTAGGGGTTCTGTGTCCCGCGGTCGTCGTCGGTGGCGGCGCCGAGAAGTTCGGGCAGGTCGGTGCCGTCGGCGTCCCTCTGGTCGATTCACCAGCCGGCCCGCGTCACGGAACGGATCTTCTCCTCGAACTGTGCCCAGTCGGCGTCGTCCCAGGTGCCCTCGGCGACCAGGGTGGTGTAGGCGGTGGTCACCAGCTGGTGGCGGGAGCGCTCGCCCCAGTCCAGGGTCCGTTCGGGGCCCTCCAGCGGGGGCATGTCGAACTGGGTGGCCCACTCCTTCGCGGCGGCCTGTTCTTCCGCTCGCCTGGCGGCGAGCCACTCTTCTTTGCTGGCGGTGTCGTTGTCGCGGGCGGCTTTCCAGCAGTCGGTGCAGGCACGCCCGGCGAGCCAGCGGGCGAAGCCGGCCCGTTTGTCGGCGGGCCGGTCCGACAGGTCATGCGTCATGTCGTGTCCACAGGGGTGGTGGTGGACGTTCCAGGTCGTGGGGACAGGCATGGGCAGGGGTTCCTTGTCGATGAGGTGATCAGAGCGGGAAGAGGCGGTGTCCGGCCCGGGGCGGTGGGGGCGGAAGCGCCGTGGCGGGGCCGGGCGTCCGATGCGGGATGGCTTTGAGGGCGTGGTCGATCAGGTCATGTCCGTCGACGCGCCAGGTAGCGATGGCCGGCCACGCATCAGCGGTTCGCTGCGCCAAGACGGCCGAGGGGGACTCTGCGGGCGGCGGTGCGGGAGCGCGGTGGAGGACCGGGGTGGTGTCGGGGATGAGTCTTCCTTCGGGGTGGTTCAGCGGCTACGACGGTGTCCGGACGGAGGGGGCTGCGCGGTCATGGCGGCTTCGCCCCGGGGTGCGGAGGAGGATGCGGTGCTGGTGCCGGACGGGCGCAGGGCGGGGTCGAGTTCGACCGGGTAGCGGGCGGCGGTGAGCATGTCGGCGGCCCAGGAAGCGCGCTGGTTCTCCCGAGCTTCGCCCAGGTCGAACGGCAGGCGGACCCACTGGCCGGACAGGGTGGGGAAGGTCATGAATCCGGCCCGTCTGAGGATGCCGGCGGCGAGATCGTCGAGAGTGCCCTTGACTTCGACCTGACCACCGCGCCCACGGAGGATGCGGATGGGGGCGCTGCTCACGGCCGTCTGCCGTGTCCGTGGCCGCCGGGTTGTATGGCTCTGCCGGGATGCATATGTGCCGGCACAGGCCGGTTGAGGCTGGTGCCGGGGGGTGTGGTGGTGGGGCCGGGGTCGCGCTGGGGCGAGCGGGCGGCGGCTCGCGCGATGCGGGCCCGGTGGTCCGTCAGCCCGGTGCGGGCGGCCGGGAGCGGCCGGCCCTCGGTGCGGGCGGGGTCGAGGGACAGATCGGCCTGGACATGGAACCCGATCTTCCGCAGATCGTGGACGGCCTGCCGGGTACGCCGTGGGCCGTCCGTCTCCGGGTCGGTGAGGCGGTACAGCCCTGCCGTGCCAGGGACCCGTTCGAACTGCTCGCGCACGAGGAACCACTCGGCCAGGTGCGCGGGCGTCTTCACGGTCGCGGTGGCGACGAACCCGTGGTCGGGGTGAGAGCCGAAATGGAAATGATGCTCGGACAGAGGTGATCCTTTTTTGAGCGGGGGCAGCGGGTGGACATGCCGGGCTGGGGGATGGCGGCAGGACTGGAGCCGGCGGAGCGGGGTGGGCTGTTGCCGACGCGTTGGAAGATTCGGCGGCGGGGGCGGCAGTTCTGGGCAGGTCGATCAGGCGCTCGCTTTCCGCCGGCCACAGCGCCATCGGCTCGGTGCTGGCGGTCTCGGCGGTGGCGGGGCGTCGTTCAGCGGCGGGTGGAGGGCGCGGCCGGAGCGGGAACGGCCGTCGGCGTGGCGGGAATCCGCGCCGCCTGTGGTGGCGGGTTCGCTGGAACTGGGCGGGGATGCCACAGTCGGGGGTGGTCGCTGAACGGTGTCCGGGTCCCACCGCACCGGCGGGCCGTGCTCGTCTTCGGTGACGCTGATGACTTCGATGCCGGACGGATGCAGGACGTAGCCCCACTGCATGTCCTGCCCGGTGGCGGTTTCGTCCGTGACAGTCATGCGGGTCGGTGGTGAACCGTCCGGAGTGATCACGTTGTCCAGCGTCGTGCTGGGCCACCGTTCGCCGCCGGCCAGCGCGGCCGGCAGGGCGTTGGGCGCACCGTCGAGAAGGTCGGTGCCCAGTTCGTCCCAGGCCACGCAGCACGGTGTGTCGATGAGGTGCCGGCCCAAGGCGTCGAGGTCACAGCCGAACCGGTATTGGTACGCCGTCAGCAGCAGCGGGAGATGGTGGCTGGGCACCCCGTCGAGGTGAACGTAGATTCCCTCGTAGCCAGTATCGGTGGGGCGGGCGATGAACGATCGGATCGACAGAGTCGGACTCCTTCGGCGGCAGGTCAGCGGTGCGGGCGAGGAGACGGAGCACCCGCGGCCGGAGGTGGTGGCACGGAGGCGGCGCGGACCGGTGCCGTACGAGCCGAGGCCGGCAAGGGGTTATAGGTGCGGGCGAGATGGTCTTCGGCGAGATAGGCGAGCTGGTTACCGAGTCCGCCCAAGCGGCTTGCCGCGGCGTTGTAGCTGCGGGCGATCTCCGGTTCCTTATTGCGGTCGCACCACTCGGCGGCGGCTTCGAGGAACTGGTGCAGGGCGCCGAGCGCGCTGTGACCATCGCCCAGGACCGCGTCGGTCACGGCCTGGAACTCCGCCGCGCTGCGGGCGCGGTGCAGATGGTCGGTCCAGGCGGTGATGCTCTGCCCGGCCTCGGCCACGGCCAGGGAGTCAGTGAATCCGCGTGCGTCACGCGCAGCTCAGCGATAGAGGTCGTCGCTGGTGGGCTGTTGGTGTTGTAGGCGTGGATCTGCTCGTTGGTACGGCCGACGTTGTCGTACACCTCGAAATCGGGATGACGCAGGGGAACTCCCGGAAGTAAGCAGGGCCGGGTCAGCGGAGGGAGGGCGGTCGCGGTGCGGGCGAGAGATGAGAGACGGCAGCGGGGACTTGGATCGGGGCCGCGCCGCGTGTGAGTTTGCGGTCGCTGCGCGGGTCCAGAAGGCGGTGTGCGTCCTGTTCGAGTTGCTGAGCCGCGGCATTGAGATGGGAGCCGGCGCTGCCGAGGCGGTCACCGATGATCTCGTTCGCGGAGCGGACAGCGTCGGCGTGCTCGGAGGTCGGTTCGTACTCGGCGATCTCGTGGAGGAAGCCGAGCTGTTCCACGACTGCGCCGAGGTCGCCGAGGGCGTGGCCTACAGGCTGGGCGGCGCGGGCCAGGGCGGCGGTGCCCCGGCGGTGGACTTGGGCGTGCCGGCGGGGGAACCGGCCGGCTTCTGCTTGCCGGTAGATGAGTTCGTACGCCAGGGTCGTGAGCAGGTCGGCGATGGACGCGATCTGGTCTTCGATGTGCGCGGTGACGACGTTGTCGGCGTGCAGGTGCGGGTCGGACAGCCGGCGGGCGTATTTGGAGATGCGTCCGGCGAGACGCAGCAGGTCATCTGGGTTGTCGACTTCTGGGGCCAAGAGTGTTCCGTAAGGGTGAGGGGAGCGATCGGGCCGGCCCGCGCACCATGCCGCGTGACGGAAGGTGGCCGGACCTCGCCACGTTCACGCCTGAATCCTTGTCAATCGGGATTCCCGCTGAAGGCATGGCGTCGCGGGTTTTGCAGCGCGCATGTCGCTGAGGGTGGCGCGGAGTTGGCGTCCGTGCTCGAAGGCGAACCGTCTTATGTCTTCTTCAAGGCTCTGAAAATCGGGGCCGGCGGTCATCTGGCCGGGGTGCTTACGGTAGAAGTAGACGACGTGCGGGATCAGTTCACCGGCGGCGAGCGAGGTGACGCCGGTGACCATGATGAGGTCCTCCCCTTGGGGCAGCCCTCCGTGCCCGCCTGCTGCCACGATGAGCGAGGTGCGGGCGAGGAGCATGGTCTGGCACATCGGGATCTGCGCGCCGGGACTGCTCCAGTAGGTTGTCACGTCGCCGGGCTGATGAATGCCCGCAGGCGCCGGGCAGTGCCACAGCGTGCTCGCGCCGTTGGGGTGAAGGTCCGCGATCAGACCCGCGACCCAGCCCAGGCCGGTCTCGGTGATCCGGCGGTATCGCACGTCGAGGCTGTCGTCGCTGAGCAGGTCGTCGTCGTCGCTGTAGCAGACGTACGGGGTGCTGACGGTGCTAAGGCCGAGATTGCGGGCGGCGGCGGCGCCGACGGGCCGGGGCAGGGGCAGCACACGGACCCGGGAGTCAGCACGCAGCGGTGCGGGCACGTGGGTGGGGTCCGCGCCGTCGAGTACCAGGACCGCCTCCCAGGGCACTGTCTGCCGCGTGAGGCTGGCATGGAGTTCGGTGAGATAGGTGAGGCGTTCCGGGCGGAGTTGAGTGGCGATCACGATGGTGATCTCGGGACGGACGTGCCGGGGCAGTGATCCCCCAGGGGAGTGTGAGCGGCTGACGCGAGCCGGTGTCGGGCTCATTGCGGTGGTGGGAAGAGCCTCGGCGACGGCCGTGGCGAAGGCGGCGAGGTCGGTGCGGGCCCACGTCCGGACCAGGGGCCGGCAGTTGCACGGAGTGGCACTGGTCACTTCAGGGACGGCCGTGCCGGAGGCGGATCGCTGGGCGGTGCGGGGCGAGGTACGGCGGAGCGTGCTGCGACGATGCGGTAAGCCTCGGTGGCGAGCGCGAAAACCTGAGCGTCGCCGTCCTCGCGGTCGGGATGCCAGCGCGTGGCGATGGTTCGATAGAGCTCTTTGGGCGGCCGGCGCTGACCCGGCGGGACACCGGCGACGTCGTACAGCAGGGCCTGGGCGTGTCTGCTGCTGAGCGTGTTCAGGGGAGTGAGCTGCCGGTAGAGGGCGCGGTAGCGAGCGACTCGTTGGCGCTTGTGCCGGTTCGCCGCTTCTTGCTGGTGCCGTTCTTCCTCGGCCGGGTTGCGCTGGTGACGCTGGTGCTGGGCTCCGATGCCGTATAGCTCGCCGACGTCGAACGGGCCGATGCGTGCGGCTCCGTTCAGGTCGGCCGCGCGATGGACGCTGGTGAGGTCCACGTAGTTGACCGTGTACCAGGCATCGTGAGGGGTCCAGAGGTAGACGGGGAAGTGATCGTGATCGTCCTTGCAGACCGGGTCGGTCTCGCCGTCAGCGAGATCGACGTAGGGGCCGGTGTCGCCTGGCGAGCACGGAGCGACCATCTGAGCACCGCAGTGCAGGCACCACGGCAGAAGATCTCCGTCGCTCCCGGCGTATGGCACACCGAACAGCCACTCCCTGCCGAGGGCTCCGTCCCCCGCGGTATCGGCGTAGGCAACGGACGCGGCGTACGGGGACGCATCAGTCATGGCCCGGCCCCGGGTTCGATTCCCGGCGGTTTGATGGTGAGACTCCTGGCCCGGGGTTCACCGCCTCGGCCCGCAGGCAGACGTGCGTGGTGCAGCGGCGGGTCTGGCGTTGGCTGCGGAAGAGGGGTGAAGTCGAATTCGTACTCGTCGTTGGCGTCGATCAGGTTGTGTTCGGCGTCGAGGAGTTTGTCCTTCATCGCGTTAGGCGCGCCGATGAGGCGAAGGGTGCCGTCGCGCGGTATCAGTTTGCGCTGGATGTCGGGTTTCACGGGCCTCTTGCTGTTCAGTGCATGCGGGCGTCGGTGTCGAAGAGCGCCAGCTCGTGGCTGTGCAGGAGGTGCTGCACGATGAAGCTCCTACCTGCGACTTTCCACAGGCCCCGGCCGCGGTTGAGGTGTGCGATGGCATCCATCTCGACGGAGGTCAGGCCGAGCAGGGAGGCCGCGGCGTGGAGCTGGTCGGTCTCCTGGCGGTAAATGATGCGGGTGCTGCAGTCGGCGAGGAGGCCCTCGGCGAGAGCGCGGCTCTGTGATCCGGCGTCGCCGGCGGTGAGCAAGTCGGACAGCCGGTGGATCACCATCAGGTTGGCGATGCCCAGGCCGCGGGAGAGTTTCCACTGGGCCTGCATGCGCTGCAACAGGCCGGCGTGCCTCATCAGGCGCCATGCCTCGTCGTACACGATCCAGCGCCGACCGCCGTTCGGGTCGGAGAGGGCGGATTCCATCCAGGCGGAGGCGCAGGTCATCGCCAGGACCAGCGCTGTGTCGTCGCCGGAGCCGCCGAGCCGGGACAGGTCGATGGTGAGCATCGGCGCGCTGGCGTCGAAGGCCACGGTGGAGGGGGCGTCGAACATGCCGGCCAAGTCGCCGTGGACCAGTCTGCGCATCGCGTGGGCCAGGTCACGGGCCGCGTCGCCGAGTTGGCCGGACGTCATTGCTGCGGCCTCGTTGAGCGCACGGGGGTTGTTGAGGGTGGCGGCGACGTCACCGAGGAGCGGGGTGCGGCCGGTGTCGGCGGCGTGGGTGACGACGGTGTCCAGGGCGATGTCCAGAGCGGTGTGCTCCATGGGCATCAGTTCTCGGCTGAGGACGGTCCGGGCCAGGGAGCCCAGCAGGAGCAGGCGCCGGTTGCGGATCTCGCCGGTCCAGTCGGCCTCGGAGATGCTCTCCGGACGCGGGGCCGCGTCCAGGGGATTCAGCCTGCCGGGCAGCCCAGGCCCCAGCGCAACAGATCGTCCGCCCAGAGCATTTGCCACCGGCGTCCACTCGCCCTTGGGATCGCACGGAACATAAACCCGGTATCCGAAGGCGACCGAGCGCAGCGCGAAGGATTTGGCGAGCGCGCTCTTGCCCTGGCCGATCACGCCGGCGAGCAGAAGGTTCGGATTGGTGAATCCCTCGACCTTGCCGTACAGCGCGAACGGATCGAATACGAAGCTTGCTTCGGCATGGACGTCGCGCCCGATGTAGATGCCTTCGGCGCCGAGGCCGCCTTCGGCCAAGAAGGGATATGCGCCGGCGGCGACGGCGGTCGTCATGCGGTGGGCGGGCAGTTTCAGCCGGTTCTGGCGGGCGGAGGCGGGCCCGGGGCGCCCTACCTACCCCCCGAGCCGACCCCCCGGGCCCGCCCCCGCCCGCCCGAACCGGCTGAAACTGTCCGCCCCCCGCATGCCGACCGCCCTCGCCGCCCGCGCACATCCCATCTTTGCCGAAGGCGGCCTCGGACCCCAAAGCATTTAAAACAGACGGGCCGTGCCTTCTGAAAAAACGTTCAAAATATATCCAGACAACAAGTACC
>NZ_JARBAE010000073.1:0-17614 GCF_033795305.1 Streptomyces sp. AK02-01A
GGGTGGTGGCGGGCGGTGAAGGGGGTCGTGCAGGGGTGGTGTCCGGGACGTAAAGCGTGATTTGTGGCGCACGACTACGAGTCACTCGGCAACCGGGCCGCACGCGCCGTAAATCATGCAGTCCAGGACACCACCGCGGAACGACACCCGGCCACAACCCGCACCGCACCACCGACCCGCACCCACAACGCACCGCACAAGCCCGCAACCCGCGCCGGAGGCGCACCGCAACCCCCGCCGGAGGCGACCCGCGCCCCGTTGGAGGTACACCGCGCCGGTACTGTTCGGCGAATGAGCTCGCTGAATCTCGACGACTTCTCCGATCTGATCGAGCGCCCGGACAGCGGTACGCGGCGTGACGCCGAGGAACGCCGGCAGCGGCTGGCCGTGCCGCCCGGTGCTCTCGGCCGTCTCGACGAGCTGGGCGAGTGGTTCTCGGCCGCGCAGGCGTCCGTGCCGGTCAAGGCCGTCCAGCAGCCGCGTGTCGTGCTGTTCGCCGGTGACCACGGCGTGGCCGCGCTCAATGTGTCGGGACGCCCGGCAGGCACCGCGTACGAGCTGGTCCGGGCCGTGCTGGAGGGCGCGAGCCCTGTCGCCGTGCTCGCTCGCCGGTCGGGCGTGCCGGTACGGATCATCGACGCCGGTCTGGACTGCGACCCGGAGCTGCTGCCCGAGGACGTCGTACGCCACCGGGTGCGCCGCGGCAGCGGCCGTATCGACATCGAGGACGCGCTGACCGCCGAGGAGGCCGAGCGGGCCGTACGGCTCGGCATGGCGATCGCCGACGAGGAGGCGGACTCCGGCACGGATCTCGTCGTGCTCGGGGATCTGAGCGTCGGCGGGACCACGCCCGCGTCCACTCTGATCGCCGCGCTGTGCGGTACGGACGCCTCCGTGGTCACCGGGCGCGGCGGCGCCGGTATCGACGATCTGGCGTGGATGCGCAAATGCGCCGCCGTCCGGGACTCGCTGCGCCGGGCGCGGCCCGTGCTCGGCGACCAGTTGGAGCTGCTGGCCGCGGTGGGCGGCGCCGATCTGGCCGCGATGACGGGCTTTCTGCTGCAGAGCGCCGTACGGCGGATGCCGGTGATCCTGGACGGTGTGGTCTCGGCGGCCTGCGCGCTGGTGGGTCAGCGGGCGGCGTTCCGGGCTCCCGACTGGTGGCTCGCGGGCCATGCGAGCGGGGAGCCGGCCCAGGCGAAGGCGCTGGACCGGATGGCACTGGAGCCGCTGCTCGACCAGGGCGTCACGGTCGGGGAGGGCGCGGGTGCGATGCTCGCGCTTCCGCTGGTCCAGGCCGCGGCGGCGCTCGCGGCCGAGCTGCCCGAGCGGTCCAAGGAGGAGACGGCCGCGGAGAACGGCATGGACTGACGCCTCGGGTGCGCTGCCACGGGCGGGCGCATCGGGCGACCATGAATCGGAATGCCCCCATATGATCACTTTTATGGGAGAAGTCCGTTTCGCCGCCGATCGATTGAGCCGGGGCACCGACCGCTCGCGGCGCAGTGCGGCATTCGCCGTCTGGTATCTGCGCGCGGTCGCGTTCATCAATTTGCTGAGCGCCGTCTGGCTCTCTCTGGGCCAGGATCTGCGGCGTCACAACACCGACAACTACTTCACCCCGTATCTGCTCACCGCGGGCTTCGCCTCCGGCGTCTTCACGCTCTTCCTGGCGATCACGATGCGTCGCCGCAAGCGCGCCGCCTGGATTCTCAATGTCTGTCTCGCCGGGCTCTTCCTGTCGCTGTTCGCGTTCATGATGGTTTTCCCGGAGATCAGGCGGTATCCGCAGAACTGGCTCTCGCTGGCGGTGACGGCGGGTTTTGTGTGCGCGCTGCTGCTCGGGCGCCGGGAGTTCTACGCGAAGGGCGACCGCTCCAACCCGAAGCTGGCCGCGGCCGTGGCGGTCAGCGGACTGCTGGCCGCCTCGCTGCTGGCCGGTCTGCTCGTCACCGTCACCAATACCGCGCACGGCGGCTCGGCCTTCGCGGAGCGCTGGCGCTACGGCGCGATGCGGCTGGTCTCGCTGGCCGGTGACGACGCCGGCTCTTCCGGGATCGCGGTGCCCGGCTGGGTCAATGTCGTCATCAATGTCCTCTCCACCGTGCTGCTGCTCGCGGTGCTGTACGCGGCCTTCCGCTCGCGCCGGGCCGTCGACCCGCTCACCGAGGAGGACGAGGCGAAGCTGCGCGTCCTGCTCGACAGGTACGGCGAGCGCGACTCCCTCGGCTACTTCGCGCTGCGCCGCGAGAAGAGCGTCGTATGGTCTCCGACCGCGAAGGCGGCCATCGCCTATCGCGTCGTCGACGGTGTCTCCCTGGCCTCCGGCGATCCGATCGGTGATCCGGAGGCCTGGCCGGGAGCGATCGGTCCCTGGCTCGCCGAGGCCCGGGAGCACGGCTGGATCCCGGCGGTCATGGGAGCGAGCGAGGAGGCCGGCACGGTCTACGCGCGGCACGGGCTCGACGCGCTGGAGCTGGGCGACGAAGCGATCGTGGAGACGGTCGAGTTCACGCTGGAGGGACGGGCGATGCGGACGGTGCGCCAGGCGTACAACCGGGTCGCGCGGGCCGGCTACCGGGTGCGTATCCGGCGTCACGAGGACATTCCCGCCGACGAGATGGCGGAGTTGCTGCGCCGCGCCGACGACTGGCGCGACGGCGCGACGGAGCGCGGCTTCTCGATGGCACTCGGACGGCTCGGCGATCCCGGCGACGGCGGCTGTGTGATGCTCGAATGCCGCCACGGCGGCGGGAAGCAGGCCGCCGAGGACGCCGGAGAACTGCGCGCGGTGCTGAGCTTCGTGCCCTGGGGCCCCAAGGGTCTCTCGCTCGACCTGATGCGCCGTGACCGGGACGCCGAGAACGGTCTGATGGAATTCATGGTCATCGAACTCCTCCAGCGCGCCGAGGAGATCGGGATCAAGCAGGTCTCGCTCAACTTCGCGATGTTCCGCTCGGTCTTCGAGCGGGGCGGAAAACTGGGCGCCGGGCCGGTGCTCCGGCTGTGGCGTTCGCTGCTCAGCTTCTTCTCGCGCTGGTGGCAGATCGAGTCGCTCTACCGCGCCAACGCCAAGTACCGGCCCATTTGGGAGCCCCGTTTCCTGCTCTTCGAGAAGAGCGCCGACCTGCTGCGCATCGGCCTCGCGGCGGGCCGCGCGGAAGGCTTTCTGGAGGCGCCGGGCCTGCCCGGCTGGCTGCACCGCAGACGGCTGGAGACGCGACGCTGATCACAGGCCGCGGCGCGGCCAACGGCCTTCGCGGTCACGGCTGTTGAGCGCGGTGACCGGTGCGGTTCGCGGCCGGTGCGGTCCTGGGCCCGCGTCGCCGGTGCGCCGTCCGGGCTACCCTTCGCGCGATGAACCCCACAGACGGCACGACGGACGGCACCGCGGACCGGGCCGGCCGGGCCTCGGCGGCCGACGGCATACGTTTCGCCTTCGGCACGCTCACCGTGCTGCCGGTCCGCCTGACGCGCTGGGACCGCGGCGCGGCGCGGGCCGGGATGCTGGCCGCGCCGCTGGCCGGAGTGGTGGTGGGCCTGTGCGCGGCGGCCGCCGGTGGTCTGCTGCTGCTCGCGGGCTCCGCGCCGGCGTTCGCGGCGGTGGTCTCGGTGGCCGTGCCCGCGGTCCTCACACGCGGTCTGCATCTCGACGGTCTCGCCGACACCGCGGACGGCCTCGGCAGCGGGAAACCGGCCGAGGACGCGCTGCGGATCATGAAGCGGTCCGACATCGGTCCGTTCGGCGTGGTCACGCTGGTGCTGGTGCTGGCGGCTCAGATCGCGGCGGTCTCGGAACTGTACGGAGCGGGCTGGACGCGTGGCGCGGTGGCGGTGGTCCTCGCCGCGGTCACGGCGCGCCTGGCGCTCACTCTCGCCTGCCGAAGCGGCGTACTCGCGGCCCGGCCCGACGGGCTGGGAGCCGCGGTGGCGGGCGCGGTGCCGATACGGGCGGCGGTGGCCGCGGCGCTGCTGGTCACGGCGGCCGGCGCGGCGGCGGGCGCGGTCCACGGGCTCTCCGGCGCCGTGCACCACGCGGCCGCGGTGCTCGCGGGTCTGGGCGCGGCGGAGTCGTTGCTGCGCCACTGTGTGCGCCGCTTCGGCGGGGTCACCGGCGATGTGTTCGGGGCGCTCGCGGAGACGGCGGCGACCGTGGCCCTGGCCGCGCTGACGCTGGGCTAAGGGCTGTCCCGTCATCCCCGGCGGGCGCCACCGGACACGTACCGGCTGCCGCAAAGGCGGAAAAGACGCCCATGGATGGCCGAACCGCCGCCGCTGTGAGCGCCGCACATTACCGAGCGTAGGCTCATTCCCGCCGCCCTTCGGGCCGAATTACGATGCGGCGGGCACGGTCGGCCCACCCCTCGGCCGCCAAGAACCTCTACGGAAGCGAGATTTCACCACCGTGACTGCTCTCACTCTCAGCACTGCCGGCGCTGCGACGCTGCGCGCCGACGCGATCGTCGTCGGGGTCGCGAAGGGCGCCAGAGGACCGGTTGTCGCGCCGGGCGCCGAGGCCGTGGACAAGGCGTTCGACGGAAAGCTCGCCGCCATCCTGGAGACCCTCGGCAGCACGGGCGCCGAGGGCGAGGTGACCAAGCTGCCCGCGCCGTCCGGCCTGAAGGCGCCGGTCGTCCTCGCTGTCGGGCTCGGCCCGGTCCCGGCCAAGGGCGAGGCGTACGCCTCCGAGCCGCTGCGCCGTGCCGCCGGCACCGCCGCGCGTGCGCTGTCCGGCACCAAGAAGGCCGGCTTCGCGCTGCCCGTCGACGAGACCGGGGACATCGAGGCCGTCACCGAGGGCGCGCTCCTCGGCGCGTACGCCTTCACCGCGTACCTGGGCGGCGAGAAGAACGCGAAGAAGGGCGACAACGGCCCGAAGCTGCCGCTCGCCGAGATCGCGCTGCTCGGCGCCAAGCCGCGTGACAAGGCGCACAAGGCCGCGGCCGACCGCGCCATCGCGCTGACCGAGGAGATCAACCGCGCCCGCGATCTGATCAACACCCCGCCGAACGACCTCACGCCCGAGGCCTTCGCCGCCGTGGCCACCGCCGCCGGCAAGGAGAACGGCATCAAGGTGCAGGTCCTCGACGAGAAGGCGCTCGCCAAGGGCGGCTACGGCGGCATCCTCGGCGTCGGCCAGGGCTCGGCCACTCCGCCGCGCCTGGTCAGGCTCGCCTACACGCATCCTCAGGCGGAGAAGACCCTCGCCCTTGTCGGCAAGGGCATCACCTACGACTCGGGCGGCATCTCGCTGAAGCCGGCCGGTCACAACGAGACGATGAAGTGCGACATGAGCGGCGCCGCCGCGGTGTTCGCCGCCGTCGTCGCGGCCGCCCGCCTCGGCCTGCGCGTCAATGTCACCGGCTGGCTGGCCCTGGCGGAGAACATGCCGTCCGGCGCCGCCACCCGGCCCGGTGACGTGCTGCGCATGTACAGCGGCAAGACCGTCGAGGTGCTCAACACCGACGCCGAGGGCCGGCTCGTGCTGGCCGACGCGATCACCCGTGCCTCCGAGGAGAAGCCGGACGTGATCGTCGACGTGGCGACCCTGACCGGCGCGATGGTGCTGGCGCTGGGCAACCGCACCTTCGGCATCATGTCGAACGACGACGCGTTCCGTACGTCCGTCCATGAGATCGCCGGAGAGGTCGGAGAGGCGTCCTGGCCGATGCCGCTCCCCGCCGACCTGCGCAAGGGCATGGACTCTCCCATCGCGGACATCGCCAACATGGGCGAGCGGATGGGCGGCGGGCTGGTCGCCGGACTCTTCCTGAAGGAGTTCGTCGGCGAGGGCATCACCTGGGCCCACCTGGACATCGCGGGACCGGCCTTCCACGAGGGCGCTCCGTACGGCTACACACCCAAGGGCGGCACCGGCTCCGCGATCCGCACCCTGGTGAAGCTGGCCGAGCGCACGGCGGTCTCCGCCTAGGCCCTGTCTGACTCATCCCGCCTGGCCTGCGACGCCTGGCACGCACGCTCACCGCGTTGTCGGAGTCATCCGAGTACGTCCAGTACACGGATGATCCTCCGCCTTGGGACCGCACGCACCAGACGTCGCAGGCCCCGCCCTCCGGGCGGACGGCGCCATGTGTCAGACACGTCCCAGGCCCTGTCCTTCCAGGACTTCAGGACCGGGTCCTGCCTGGAAAGGGCCATCCGCTCCAGGGCCCGGTTCGTCTTCGGCGCCGGAGACGAACCGGGCCGGGTCCCGGAAACAACAGAAAACACGGGAATGGCTCGTCTGGACCGGGTGTTTTCCGGCCCGGGAGGGGCTCACGATTGCGCCCGTGACGAAATACATACGTTCGTACGCTGCGGTAACCCATCAGAGTGAGCCGAGCCCTGTCTCAGACCGCAGCCCCGCGTCCCGCCGCCCGCCGACAAGTGCGAAGATGGGTTCTCGGCAGGACAGGGCCCCCACCACAGGGCCGAAGAAACAGCGGCCGAACACCAGCCGCCGCCCGGTCATCGCAGACCGCGCCCGGCGCACATGCATGGAGGACGTGACGTGGCGAACGACGCCAGCACCGTTTTCGACCTAGTGATCCTCGGCGGCGGTAGCGGCGGTTACGCCGCGGCGCTGCGCGGAGCGCAGCTGGGCCTGGACGTCGCCCTGATCGAGAAGAACAAGCTGGGCGGCACCTGCCTGCACATGGGCTGCATCCCCACCAAGGCCCTGCTCCACGCCGGTGAGATCGCCGACCAGGCGCGCGAGGCCGGACAGTTCGGTGTCAAGACCACTTTCGAGGGCATCGACATCGCGGCCGTCCACAAGTACAAGGACGACGTGATCTCGGGCCTCTACAAGGGCCTCCAGGGTCTGGTCGCCTCACGCAAGGTGCACTACATCGAGGGTGAGGGCCGTCTCTCCTCGCCGACCTCGGTCGATGTGAACGGCCAGCGCATCCAGGGCCGTCATGTCCTGCTCGCGACCGGTTCCGTACCGAAGTCGCTGCCCGGTCTGGAGATCGACGGCAACCGCGTCATCTCCTCGGACCACGCGCTGAAGCTGGACCGCGTCCCGAAGTCCGCGATCATCCTCGGCGGCGGCGTCATCGGCGTCGAGTTCGCCTCGGCGTGGAAGTCCTTCGGCACCGACGTCACGATCGTCGAGGGCCTGAAGCACCTCGTCCCGGTCGAGGACGAGAACAGCTCCAAGCTCCTGGAGCGCTCCTTCCGCAAGCGCGGCATCAAGTTCAACCTCGGCACGTTCTTCGACAAGGCCGAGTACACCCAGGACGGTGTCCGCGTCACGCTGGCCGACGGCAAGACCTTCGAGGCGGAGGTGCTGCTGGTCGCGATCGGCCGCGGCCCGGTCTCGCAGGGCCTCGGCTACGAGGAGCAGGGCGTCACGCTGAACCGCGGCTATGTCCTCGTCGACGAGTACATGCGTACGAACGTGGAGACCATCTCGGCGGTCGGTGACCTCGTCCCGACCCTCCAGCTCGCCCATGTCGGCTTCGCCGAGGGCATCCTGGTCGCCGAGCGGCTGGCCGGTCTGCCCACCGTGCCGATCGACTACGACGGCGTGCCCCGGGTGACGTACTGCCACCCCGAGGTCGCCTCCGTCGGTATCACCGAGGCCAAGGCCAAGGAGATCTACGGTGCGGACAAGGTCGTCGCGCTGAAGTACAACCTCGCGGGCAACGGAAAGAGCAAGATCCTGAAGACCGCGGGCGAGATCAAGCTCGTCCAGGTCAAGGACGGCGCCGTGGTCGGCGTCCACATGGTCGGTGACCGTATGGGCGAGCAGGTCGGCGAAGCTCAGCTCATCTACAACTGGGAGGCTCTGCCGGCCGAGGTCGCGCAGCTCATCCACGCGCACCCGACCCAGAGCGAAGCGCTCGGCGAGGCCCACCTGGCCCTGGCCGGCAAGCCCCTGCACTCCCACGACTGATTCAGTCCGGGCGACGACCACTACCGCACATTCGTTAGGAGCAACTGAAACCATGGCGGTTTCCGTAACCCTGCCGGCGCTCGGCGAGAGCGTCACCGAGGGCACTGTCACTCGCTGGCTGAAGGCCGAGGGCGAGCGCGTCGAGGCCGACGAGCCGCTGCTGGAGGTCTCCACCGACAAGGTCGACACCGAGATCCCGGCCCCCGCCGCCGGTGTGCTCGCGTCCATCAAGGTCGCCGAGGACGAGACCGTGGAGGTCGGCGCCGAGCTGGCCGTCATCGACGACGGAGCGGGCGCGCCCGCTCCCGCCGCGGCTCCCGCGGCCGAGCCGGCGCCGGTCCAGCAGGCGCCCGCCGCGGCGCCCGTGGCCGCTCCGTCCACCGAGACCGTGGCACCGGCTCCGGCGCCCACCGCCGAGGCGGCGTCCGGCGGCGGTTCCGCCGAGGGCACCGAAGTGGTCCTGCCGGCGCTCGGCGAGAGCGTCACCGAGGGCACCGTCACCCGCTGGCTGAAGGAGGTCGGTGAGTCGGTCGAGGCCGACGAGCCGCTGCTGGAGGTCTCCACCGACAAGGTCGACACCGAGATCCCCGCCCCGGTCTCGGGCGTGCTGCTCCAGATCGTCGTCGGCGAGGACGAGACCGCCGAGGTCGGCGCCAAGCTCGCGATCATCGGCGCACCGGGTGCGGCACCGGCGGCCGCTCCCGCCGCGCCCGCGCCCGTCCCGGCGCAGGAGGCTCCGAAGGCCCCGGCTCCCGCTCCGGCGCCACAGCCCGCCGCTCCCGCTCCCGCCCCGCAGGCGGCAGCGCCGGCACCGGTGGCTCCCGCCCCGGCACCGGCCGCGCCCGCTCCGGTCCAGCCCGCCGCTCCGGCACCGGCACCCGCCGCGACCGCCGGTGACGACGGCGCGTATGTCACGCCGCTGGTCCGCAAGCTCGCCGCGGAGAACGGTGTCGAGCTGGGCTCCGTCAAGGGCACCGGCGTCGGCGGCCGTATCCGCAAGCAGGACGTCATCGCCGCCGCCGAGGCAGCCGCGGCGGCCGCCAGGGCAGCCGCTCCGGCACCTGCCGCCGCTCCCGCCGCCGCTCCTCGGGCGCCGAAGCTGGAGACGTCGCCGCTGCGCGGTCAGACCGTCAAGATGACCCGGATGCGCAAGGTCATCGGCGACAACATGATGAAGGCGCTGCACACGCAGGCCCAGCTCACCTCGGTGGTCGAGGTGGACGTCACCAAGCTGATGCGTCTGCGGGCCAAGGCCAAGGACGCGTTCGCCGCCCGTGAGGGCGTCAAGCTCTCGCCGATGCCGTTCTTCGTCAAGGCGGCGGCCCAGGCGCTGAAGGCCCACCCGGTCATCAACGCCCGGATCAACGAGGACGAGGGCACGGTCACGTACTTCGACTCGGAGAACATCGGTATCGCGGTGGACTCCGAGAAGGGTCTGATGACGCCGGTCATCAAGGGCGCGGGCGACCTGAACATCGCCGGTATCTCCAAGAAGACCGCGGAGCTGGCGACCGCGGTCCGCGCCAGCAAGATCACTCCGGACGATCTGGCCGGTGCGACCTTCACCATCAGCAACACCGGTTCGCGCGGCGCGCTGTTCGACACGATCATCGTGCCTCCGAACCAGGTCGCGATCCTCGGTATCGGTGCCACCGTCCGCCGCCCGGTCGTCGTCAACCACCCGGATCTGGGCGAGACCATCGCCATCCGCGACATGACGTATGTCGCGCTCTCCTATGACCACCGGCTGGTGGACGGCGCGGACGCCGCCCGCTATCTGACGGCCGTCAAGGCGATCCTGGAGGCCGGCGAGTTCGAGGTGGAGCTCGGCCTCTAAGACCTTCACCAAGGCATCTGAAGGCACTCTGTACGGCAACGGCGCCCCCGTCCGGATCTCCTCCGGGCGGGGGCGCCGCCGTATCGTCTATCCATCGCCCGCTGCCCCAGAGGAGCGCTTCATGACCACGCCCGTCGTCCACTCGCTGCGCGAACAGATCCGCGAGCACATCGTGGAGGGGATCGTCAGCGGCCGCTGGAAGCCGGGCGAGCGGATCGTCGAGCGGCGGATCGCGACCGAACTCCAGGTCAGCCAGACCCCGGTCCGTGAGGCGCTGCGCGAGCTGGAGAGTCTTCGGCTGATCGAGTCGGCGCCGAACAAGGGCGTACGGGTGCGGAATCTGACCGCGGCCGATCTTGAGGAGAGCTATCCGGTCCGGGCCGGCCTGGAGCAGATCGCCGCCGAGCTGGCCGCCGAGCGGCTGGCCGCCGACTGTTCGGCGCTGGAATCGCAGGTGACGGCGTTGTACGGGGCGGACAGCAGAACGGACGGGACGGCGCAGGTGCGCCATACGGTGGCCTTCCATCGGGAGCTGGTGCGGGCGGCCGGGAACGGCGTTCTGCTGCACACCTGGGAGGGGCTGGGCATCGAGGTCTTCACCGCGCTGTCGATCCGCTGGCTGGGAACGGTGCAGCAGTCGTACGCCGAGGAGCACCAGGAACTGGTCGAGGCCTTCCGGCGGCGCGATCCCGGCATCGGCGCACTGGTGAAGGATCATGTGCTCGGATGTGCGCCACGCGCCTGATTCATCCGTGATGGCCCGACTTGTCGCCCGTCACCCGGTGCCCCGTTCCACGGCACGGAATGCCAATTCCTCGGTATCGAGAAGTTTTTCCCTTCAACCCTTTGATCGATCATCGATCAGAGACTTACGATCGTTGGCGGACTGCACCCAGTCCGTCGCCCTGTCCTGCCAGACAAGGCTTTTCTCCACCCCCCTCCTGTCCGGAAGGCGGCGACCATGACCGACCCCGTAGGCAAACTCCCGAGTGAGCTCGATCAGCTCCCGGACCGTGACACCGAGGAGACCGCCGAGTGGGCGGCCTCCCTCGACGCCGTCACCGAACACGCGGGACCGCACCGCGCCGCGTATCTGCTGCGCCGCACCCACCAGCACGCAGGGGCCGCCGGGGTCCCGGTGCCGGCGCTGCTGGAGACCGACTATGTGAACACCATCCCCACCGCCGCCGAGCCCGCCTTCGACGGCGACGAGGCGATGGAGTCCCGGATCACCGCCTGGAACCGCTGGAACGCGGCGGCGATGGTCACCCGCGGCGCCCGCTACGGCGTCGGCGGCCACATCGCCACCTTCGCCTCGGCGGCCTGGCTGTACGAGACGGGCTTCAACCACTTCTTCCACGGCAAGGAGGGAGACGGCTCCGGCGACCAGCTCTACATCCAGGGCCACGCCTCTCCCGGTATCTACGCCCGCGCCTTCCTCGACGGACGGCTGAACGAGGCGGACCTGGACAACTTCCGCCAGGAGGCCGGCGGCCAGGGACTGCCCTCGTACCCGCACCCGCGGCGGCTGCCCTGGCTGTGGGAGTTCCCGACCGTCTCCATGGGCCTCGGCCCGCTCTCCGCGATCTACCAGGCGCGCTTCAACCGCTACCTGACGAACCGCGGCATCAAGGACACCTCCGCCTCGCACGTCTGGGCGTTCCTCGGCGACGGCGAGATGGACGAGCCGGAGTCGACGGCCGCACTCGCCCTCGCGTCCCGTGAGCGGCTGGACAATCTGACCTTCGTCATCAACTGCAATCTCCAGCGTCTCGACGGACCGGTCCGCGCCAACTTCAAGATCGTGCAGGAGCTGGAGGCCCAGTTCCGCGGCGCCGGCTGGAATGTCATCAAGTCGCTGTGGGGCTCCGCCTGGGACGAGCTGTTCGCCCTGGACACCACGGGCGCGCTGGTACGCCGGCTGCGCCAGGTGCCGGACGCGCAGTTCCAGACGTACGCGACCCGCGATGTCGCCTACATCCGCGAGCACTTCTTCGGAGCCGAGCCGGCCCTCGTCGAGCTGGCGAAGCTGCTGCCCGACGCGAAGATCGCCGAGTGTTTCTTCACCTCACGCGGCGGCCACGAGGCCCGCAAGGTGTACGCGGCCTACCGCGCGGCGCTGGCACACGAGGGCGCCCCGACCGTGATCCTCGCGCAGACCGTGAAGGGCTACACGCTCGGCGCCGGCTTCGAGTCGCGCAACGCCAACCACCAGATGAAGAAGCTCTCCGGCGAGCAGTTCCGCGCCATGCGGGACCTGCTCGAACTGCCGATTCCCGACTCGCGGCTGGACGACAGCCTGGTCCCGTACGGCCATCCCGGAGCCGACTCCCCCGAGGTGCGCTATCTCCAGGAGCGGCGCGCGGAGCTGGGCGGCCCCGCGCCGGCCCGCCGGGTGCACGCCGTCGCGCTGCCCCAGCCGTCCGAGAAGGCCTTCCAGACCGTCGCCAAGGGCTCGGGCTCGCAGCCGGTGGCGACGACCATGGCGTTCGTACGCCTGATGAAGGACCTGATGCGGGACAAGGAGACCGGCAGGCGCTGGGTCCCGATCGTCCCGGACGAGGCCCGCACCTTCGGTATGGAGGCGCTCTTCCCGTCCGCCGGCATCTACTCTCCGCTCGGCCAGACCTACGACCCGGTCGACCGCGACCAGCTTCTGTACTACAAGGAAGCCAAGGACGGGCAGATCCTCAACGAGGGCATCACCGAGGCCGGTTCGATGGCCGACTTCATCGCCGCGTCGACGTCGTACGCCACACACGGCGAGCCGATGCTGCCGTTCTACATCTTCTACTCGATGTTCGGCTGGCAGCGCACGGGCGACCAGATGTGGCAGCTCGCCGACCAGCTCGGCAAGGGCTTCATCGTCGGCGCCACCGCCGGCCGCACGACCCTGACGGGCGAGGGCCTCCAGCACGCGGACGGCCACTCGCACCTGATCGCGGCCACCAACCCGGCCTCGCTCAACTACGACCCGGCCTTCGCCTACGAGATCGCTGTGATCGTCAAGGACGGACTGCGGCGGATGTACGGCCACGCCGACCCGGCCGAGAACGAGAACGTCTTCTACTACCTGACGGTCTACAACGAGCCGATGCCGCAGCCCGCGATGCCGGAAGGCGTCGAGGAAGGCATCCTCAAGGGCCTGTACCGCTTCAAGGAGGCCGCTCCGGCGGCGCCCGACGCGCCCCGCGCGCAGCTCCTCGCGTCCGGGACGGCGATCCACTGGATCCTGGAGGCGCAGGAACTGCTCGCCGCCGACTGGGGAGTCAGCGCCGACGTCTGGTCCGCCACGTCCTGGGGCGAGCTGCGCCGGGACGCGCTGGCCGCCGACGAGGCGCTGCTGCGCGGCGAGGAGCGCGTGCCGTACGTGACGCGCGCGCTGTCCGGCGCGCCGGGCCCGGTCCTCGCCGTGAGCGACTGGATGCGCCAGGTCCCGGACCAGATCAGCCAGTGGGTCGAGCAGGACTACACCTCGCTCGGCACGGACGGCTTCGGGCTCTCGGACACCCGGGAGGCGGCCCGCCGCCACTTCGGTGTCGACGCCCGGTCGATCGTGATCGCCGTACTGGCGCAGCTCGCCCGCCGCGGCGAGGTCAAGCCGGAGCGGGTGGTCGAGGCCCGCGAGCGCTACGGCCGCTGAGCCGGGGCCAGTTGCGCGGGTACCGCCGCCGGGAGCCCCTGTCGCCTCGCGACAGGGGCTCCCCTGCATCATGGAAGGCATGCGCGCTGCCCGTCTGATCAAGATGGTTCTCCTGCTCCAGTCCAGGCCGTCCATGACCGGTGCCGACCTGGCCCGGGAGCTCGAAGTCTCCGAGCGGACCATCACCCGGGACGCCCAGGCGCTCTCCGAGGCCGGCGTCCCGGTCTACGCGGACCGGGGCAGGACCGGCGGCTACCGGCTGATCGGCGGCTACCACACGCGGCTGACCGGTCTGGCCCGTGGTGAGGCCGAGGCGCTGTTTCTCTCCGGTGTGCCGGGCGCGCTGCGGGAGATGGGGCTGGACGACATCTCGTCCGTCGCCCGCCTGAAGGTGTCCGCGGCGCTGCTGCCGTCTCTGCGGGACGCGCAGGACTCGGCCGCGCAGCGCTTCCATCTGGACGCCCCGGGCTGGTACCACGAGCCGGAGACGCCCGAGCTGCTGCCTGTCGTCGCCGAAGCGGTGTGGGGCGACCGGATGCTGTCCACGCGCTACCGGCGCCAGGGCGCCGACACGGAACGCGAGCTGGCCCCGTACGGTCTCGTGCTCAAGGCCGGTGTCTGGTATCTCTGCGCCTGCTCCCGAGGGACGTTCCGGGTCTACCGGATCGACCGGTTCGTCTCGGCGGAGCCTCTGCAGGAACGTTTCGTACGGGACGGTTCCTTCGATCTGCCGGGCTTCTGGGAGGCCCAGGCCGCCCAGTTCGCGCGCTCGCTGCTGCGTGCGCGGATCGTGGTGCGGCTCTCCGCGGACGGCGCCCGGCTGCTGCCGGGCGCCGTGGACCGCGCGGCCGCGCGCGAGGCGATCGAGGCGGCGGGCCCGGCGGACGAGCGCGGCGCGCTCACGGTGACGCTGGCGGTGGAGTCGGAGGAGGTCGCGTTCTCCCAGCTCCTTGTCCTGGGCCCGGAGGCGGAGGTCCTCGAACCGGCCTCGCTGCGCGACCGGTTCAGCGAGGCGGCGGCCCGGATGCGCGCGCTCTACACCTGACGCCGGTCCCCATGGCGGAGCCGTAACCACCGCCAACTCCCCCCCTTTGGCGGGCTGTTGACGACCCGGCGGCCGGACGGCGCCTACCGGTAGTCGTCGGCGGACGCGTCCTTCGCGCCGTTCGCGACGTCCTCGAAATACCTCCACGCGTCCGGGCGGCTGCCGTCCGCGTCGGTGAATCCGTACTCATGCGCGAGCTGCCCGCTGGAGAGCGACCGGCCGTTCCAGCGCTGCTTCTCCGGGTCCGTGGCCAGGGCCGCGACGGCCCGGCCGATGAGGAGCGGTGACTCGGAGATCGCGAAATGCGGGCTCTCGGCGATGGCGTCGCGCCAGTTCTCCTCGCGTACGCCGAAGTGGTCGAGCATCTGCTCGGAACGGAGGAAACCCGGAGTGATCGAGACCGCCGTACCGCCCACGTCCTTGAGGTCCTCGCCGAGCGTGAAGGCCATTCTGATCGGAGCGTTCTTCGCGAGGTCGTAGTAGTAGTTCTCCCGGAACGCCCTGTTCGACCTGGCCGTGCCGTCGGTGACCTCGACGACCAGTCCGCCCGGCCGGCGGATCAGCAGCGGAAGCGCGACGCTGCTGGTAATGGCATGGCTCTTGACGCCCAGCTCCAGCATCCGCAGCCCGCGGCCGAGCTCCGTCTCCCACATCTTCTTGCCGAACTCCACCAGGTGCTCACCGCCCCAGAGATCGTTGACCAGCACATCCAGCCGGCCATGATCCCGCTCAATCCGCCCGATCAGCGCGCGGACCCGCTCCGGCACGAGATGGTCGGTCGGTACGGCGATCCCCGCGCCACCCGCCGCCGTGACCAGCTCCGCCGTCTCCTCGATGGTCTCCGTGACCCGGCCGACCTCACTGACACCCTCCCGGGTCGTCCGCCCGGTCGCGTACACCGTCGCGCCGGCCGCGCCGAGCCCCACCGCGATCGCCCGGCCCGCGCCTCTGGTCGCTCCCGCGACAAGCGCGATCTTCCCTGTCAATGGCTTGGCCGCCATCCGTCACCTCCGTCATGCGTTCCTGCCGACCGGTCGACCGTCGCACGAAATGGCGACACCTTCTGTCCGGCATAAGAAACGCCCGGCGTTTCGTACGGCTCCGCGTGCGCGGCCCTCTCCCAAGCACGATGCTGGACCCGTGATGGACGAGACGGAGTTCTGGGAGATCATCGACAGCACTCGCGAGGCCGCCCAGGGCGATCCCGAGGAGCATGCCGATCTGCTGGTCGAGCGGCTGCTGCAGCTCGACCCGGACTCCGTACTGGACTTCGCGCGGCACTTCGAGTCGCGCTACAACCGCGCGTACCACTGGGATCTGTGGGGCGTGGCCACCGTGCTGCTCCACGGCGCGAGCGACGACGCCTTCGACTTCTTCCGCTGCTGGCTCATCGGCCAGGGCCGGGAGATCTTCGAGGGCACGCTGCACGACCCGGACAGCCTGGCCGAGCTGCTGGACGAGTTCGACGAGGATCTCGACGGGGACGGCGAGGAGCTGGGATACGCGGCCGACGAGGCGTACGAACAGCTCACCGGCGTGGTGGCACCCGACCTGGGAATCGCGACGCAGCCCGCGGAACCGGAGGGAACGCCGATCGACTTCGAGGACGACACGGCGCTGGCGGAACGGTTCCCGCGGCTCTGGGAGCGCTTCGGGAAGGAGTGAGCTCCACTCAGCCGGTCAGCGCGAGCCCCATGATCACGTCGTCGACGTACTCACCCTCCAGGCAGAACTCCTCCGGCAGGATCCCTTCGACGGCATAGCCTTCCGCCTCGTACAGCCTCCGCGCGGGAGTGTTGTGCCCCAGCACGCGCAGCGTCAGGCGCCGCGCGCCCTGGTTCCGCGCGTGCAGCGCCGCCGCGCGCAGCAGGGCGCGCGCCACACCGCGGCCGCGCGCCCACTCATGGACGGCCAGCCCCTGTATCTGCCGTACATGCCCGTTGCTGGCGAGCGGAGTGGGCCGCCCCACCCGGATATAGCCGACGATCCGGTCGTCGGCCTCGGCGACCAGGAACTCCTCGACCCGGTGCCGCGCGTCGAAGAACGGCCCGAAGGGCGGCAGCGGTCTCGGCGTCACGGCGTGCAGCGGTGACCACGTCTCCCGGTCGAGTGCGCCCAGGGCTCCGTCGTCCGAGCGGAGTGCGGGACGTATCTGCGGTTCGGACATGGCGCAACTGTGCCATGAGGGCTCACCGGGGCAGGATGGAGGCCATGAGGATCGCGGTCACCGGCTCCACCGGGCTCATTGGTTCGGCTCTTGTACGCTCCCTGCGCGCGGACGGACACGAGGTGCTGCGCCTGGTGCGCCGGAGCCCACGCTCCGGCGACGAGGTGGAATGGGATCCCGTACGGCAGTACGTCGACGCGCGCGGCCTCAGCGGCTGCGAGGCCGTCGTCCACCTCGCGGGCGCGGGTATCGGCGACCGCCGCTGGACCGAGGCGTACAAGAAGGAGATCCGCGACAGCCGGCTCCTCGGCACGGCCGCGATCGCGGAGGCCGTCGCTTCGCTCGGTGAACAGCCCCGGGTGTTCGTGTCCGGATCCGCCGTCGGTTTCTACGGCGACACCGGCGACCGGGCGGTGGACGAGAACGCGCCGCCCGGCGACGGCTTCCTTCCGTCGCTCTGCGTCGAATGGGAGGAGGCGGCCGCGGCCGCGGAAGAGGCGGGCGTACGAACGGTGTTCGCCAGGACCGGCCTCGTGGTCTCCCGCAAGGGCGGAGCCTGGGGGCGGCTCTTCCCGATCTTCCAGGCGGGCCTGGGCGGACGGCTCGGCTCGGGCCGGCAGTACTGGAGCTTCATCGCGCTGCACGACCATGTGGCGGCGCTGCGGCATCTGATCGACACGGAGTCGCTGGAGGGCCCGGTGAACCTCACGGCGCCGGAACCGGTCACCAACCGCGAGGTGACAGCGGCCATGGGCCGCGTCCTGCACCGCCCGACGCCGTTCCCGGTCCCGGCGCTGGCCTTGCGGCTGGCCCTGGGCGACCTGGCGGAGGACGTACTGGGCAGCCAACGCGTGGTACCGGCGCGCCTGTTGGAGTCGGGCTTTACGTTCGCGTTCCCGACGATCGACGAATCGATCCGAGCGACGTAGCGCCTCCGGCGGGGGTTGCGGGCTTGTTTGGGCGGGGCCCGGTGGTGCGGGTCGCCTCCGGCGGGGGTTGCGGTCCGGTCTGGGCGCGGGCCG
>NZ_JARBAE010000074.1:0-16609 GCF_033795305.1 Streptomyces sp. AK02-01A
CCACCATCGACCGGACCACCTACAAAGCCACCATCACCGTCAACATGATCATGAGCAGCCCTTGACGTCCCCAGCCCCGCCTTAACTGAACGGCGTTGCTCCTAGCGGACGACCACACCCTGCAAGCCCACCGAGACGCTGCCATCCGCCTGGTCCAGATGGTCCACGACGTCTCACGGCCCCAGGCAGCCAAGTTCCTCGGACTTCCGCCGGCCCGAGCATTCAACAGCGGCACGCAGATCACTTCCTGGCTCCGTACCAGCGGCAAGGAATCCGAGTACCTCCAAGCAATCACACGGATCGCCGATCGCCTCATCACGGAACCCCTTATCGACTACCACCAGCGCCGCGAATCCCTGCGCGGCTGGAGCCTGCACGACACCGACTGGGACGCCATCGTGGCGGACATCACCAGCGGACACCCCAGAACCGCCTGGACGAATGAAGACCGTCTTGCAGCCACGATCTACGTCTGGGCCCGGGCCACCAGCAGCGAACCCTGCCTCCAGCCAGCCCTCCAGCAAACCTCCAGCCCACACCCGGCCCTACGTCACCTCGGACGCATGACCCATCGACCCGCTCGCAAGCACCGCGAACTCACGGCCGCGCTCGACCGCTACCTCCCCAACGTCATCGCGCAGACCGAACACACCAACGCCCTAAACTGTTCCGTCCCAGCGTAGGTGGCAGGTGGTGACCTGCGTATCTGCCAGATGGTCTGGGACTCCGAGCCGGTGGCATTCTCAAACGATCCGGCTTTCGCGGTGGTGGTGAACTGTCGTACCGCCCAGTGCGGTTCACGCCTCGCGGCGGCAGCGTGCGTGTACGGATAGGCAAGGGCGAGAGGGAGGATCTGCTCCAACGGGTCACGCTGGCCACGATTCAAGGCGTGGAGCGGCGCCAGCAACCCGGCCGCCCACTGCTGGGCTCCGGCGGGATCCAGCAGATCAATGAGGCTGCTGCTGCGACGTAACTGCGACATGGCGGTGGCAACTTTCTCGGCATGAATCCCGAGAACGACGAGCCCACCGGATCCACGGGCCACCGCGACCGCCCGCCCACAGCTGACCGCATGGCCGACTTCACGCAGCTCTGGGACACACGACGCCTTCCCCGCGCGCACACGGCGACTACCTGAACCTCGCGATGGACCTCTTGGCCCTCGACGAGGATCCGGGGCCAGCCGCGTAGGCAGCTCCTCGCGAGTCCCCTGCGCCGATCGATCCGCGTGACGACCTGTGCTGCGTGGCGCGCTCGCCGACGCCGCTGTCCTGCTGGAGCGGAACGGCTTTGAGCAGGCCGAGATGCAGGCGGGCTCGGCGGGCTCCTGGGAACGGAGCCCGCCGACGCGCAGCGGGTTACGACCGGCGCAGGATCCGTGCCCAGATCGACGGCTCGGGTTGAAGCATCGCGTTGGCGGCCTGCACGGCGGGCGGCTCGGCGTGGACGACGCACTCGACGAGGCGCTCTGGCGCGACCCGCCGATGAACAACATGCCCGCCCGCTACGCACTGCGCGACACCGAGCTGGGGGGACAGCAGATCCGGCGCGGCGACGTACTCATCCTGGGGATCAGCGCCGCCAACGACCACCCCGCGGCCCGCGCCGAGGCAGCACGCTCAGAGACGGCGGGCAGGTGCGGCTGGCGGCCAGGCGACGCGCAGGCCGGGCTGGGGCCATCGGTAGGCGCGGTGGAATGTGCCGGAGTACCCAAGGTAGCGGGGGGCCGCCGTCGAGCGGCTCCTTCACGCCCTTCCCGCCCGCCTCTGCGCCGAAGCCGAGGTCTGGGTGCGCGTGATGCGCGGGAACGGCCGCCGGCCCTCCCCGGTCGTGGACTGGGGAACCATCCGCCACTACGCCCACTACAGCCTGCCGGTCCTGCGGCAATGGGGAGCTCAGGTCAGCAGCCTCCGCGAGATCACCACCACGGACGTCGAGGCCGTCCTCGAAACGGTCACCGGCCACCGGGCCCACGCACTCCACAGCAGCCTGCGGTCCCTGTTCCGGGCACTGAAACGTGAGCGTGTCATCTTCCGCGATCCGGCCCGCGGCGTCTCCGTCACCTACGTCGCGAGCGCACCCCGCCGCATCCCCTCCGACCGACTCATCGGCCTGATCGACCGCGCACCCACCGCCATGGCCAAAGCCGTGGTCGCCCTGACCGCAATCCACGCCCTGGGTCCGACCGAGATCGCCCGCCTGCAGTTCACCGACCTCAACCGGTCAAAGGGCCGCATGACCGTCCGCCGCAACTACGGCCCCGACACCCTCTACCTCGACGAACTCACCACGAAGCTCCTGGCGAACTGGCTCCGCGAACGCTTCGAACGCTGGCCCCGCAGCACCAACCCCCACCTCTTCGTCACCCAGCAGACCTCCCTCGACCCCACCGGACCACCCCTCGCTAAATTCACCCTCCGGCCCCTCTTCCTCAACCTCGGCATCCAGCCCCGGCAACTCCGCATCGACCGGATCCTCGACGAAGCCCACGAGACCGCCGACCCCGTCCACCTCATGCGTGGCTTCGGTATCAGCGACACCACCGCCATGAAATACGTCAAGGCCGCCCACCCTCACCGCTTCACCAAAGACCCAACACGGGCCTAACAGTGACAGGGACGGTGAGAACCGGTGAGCGCCCCTGGGATCCGAAGGCAGCACACCCTTGCGACTGAGCAAGGTCAAACCCTCGCACCTCGACATCCACGGTCGCGCCCTCTATTACAGATTGGCTCCCGAGATTCTGACGGACAGGGGCAGACCGGTCCGCTCGGTGATCAAGTGGATCTTCGACCCGTACTTGCCCCGGTCCACAGCATTCGGACCTGTCAGGTCCCCCTTTTCAGAGCACGCATGTTCACCGAGTCGATCGCGCACCCCGACCAGTCCAGCTCACCCCGGGAGCCGAGTTCGTCAAGCACCACGCGGTGGAGCTTGGCCGACACCTGGGCCTTCGTCCACTCCGAGATTCGATTGCGTGCCCGGCAGGTTGAAGCCGTCGGAGTATGCACCGCCGAAACTTGCTCTGCGGTGCGTGGAGAACACCCAGGGTGACCGGCCAGAGTGTGATGACGACGATGAAGTGGCGGGCGCACCGCTCGCCCAGGCCCTGGAGCCGCCCCTTCCCCGCTGCTCTTCGCGCTTCCTCAGCGTTCGTGGGGCTGCCGCTTCCATGTATACCGTGGCGTTCGCGGCACAGAGTCGGCGGGAAAAGACGCGTGTTTGTGCCCGTGCCCGGGGTCGTAGAGGATCGGGACTTACGCGTGCGGCGAAGGAGTGGTGGTGGAAGACGGAGCCAAAGGCATGGTGCTGGTGGTGGAGGACGAGCGGCACATCGCGGATCTACAATCCCTCTACCTGCGGCGTGAGGGCTTTTCTGTTCAGATCGAGAGCGATGGCAACAGTGGTTTGCGGGCTGTGCGGCGTCTCAGGCCGGTGGCGGTCATTCTGGATATCGGGCTACCCGGTATGGACGGCGTCGAGGTATGCCGGGCACTGCGTGAGAGCGGGGACTGGACGCCGGTTCTCCTGGTGACGGCCCGCGACAGTGAGACGGACCGTGTGCTCGGACTGGAGCTGGGGGCCGATGACTACATCACCAAGCCGTTCTCGCCCCAAGAGCTGATGGCCCGGGTGAAGGGACTTCTGCGGCGTTCACGTATCACCGGCTCCGGCGGCTCGACCCGCACCGCCGGCCGCACGCGTATCGATGTTCTGACGCGGACTGTCATGGCGGACGGGGAGCCCGTGGAGTTGACGGCGACCGAGTTCAACCTGCTGGCCCGTCTGGCGGAGAGCCCAGGAACGGTGTTCACCCGGGAACAACTCCTGGCGCACGTGTGGGGATACGGCGACTACAACGGGCGCGTAGTCGATGTCTACGTGGCGCAGCTGCGTGCCAAGCTGGGGGACGCGAGCCCGATCCGCACCCATCGTGGTGTCGGATACAGCGTGGTTCCGACCACGTGAAGAGCGATCGGGTGGCCGCGGTTTCCGGCAGGAAGCGCGGGACGCTCACGCGTTCCATCATCACCTCCACCACTTTGGTCGCGGCTTTGGCGGCGCTTTTGACGTGCGTGGTCGCCTGGCAGCTGGTGCGTTCCAGTACCGAGTCCGAACAGCGCGAAACCCTCTCGCGGCAGGCGAAGGTGTGGGCCGACACCCCGCGGCTGTCCCTGCCGCTGCTGCACCGCCAGCAGCGTATCGCGGGCTTCAACGGGATCCGCCTGGCGCTGGTGCCGCCCTCGGGTCCCGTGACAGGCGGATCCGCCCCCGCGGTGAGTGGCCGGACCGCCGCGGCCCTGAGGGCCGGACATCAGGTGTCCCTCACGGGTCAGCTGGACGGGGAGGACGTTTTGCTGGAGGGCGCGCCGACCGCTGTAGGCGGCGGCATCGTGCTCACACAGCCCTTCACCACCGTTGATCAGGCGACGGACCACACCCGACGTGTACTGCTGCTGCCCACCGCGATCGGTCTGGTCAGTGCCACGTTGGCGGGCGGCCTGCTGGCCCGGCACATCACCCGGCCCGTCAAGCGGGCCGCGTCCTCGGCCCGGCGGCTGGCCCGCGGGGAGCGGGGAGTCATCGTGGAGCCGGGCCGGCACCGGGAGATCGCCGACCTCGCGGAAGCGCTCACCACCCTGGACACCGGCCTGCGACGCAGCGAAAAACGTCAGCACGATTTCCTGACATCCGTCTCCCATGAGCTGCGGACGCCGCTGACAGCCATCCTCGGCTACGCGGAAGCCCTCGCAGAAGGTGTCGTGGACCAGGACGACACGGCACCCGTCGGCACCGTCGTGCTCGCCGAGGCCCAGCGCCTCGAACACTTCATCCAGGATCTCCTCGATCTCGCCCGCCTGGACGCGGACGACTTCCGCCTGAACGTGCAGCGGATCGATCTCGACGCACTGTTCGAGGAGGCGGCCAGAACGTGGTTCGTACGCTGCGAGGGCAAGGGCGTACGGTTCCGCTACGAAAGCCCTGGCCGGCCCGTGACGGCAGAGACGGACGGCTTTCGCGTGCGGCAGGTGATCGACGGGCTGGCCGAGAACGCCCTGCGTGTGACACCGCCCGGTGAACAGCTCGTCTTCGCTCTGCGCGACATCCCGGGCGGCGCCGAGTTCCAGATCCGCGACGGCGGTCCCGGCCTCACCCCCGACGACATTTCCGTTACTTTCGACCGCGGGGCACTGTACGCCCGCTACCGGGGCAGCCGACCCGTCGGCAGCGGCCTCGGCCTGGCCATCGTCCATCGCCTAGTCCGCCGCCTGACCGGACAGATCAGCGTCGCCGGCACGTCACCGGAGGGCGGGGCGTCCTTCACCGTCACCCTCCCGCGGTCCCCCGAAGCAAGCACCTGACACCGGCCCCGGCCAACGGCCCGGACGCCGTCCTGTCCTCCTGCGGCCACGCGTGCGGATCGGGCTCCGCCACCAGCGGGAAGATCCTTACCGTCCCCAAACATCATCCTGATACTGCCCGCATCCGGGGCCTCCACAATCCGTGCCATGGCTACAGTCCCACCACCCACTCCCACCTCGCCGGGCGTCCCACTGGAACCGTTCGCGCCGTCGAAGCTCTACCGGCTGGGCACCTGGTGCGCACGCAGGCCTTGGCGGGTCCTCGCCGTGTGGCTGCTGGTACTTGTCGCGTCCGTCGCCGCCAATCGCGCAATCGGCGGTTCGTACGAGGATGATTTCACCCTTCCCGGCACGTCCGTCAATACCGGCTCAGAGCTTCTCAAGGAGCACAAATCCGGGGCCGGCGGCACTTCGGTGCCGATCGTCCTGCACACCGGCAGCGGCACGCTGGCCGACCACAAGAGTGATGTCACGGAAGTCAGAAGCAGTCTCGAAGACCTGAACAGTGTGCTGTCCGTCTCGGACCCCTTCGCCACACCGGGGGCTGTCACGAAGAACCAGCAGACCGCGTACATCACGGTCCGGTTCAGCTCGAATCCCCTCACATTCGACAAGACGTATCTGGACGGTGTCGACGCGGCTGTCGCGCCCCTCCGCGCCGACCAGGTCGAGGTGGAATACGGCGGTCAGCTCGGGCAATTGGCGAAACCCAAGGGCGGAGACCGCGTTTCGGAAATCATCGGTCTCGGCGTGGCTCTGCTGGTTCTCCTGATCGGCTTCGGAAGCCTCGTCGCGGCACTGTTCCCCCTGCTCAGTGCCGTCATCGCGCTGCTGTGCGGGATCTCGCTGCTGGGCCTGCTCGCCGCGGTGTTCACCTTCGGCGCCGCCTCACCCACCATCGCCACCATGATGGGCCTGGGCGTGGGCCTCGACTATGCCCTGTTCTTGACCACCCGCTATCGCAAACTTCTGCATGACAGCCCCGACGCGGCTACCGCCGCCGGCAGAACCGTCTCGACCAGCGGGCGGGCCGTTGTTGTCGCCGCCGTGACCGTCGCCATCGCCCTGGCCGGCCTCTATGCCTCCGGCATCGTGTTCATCGGTACCCTCGGAGCGGCAGCGGCCGTGACCGTCATCGTCTCGGCAGCCGCGTCCCTCACGCTGGCACCAGCCCTCCTTGGCCTTGTCGGCACAAAGATCGACAGGTGGCATGTCCGCACCCCGGTCGACGAGCCCGACACCCAGGACGACGTCTGGGCCCGCTGGGCCGGAGCCGTCAAGCGCCGCCCCAAGACATGTTTGGTGACAGGCGTCCTGATGCTGGGGATCCTCGGTATCCCCGCTCTCTCCATCGACCTCGGGCACCTGGGCGCCGGCAACGACGCGTCGGACACAACAAGTCGCCGGGCCTTCGATCTGATGACGGACGGCTTTGGGCCCGGCTCCAACGGGCCCCTGACCGTCGTCGTGAAGGTCGACCAGAAGCAGACCCCCACATCCGCCGACCGCCTGGCGCTCTCCGACTCCGTACGGGACGTCGTCGCGGACAACGCCAACGTTGCCTCCGTCGGCGCCGCCGTCTCCAGCCCCGACAACGCGCTCTTCACCGTCAGCGTCACGCCCAGGACGGGCCCCCAGGACGACGCCACCGCCGACCTCGCCCACACTCTCCAGGACACCACGCTGCCCAAGGCAGTGGGCGACGACGGGGCGCAGGCATACGTAACCGGAACGACGGCCGGTCAGATCGCCTTCACCGACATCGTCGTCGAACGCCTGCCGCTGATCATCGGCGTCGTCGCCGCCGCGGCTTTCCTCCTGCTGCTCCTGGTCTTTCGCAGCGTCCTGATCGCGGTCAGCGCCGCCATCCTGAACATGCTCTCCATCGCCGCCGCCTACGGCGTCGTGGTCGCCGTGTTCCAGTGGGGCTGGGGCGGATCATGGATCGGGGTCCACGAGACGGTCCCCATCGAGTCCTACGTACCCATGATGATGTTCGCCATCGTCTTCGGCCTCTCCATGGACTACGAAGTCTTCCTCCTCTCCCGCGTCAGAGAAGCCTGGATCCACACCGGGGACAACGACACCAGCATCGCCACCGGACTCAGCTCCACCGCACGGGTCATCACCTCCGCAGCACTCATCATGACCAGCGTCTTCCTCGCATTCCTCCTGTCCGACAGCGTCGTCATCAAGATGATCTCCCTCGGACTGGCCGTCAGCGTCATCGTCGACGCCACCGTCGTACGGCTCATCCTCGTCCCCGCAACCATGTACCTGTTCAAGGGGGCCAACTGGTGGATCCCCCGCTGGCTCGACCGGATCCTGCCCCACTTCGACCCCGAACGCCCCTCGCAACCCGCCCCCGCCACTGCGAAGCCGGTCCACACTGCGCCCACTGAGGAGACCTGATGCGCCCCAAACCCTATTCGCAGCCACCCCCCAGCCGGCTCCGCCGCCTCCTCAGGAACAAACCCGCCGTGGCCGCGATCGCACTGGCCACGGTCGTGGTACTCCTCGCCGTCGGCAACCTCGCGGCTCGTACGGTTATCGAGAACAGGATCTCCGAAGCCATCTCGAAGAAGCTGGGTTACGACGTCGACGTGACACCAGGCGGTCCACTCTCACTGGTCGCCGTCGTGAAGAAACACGTCGATACCGTGAAGGTGAGCAGCGACAACGCCAAGATCGGCAACTTCGACAACGCGGACATGCACATCCGGCTGAACGACGTTGCCTTCGGCGGCGGCACCACCACGATCGGCAGCACACAAGCCGAGATCGAAATACCGGCCAGCGCCATAGCCCAACAAGTTGGCCAGGGACAGGTCCAGGTCGCCGGAGTCCGGCCCGACCCCACGACCAACACACTCACCCTTCAGATGGGACCCGGCGGCGTTGCGGAGGTCAACCTCAAACCCAAGATCGACGCCGGCCACCTGACCTTCGCCCTCGAAGGGGTGAACATATTCGGCCGGCCCGCACCCGACCAGTACAGGCAGAAAATCGAGGACCGGCTGCCCGACAGCTCCAACCAGAAGGCGTACCCGCTCGACATGTCCATGAAGACAGCCCAAATGACCGACAGCGGTGTACGCGTCACACTCCAGGGCAACAGCACTGAATTCAAACGTTCCTGAGATATCAGAAGCTGTATCCCCATCGATCATGAAGACGGTTCAGGTGCAGCACGAGGGTTGTCGAAGCCAACTCACATGCTTCGTGGTGCTGCCGAGACGCTGGGTGGTGGAGCGCCCCCTGTGATGGCTGGTGCGATCGAGGCTCCTGGGCCGCGACTTCGAGACACTGCCCGCCAGCGGCGAGGCGTTTATCTGGTGGTCCGCGACCATGCTCATGAGCCGCCGCCTGGCCCGCACGACGGCCGTCGGCGGGACACTCAGCACCCCGCGTCAGGTGCGGGCGACGCTTGCGGCATGAACCGGGCCCGACGGCAGGCGGGCCGGCCTGGGGAGGGCAGATTCAACGGCTCGTCGAGGCCATCGCTCGGGGACCAGTTGGGGACCACACGATGTGCGCGGTAAACGCACGACAGAGCCTCCCAGACACACCATGCACCCGGACTAAGTCTGCTATCTGCGGATAATCCAGGTGACCCATACTCCTGGGGGGTCAAGGGGTCGCAGGTTCCAATCCTGTCGTCCCGACTTGCTTTTCGGCAGGTCGCAGGCGGTATCGGAGAAATCCGGTACCGCCTTTCCGTCGTTCTTGGGGACCGGTTGAGGACCGGTCGGCCCAGGCCGTGTTCTAGGTTCTAATTCCTGTGCACGCCCTGCACGGTGATGATCAAGATGTGGGGCGAGAGGAACTTTCTGATGAGCAGTGGTCGGTGCTGGAGTTATTGCTGCCTCCGGTGGGCACTAAAACTGGCGACAGTTGAATACGAGAGCCCACCAGTACCGAGGGCCACGACGGCGCGTTCTCCGGCACGGACCTCAGCGCCCGCCACCCGCGCACTGGCGAGCTGCTGTCCACCGTGAAGTTCATGGTGCAGACCCTCGCCGCCGCCGGAGAACTCCAGCGCGACCTCCAGCGCGAGCTGACGTACGACCGGACTGCGGGCTGCCGAAGCCAAGGAGAACAAGGGCGGGCGCCGCCCGGCCGTCTCGACCGGGAAGACTGGGCCGTGCGTGCCGCGTAGCTGGAAGGCCGGTCCATCGCCGCCCTCTCCCGCGACACCGCGTCAGCCGCGGCGCCATCCGTACCGCCGTCGCGGACCTGCTGCCCGAGTACACGGCCGCAGACCCGGACGCCCCGGCCCCGGAGTTGCCGGTCGTTCTCGACATGCCGGGCAAGGTCGCCGACTTCCTCCACGCCGCCGAGTTGGAGCCCGTCGAACGCACCGCCCTCGATCAGGGCGTGACCGTACGGTGCGGCCAGGGCTACACCTTGCGCATCACCGCTGTACCCACGATCCACCGCCGACTCCTCGACCTCTGCCAGGCCCTCGACGGCGTTGCGGCGGTCCCTGCCCAGCGCAAGACCCGCCGCGAGTACGAGAACCGCGTCAACCTGCACGCCCCCACTGCGGGTCTCGGAAGTCAGTCACGCTCCGCTACATGACGGGTGGCGGCGGCTATTACGAGAACAGGGCCGATCCGGCAGGCGGAACGATCGTCAACTGCGCTCGGTCACACGGCAAGAGACGGGCCGGACCGGACATCGACTGCGGACGCCTCCGTCTCGGGCCAAGGTGTACTTCGTCCCTCCACAGGGCCGCGGGGACTGTTCGAGGATGTCGGTGATCCGCTCGCTCGCCATAGAAGGCCCGAACCCGCAGGCCAGCCAAGCCCTAACCCACCACTGACCCGCAGGTTCCCAGCCACAACCATCTGAGAATCCACGAACCCGTCAGTTTCACGCCGCACCGACTTCGACCACATGGTGCGGCTCGGATGGCTCCACTCCGCACAGGGGGTGAGAACGGACAACCTCTCAGGGCGCCACGCAGTGAGGATCCGCCAACTGCAGTGCGACACGACAACACCGGAGCGACCAGGCGAGCCTCCCCGATCGAGCAGTGACAGATAGCCAGCCCAAGTGACAGCTATCTCGACCAATCACAAGCGGCCGGACGGCCAACCCGGAAGACAAGGCACCGAATTCGGTCACATATTCGAATGCTCCGGTGGGTGCTCGCTCTCCGTGTCCGGGGTTGCCGTCCGTCCGTATGCCTTCCGTGTCGCCGGGACCTCAGGTGCCGGGATCGGTGATCACTCCGGGTTAGCGTGCGCGCATGATGAACGAGCCTCCGCGAGCCAGGCCCAGGCGCAGACCCCGTCTGACCCGCCGTGGCCGACTCGTCGTACTGATGTCCACGGCCCTGCTCGCCGGGGCCGCGGTGCTGGTCCCCGTACTTCTGCTGGGCGGCGAGCCGCCGAAAGTGGCACGGACCGCGCTGGTCGTTCCGGAGGGCCGGCGCGCCACTCAGGTGTACGCCGCCGTCGACCAGGCCCTGGGCGCGCCTCCCGGTGCCACCCAGAAAGCGGCGGTCGGCGCGCGGCTCAAACTGCCGCCGGCCGCCCGGGACAATCCCGAGGGCTATTTGTTTCCGGCGACATATCCGATCAGCTCCTCGACGACCCCGCGCAGCCTGCTGAGCTACATGGTCAACACCGCGAACCAGCGGTTCGGGGCCGAGCGCATCAGAGAAGGCGCCCAGCGCAACGGCGTGACCGTCTATCAGACGGTCACCATCGCCAGCATCGTCCAGGCCGAGGCCGAGACGGCGGCCGACATGGGCAAGGTCGCCAGGGTCGTGCACAACCGGCTCGCGCAAGGGATGCCGCTCCAGATGGACTCGACACTCAACTACGCGCTGAACCGCTCCACCCTGGACACCAGCCATCAGGACACGAAGATCAACAGTCCGTACAACACCTATACGCGCAAGGGCCTGCCGCCCACTCCGATCGGGAATCCCGGAGAGGAGGCGATGAACGCGGCGATCGCTCCCGCGCACGGAGACTGGCTCTACTTCGTGACCGTGGCGCCCGGCGACACCCGCTTCACGAACAGCTATGAGGAGCATCAGAAGAACGTCGAGGAATTCAACGAGAACCGCAGGAGCTCGCCCGCTCCCGGCTGATCCGCAGGCGTCTTCGGTCGCTCAGGCCGCGGCCGGTTCACGCGCCAGCAGCCGCGTGATCTCCCGCACCGCCGCGCGTCCGGCCCGGTTGGCGCCGATCGTGGAGGCCGAAGGCCCGTACCCGACGAGATGGATGCGTTCGTCCCGTACGGCCCGGGTCTCCTCGACCTTGATGCCGCCGCCGCGCTCACGCAGTCCAAGAGGTGCGAGATGGTCGATGGCCGCGCGGAACCCGGTCGCCCAGAGGATCACATCGGCCTTCACCGTCCGTCCGTCGGCCCAGACAGCGCCGTCCGGCGTGATCCTGTCGAACATCGGCAGCCGGTCGAGCACACCCTCCTCGCGCGCCCGTGTGATGGCCTCGTTCACCGGCAGCCCGGTCACCGACACCACGCTCTCCGGCGGCAGCCCCTGCCGTACCCGCTGGTCGACAAGCGCGACAGCGGCCCGACCCTGCTCCTCACCGAACGGTCCCTCGCGGAAGACGGGCGGCCGGCGTGTCACCCAGGTCGTGGCCGCCGCCACCTTCGCTATCTCCATCAGATGCTGGGTGCCGGAAGCCCCGCCGCCCACCACGATCACCCGCGACCCGGCGAACCGCGCGGGACCCGGATAGTCCGCCGTGTGGAGCTGCGGGCCGCGGAAGGTCTCCTGACCGCGATAGCGCGGCCAGAACGGACGGTCCCAGGTCCCCGTGGCGTTGATCAGCGCACGCGCCGACCAGGTGCCCTCGGACGTCTCCACCAACAGCCGCCCGCGTGGCCCTTCGCGTACCGCGGAGACATCCACCGGCCGGTGGACCCGCAGATAGAAACGCTCCTCGTATGCCGTGAAGTACGCGCCGATCACCTCGGAGGAGGGCCTGCCGTCATCGGTCTCGGCGGTGCTGAGCTCCATCCCGGGCAGCGAGTGCATGCCGTGCACCTTGCCGTATGTCAGCGAGGGCCAGCGGAACTGCCAGGCGCCGCCGGGCCGCGGGGCATGGTCCAGCACCACGAAGTCCCGGTCGGGTTCGAGGCCCGACCGCCGGAGATGGTAGGCGCCGGACAGGCCCGCCTGTCCGGCGCCGATGACCACCACATCGATGTCCCGCGCCCCGAGTTCGTTCACGGTTCTGCCAACAGCTCCGGTATCGGGGATCTTCCCGCCGAGCGGTCCCGGGCCGGCCGGCCGACAAGTCCGGAGCAAGCCGGTCAGCGGCCTCCGGCGAACAGCAGCGGAGCACCTCCGGGCGCGGCCGACGGCCGCCCGTTCGCCGCCGGCACCTCCGAAGGCCGCTGCGCGAGCAGACCACGTGCCGCCAGCTCCGGAGTCACACCCTCTCCGAACCAGTACGCCTCCTCAAGATGCGGATAGCCGGAGAGCACGAAGTGCTCGATGCCCAGCTCGTGTTCCTCGATCCGGTCCGCCACGTCGGCGTGGCTGCCCACCAGCGCGGTGCCGGCACCGCCCCGGACCAGACCCACACCGGCCCACAGATTGGGCGAGATCTCCAGCCGGTCGCGCGAGCCGCCGTGCAGAGCGAGCATCCGCTGCTGGCCCACCGACTCACTTCTGCCCAGCGCCTGCTGAGCGGCGGCGACCGTCTCCGGATCGAGATCGTCCAGCAGCCGGTGCGCCGTGGCCCAGGCATCCTGTGCCGAGTCCCGCGAGATCGTGTGCAGCCGGATACCGAAGCGGACCGTGCGGCCCCGCTCCTCGGCCAGCCCACGGATCCAGTCGATCTTCTCCTTCACCTGAGCGGGCGGCTCGCCCCAGGTGAGATAGACATCCGCGTGCTCCGCGGCCACCGGTCCGGCCGCCGCCGACGAGCCGCCGAAGAAGATCTCCGGCAGCGGGTCGGGCGGCAGCGCGGTCAGTCCGCCTTCCACCTGGTAGTGCTCGCCGTCGAAGTCATAAGGACGCCCGCCCCAGGCTCCCCGGATCACCGAGAGGAACTCCGCGGTCCTGGCATAACGCCGGTCGTGGTCGAGATGATCACCGAAGCGCCGCTGCTCGGTCGAGTCACCGCCGGTCACCACATTGAGCAGCAGCCGGCCACGGGTGATGCGCTGATACGTGGCCGCCATCTGCGCCGCCAGCACCGGTGAGATCAGCCCGGGACGGAAAGCCACCAGGAACTTCAGCCGCTCGGTCTGCTGCGCGAGTGCCACGGTCGTCAGCCAGGCGTCCTCGCACCAGGTGCCGGTCGGCGTCAGTACCGCCTCGAAGCCCAGTCGCTCGGCCGCCTTGGCGATCTGCGCCAGATATTCGATGTCCGGAGCCCGGACCCCGCGCACCGGTGTGATCTTGGAGCGTCCGATGCCTCCGTCGGTGTACGCGTGGCGGTCCACGAGCGTACGTCCGTCGCCTCCGGTCGGCAGGAACCAGTGCAGATGAATGCTCATCGGGAAGAGGCCTTTCCGTAGCTGCGCGCCGGTGAGGTCGACGGCGGCAGATCCTTGTTGAACCGGTCGTCCACGTACTGGGCGAAGTCGAAGCGGCGGGGAATGAGCTTGAGGTCGGCGAAGGTGTCGGCGATGTCCTGCTCGGAGTCGATCGCGGCCTGGTCCAGCGCGACCGGCACACGGGTGCCGTAGCTCAGTTTCACCGCGTCCAGGGCGACTTCGTACGGCAGGCCGGTGTCCTTCGCCCAGACCTTCGCCCACTCCTCGGGATGGTCGAAGACCCAGTCCTGTGCCCGGCGCAGCCGCTCGATGTAGTCGCCGATCGCCGCGGCCTTCTCCTTGTCCTTGAGCGCGGCCGGCGCGGCGACCTGGAGATTCAGACCGTTGACGACACCCTGGCCGTCGGTCAGCACCCGGCCGCGTCCGCCGTGCAGCACCTGCGAGGTGTACGGGTCCCACACCGCCCAGGCGTCCACCTTGCCGCTGGTGAACGCGGCCAGGGCGTCGGCCGGCTGCAACAGGGTGACCTTGATGTCGTCGAGAGTCAGACCTGCCTTCTTGAGGGAGGCGATGAGCTGGTAGTGCGCCGAGCTGCCCTGGGCGACCGCGACCGACTTGCCCCTGAGGTCGGAGGCCCGCTTCAGCGGTGAGTCCTTCCGTACGAGGATGGCCTCGCCCCGGGAGTCGCCGTGTGTCGCGGCCACCACCGTGATCTTCGAGTCGGCCCCGGCGGCGAAGACCGGCGGAGTGTTGCCGACGGAGCCGATGTCCACGGCGCCGGCGTTGACGGCTTCGAGCATCGGCGGCCCGGAGGTGAACGTCGACCACGTGACCTTGTACGGGAGATCGTCGAGCTCACCCGCGGCGCGCAGAACGGCCTCCGAACCGCCTTTCTGGTCGCCGACGTTGAGAGTCAGAGAGCCCTTGCCGTCGGTGTTGCCTCCCGAGCCTCCCGAACCGCCCGAGGCATCGGTGGACGAGGCGCCCGAGCAGGCGGCGAGAAGCAGGACGAGCGGCAGCAGGACGGCGGGCAGAACGCGTTTCATGGCGGGCCGGCTTTCTGACGGGAGCGGAGCGGCGGGACGGGACACCGCACGGAATCGGTGCGGGACAGCACCTATGCGGCGGCGCCGGGCGCGGCCGGTTCGTCCACGCCCAGCTCGGTGAGCAGCCGGGAGCGCAACGCGGCGAAACCGGGATCGCCGACGGAGCGCGGACGGTCCAGCGAGACCTGTGTCTCGTACGCGATGACGCCGTCCCGCATCACCAGTGCCCGGTCCGCGAGCAGCAGCGCCTCCTCCACGTCGTGGGTGACCAGCAGTACCGCGCAGCCGCGCCGTTGCCACAACTCGGCCACCAGCCGCTGGGCCTTGATCCGGGTCAGTGCGTCCAGTGCGCCGAAGGGCTCGTCGAGCAGCAGAAGATCGGGCTCCCGGACCAGAGCCCTGGCGAGTGAGGCACGCTGCGCCTCGCCGCCGGAGAGTGTTTTGGGCCAGGCGCCCGACCGGTGGCTGAGCCCGACCTCCGCCAACGCGCTCTCGGCCACGGCCCGTTCCGGTTTTCCGTCCAGTCCGAGCAGCACATTGCGCCAGACCCGTTTCCAGGGCATCAGCCGAGGGGCCTGGAAGGCGACCGCGCGCCGTTTCGGCACGAGCACCGTGCCCTCGATGTCGCGGTCGAGGCCGGCCAGCACGCGCAGCAGAGTCGACTTGCCGCAGCCGCTGCGGCCGAGCAGCGCCGTGAACTCGCCGGGCCGCAGCGTCAGATCGAGCTTGTCGATCACCGGACGTCCGTCGAAGGCACGGCTGAGCCCCTCGACTCGTACCGCCGCACCGGAGAACACCGGACTCACTGGCCCTTGAAGGTCGGTCGCCATTGCAGCAGCAGCCTTTCGAGAGTGCGGACGACGGCATCGGCGAGGAGGCCGAGAAAGGCGTAGACGACCAGGCAGACGACGATGACGTCGGTGCGGAAGAACTCCCGGGCCTGGTTCATCAGGAAGCCGATACCGGCGTCGGCGTTGATGGACTCGCCGAAGACCAGGGCCAGCCAGGCGGTGGCGAGCGAGTACCGCAGGCCGGTCATCGCGCCGGGCAGGGCGCCCGGCAGCACCACATGCCGGATCAGCCCCCAGCGGCCTAGCCCCAACGACTGTCCCGCCTCGATGAGTTGCTCGTCGACGCCGCGGATCCCGGCGTACACGTTGAGATAGAGGTGGAAGGCGACACCGAGCGCGATGAGCGCGATCTTGGGAGCCTCGCCGATGCCCAGCCAGATGATGAACAGCGGGATCAGACCGACCCATGGCACGGTGCGCAGCATCTGTACGGTCGCGTCGACAAGATCCTCGCCGAGCCGGGAGAGCCCGGAGACCAGGGCCAGCGCGATTCCGGTCACTCCGCCGAGCAGCAGGCCCACGGCGACGCGCTGGAGTGAGATGGCCATGGCGGACGGCAGAGTCCCGTCCGCGATCAGATCGCCCGCGGCCCGGGCGATGGTGCCGGGCGAGGCGAGGATGTCGCGGTGCAGTACGCCGGTCGCGCTCAGCACCTGCCAGGCGATGAGGAGAAGCAGCGGACCGATGGTGCGGCGCAGCCAGCGCGGCACGGAGCGGCGCCGGGAGCCCGGGGCCGAGGCGGGCGTGACCGGTTCCAGTTCGGGTTGTTGATTCGTTGACCGGGCGGATATGTCCGGCGGGGCATGATCGACGGTCACGGCGGCTCCACAGGCAGCGGAAGGGCGGGGGCGGGAGC